>JAHEEN010000044.1 GCA_024640685.1 Rhodospirillaceae bacterium
AGCGGCGCCGTACGTTGCGGCAGCTGTGCGACCGTTTACAGCGCATTCTCCGGTCTTCTCCAAGACGCGCTCGATCCCGGCATGCAGTCCGAAGAAGACTTCCTGTCGCCGACAATGCAAACGCAGGAACTCGCAGCGATCGAGGAGATCGCAGGGCCCGACATCGCCGATGCACCGACGGTCGGCGATGAGAATCCCGAGCCCGACGCCGCAACCGGTGCGCCGCTGACATCGGAGCGGACGTCCGCGGGCACTGCCGATGGCGACGTGCCGCCAGCGGCAAGCCCCCACGGCGAGATCGCTCTCGATACGCAGATCACGGATCAACCAGCATCGCTACCGACCGACTCCCCGGTCGAGCTCGCACTCGAAGAGTGCGCCGCGGAAGCAGTCGTTGAGCACGGTGACACCGACGAGCCAATCGCGCAGGCTGAGACGACTGACGAGGAGCCCGCCGCCAGCAGCGGCACCACGTCCGGATCGCTGCAGTTCGAGGTACTGGCGGACGACGAGTGGGGCCAGGTGCTCAAAGAGATCGAGGATACGACGGACGATGACCCCGGCGCGGATGCAGCCACCGACGGTCGCGATTCCGACGGTCGTGACTCCGACTTGGACGATCTGGACGACGAGGTTGGCGAGTTCGAATCCTACGGCACGCCGGCTGCGTTCTTCGACATCGGCGAGCCAAATTCACTCGCCGGCTTGCGGCACTTAGCGTCGCCTCAGACAGCATCCGCACCACAAGTCGAAGCCGTAGAGCTCGATGAGGCGGGAGGCGCGCGCGCGACGGCCGCGACGATCGATGCGGTAGTCGATGCCGAGCAAGCCGACGAGGCGCCGATCAGCGCAGAAGAGGTAGATGCAACGCTGTCGAACGATCCGGAAGCCGATCTGCTTGAGGCATTACAGAGTCCCATTGCAGCCTCGTCGCAGCCCGGCAATCGTCGGCTCTTGTGGCGCGTAGGCGCAGCCGCAATGGCCGTGCTGCTCGTCGTTCAGCTCGTGCACCACAACCGCACCCTGCTCGCGACGCAATCCGGTATCGGCTCGCTGCTGCAGACGGGGTACGCGGCCTTTGGCGTCACGCTCGCACCGGATTGGAATCTGGATCAGTACGAAATCAGCAATTGGGCCGCTACGGCTGGCGAAACCGAAAGCGAAATCGGCAGTCTTCGAATCACGGCGCAGATTCGCAACGGCGGCCCGGCACCACAGCCTTACCCGAGCATTCAGCTCGAGCTCAAAGACCGCTGGGAGTCGGTCATCGGCCGTCGCATCTTTACACCACGCGAGTACCTTGGCGCGGACTTCGTCGCAAGCACGTTGATGGCTGCTGGCGAGACCGTTCCCGCCGAGCTCGCCGTCGTCGATCCGGGCCTCGACGCATCGGGCTTCGAGCTCGACGTCTGCGTTGAGAACAACGACGCGGGTTACCGGTGTGCCGCCGACCGTGTCTTCGATTAGCACGCCTCTTGCCATCGCAGGCCTGGCGTTTCCGAACGCGTTGGCGCTTGCGCCTATGGCAGGCATCTCCGATGCACCATTTCGCGATCTCTGCGCGCGCTTTGGCGCAGGACTCACTCCGAGCGAGATGATCACGTCGGATACGGCGCTGTGGACGACGCGGAAAACCCGGCTGCGGCTGCGCGCTCACAAATCGCAACGACCTGAGATCGTACAAATTGCCGGCTACGACCCCGACATGATGGCGAGCGCAGCCGCGGAAGCAGCGTCGCTCGGCGCCGCAGTCGTCGACATCAACCTCGGTTGCCCGGCAAAGAAAGTCTGCCGCCGTGCAGCCGGATCGGCGCTGCTGAAAGAGCCGCAGCTCGTCGCGCGGATCTTCGCCCGCGTCGTCGCAGCAGCAGGCGTCCCGGTCACGGCAAAGATTCGCACGGGATGGTGCGCCGAATCCCGTAACGGCCTCGATATTGCACGTATCGCCGAGGACAACGGCGTGGCGGCAGTGACGGTTCACGGACGAACGCGCGCCTGCAAATTTTCAGGCCAGGCCGAGTACGAAACGATACGGCGCATCAAACGCGCGGTTGCAATTCCGGTCATCGCCAACGGCGATATCGACTCGGCGGAAAAAGCACGTGCCGTGCTCGACTACACGGGCGCCGATGGTGTCATGATCGGTCGCGCTGCGCGCGGGCGGCCGTGGATATTCGCAGAGCTCCGAAAACATTTTCGATGCTCAACAACGACTGATGAAAATCTTTCATTGACGAGCGTCCGTGATATCATCCTCGAACATCTCGACAGCCTGTACCGTTTTTACGGCGAGTCCACAGGCGTTCGCGTTAGCCGGAAGCATTTGGCCTGGTATGCTGAGCATCAGGCTGGGGGGCGTCGCTTTCGCCAACGCGTGATGGCAGTCGAGACCGCGACGGAGCAGCTGCGGCTGGCTCGCGAATTTTTTGCAGACGAAGCTCACGAGGCGTGCGCCGAGCGAGAGCGTTCACGGGGAGAACGCCGTGCCGACAAGAACAAGCACGAAACGATCATCAAAAAAGAAAGCCAAGAAAAAGAAATCCAAGTCGCCGTCGATGGGCGTCAAGAACCAGTCCTTAGGCACGCTCACTGACGAAGCGCTACGCGGCTATCTGAAGACACTCAACGGTCACCGTCCTGCGGATCTCTATCGTCTCGTCTTGGGCGAGGTCGAGCGGCCGTTGTTTCGCAACGTCCTCGAGTACGCGGGCGGCAATCAGAGCGAAGCAGCCGAGATTTTGGGCATTAATCGCGGCACGCTGCGCAAAAAGCTCGTCGCGTACAAACTCCTCGACGGATGAGCGCCAGCGCGTCGATTCCCCGCAGAGCGTTACTGAGTGTTTCGAACAAAGACGGACTCGTCGAGTTCGCGCAAGCGCTAGAGCGGCTGTCTTTCGAGATCATCTCGACCGGCGGTAGCGCGCGCGTGCTACGCGATGCCGGAATCGCGGTCACAGACGTAGCCTCAGTCACCGGATTCCCCGAGGTTATGGACGGCCGCGTCAAGACACTGCATCCGGCGGTCCACGGCGGGTTGCTGGCTCGCGCAGGTGTCGACGATGCCGTTATGGACGAGCACCGGATCGGCTGGATCGATGTCGTCGCAGTCAACTTGTATCCGTTCGAGGCAACCGTCGCGCGGCCTGACTGCACACTGGCCGAGGCGATCGAGAATATCGATGTCGGCGGTCCAGCGATGCTTCGAGCCGCAGCCAAAAATCACGGTCGAGTAACGGTCGTCGTCGATCCCGCGGACTACGATCGCGTGATCGCCGCGTTGGAGTCAGGCGAGGATCGCGCGTTAAGGGACGAGCTCGCCGTTAAAGTGTTTGCGCACACGGCACGTTATGACGCGGAGATTGCCCGCTATCTGTCCCGGCAATACGCGAGCGACGACGCGCTTCCAGCGACGCTCGTCGGCGGCTGGCAACGCAAGCAGCCGCTTAGGTATGGCGAAAACCCACACCAAAAGGCGGCCGTCTACGGTCACGGGGCGCCGACGCCAGGAACGATCGCCGCCGCGACCCAGCTGCAGGGCAAGCCGATGTCGTTCAACAATATCGCTGACGCCGACGCGGCACTGCAGTGCGTCAAAGCCTTTGCAGAGAATGCCTGCGTGATCGTCAAGCATGCGAACCCGTGTGGCGTTGCAATTGCCGCGACGCAGATTGAGGCCTACGATGCCGCGTTTGCAACGGATCCGACGTCGGCGTTTGGCGGCATCATCGCGTTCAATCGGCCGCTCGATGCTGAGACTGCGCGCACGATAATCGAGCGCCAGCTCGTCGACGTCATTGTCGCCCCGGTTATTGAGGAAGATGCACGCGAGGCGCTCGCAAAGAAAAAGAACGCGCGCGTCCTCGAGACAGGGCCGTTCGAGACGATACCAGGCGAAGGCAGTGGGCAATGGGATATTCGCTCGATCGAATCCGGCCTGCTCGTGCAAAATTGCGACACTGGGACGCTCGATGACGTTGAGCCCACGGTCGTCACGCAGCGCACGCCGACCCCTGCCGAGCTAGACGACCTTCACTTCGCCTGGACCGTCGCAAAGTTCGTCAAATCGAACGCGATTGTTTACGTCAAGGATCGCCGCACCCTCGGTGTCGGCGCAGGCCAGATGAGCCGCGTCGTCAGCGCACGCATCGGCGCAATTAAAGCGGCCGACGAGGGCTTGAGCCTCGATGGCGCCGTTATGGCCTCCGACGCTTTCTTTCCGTTCCGCGACAGCATCGACACGGCTGCTGCCAACGGGGTCTCGGCGATCATTCAGCCGGGCGGCTCTATTCGCGACGAGGAAGTCATTGCAGCAGCCGACGAGCACGGACTCGCGATGGTCATGACCCACATGCGTCACTTCAGGCATTGAGCGGCGCGGCACCGTGAAATTACTCGTGATCGGAAGCGGCGGCCGAGAACATGCGCTCGCCTGGAGGTCCGCGCAGTCGCCGCAAGTTTCCGAGGTCATCGTCGCACCGGGCAATGCGGGGACCGCGACAGACGACAAGCTACGCAACGTTGCGGTCGCTGCCGACGACATTCCAAGCTTGATCGAACTGGCGCAACGCGAGGACGTCGGGCTTACGATCGTCGGCCCTGAGCAGCCTCTCGTGGCCGGTGTCGTCGATCAGTTCAACGCGGCCGGCCTGAAATGCTTCGGGCCGAGCGCCGCAGCAGCACAACTCGAAGGCTCGAAAGCTTTTACGAAGGCATTTCTCGAGCGGCACGACGTTCCGACTGCGGCATCGGCGACGTTCACGGCGCTCGAGCCCGCGCTCGCCTATATTCGCGAGCACGGCGCGCCTATCGTCATCAAAGCCGACGGGCTCGCGGCCGGCAAGGGCGTCATCGTCGCACAATCGGTATCGGAAGCCGAAGCCGCGGTCGAATCGATGCTTGCGGACGGCGAGTTTGGCGCTGCCGGCACGCGTGTCGTCATCGAGGAGTTCCTTCGCGGCGAGGAAGCGAGCTTCATCGCTATCGTCGCCGGCACCGATGTCCTGCCGCTTGCAAGCTCGCAGGACCACAAAGCCCGCGACGACGGCGACCTCGGCCCGAACACCGGCGGCATGGGGGCCTACTCGCCGGCTCCGGTCGTTACGGCCGAGATGCACGAGCGCATCATGCGCGAGGTCATGCGCCCAACCGTTGACGGCCTAGCTGCCGACGGTATTCCATACTGCGGGTTTCTCTACGCGGGCATTATGGTCGGCGACGATGGCGTGCCGCGCGTCCTCGAGTTCAACTGCCGCTTCGGCGATCCGGAGACTCAGCCGATCATGATGCGGCTGAAGTCGGATCTCGTCGAGCTGTGCCTGCATGCGATCAACGGCACGCTGAG
Organism: Rhodospirillaceae bacterium; assembly: GCA_024640685.1. GTDB lineage: Bacteria > Pseudomonadota > Gammaproteobacteria > Steroidobacterales > Rariloculaceae > JAHEEM01. Next base: position 5,342 of record JAHEEN010000044.1, read on the forward strand.
CGACGTCACGGCCGAGTGGGACGAACGCGCGGCACTCGGAGTTGTACTCGCTGCCGGCGGCTATCCCGGTCAGTACGCGACGGGCAGTCCGATCGCCGGGCTAGACGCCGACTTCGGTGACGACGTGAAGGTCTTCCACGCCGGTACTGCGCTCAAGGACGGTCACGTCGTCACATCCGGCGGCCGCGTGCTTTGCGCGGTCGCGCTAGGCGACAGCGTGACCGATGCTCAGCAGCGTGCCTATGCAGCGACGCGCAAGATCGACTGGGCCGGTGTCTACTACCGAACGGACATCGGCTACCGGGCCGTAGCCAGAGAACGCGCGTAAGCCGGAAACTCTAGCGCTTCATCGACTCGAAGAACTGCGAATTCGTCTTCGTATCCTGAAGCTTACTCAGCAGAAACTCGATCGCGGCGAGCTCGTCCATCGGATGCAGCACCTTGCGCAGCACCCAAATCTTCTGCAGCTCCTCCGCTTCGATCAACAGATCTTCCTTGCGCGTGCCCGAGCGATTGATGTTAATTGCCGGGAAAATCCGCTTCTCGGCAATGCGACGATCGAGGTGGATCTCGGAGTTACCCGTTCCCTTGAACTCCTCGTAAATGACCTCGTCCATCTTCGAGCCGGTATCGATCAGCGCCGTTGCAATGATCGTCAGGCTGCCGCCTTCCTCGATGTTGCGCGCGGCGCCGAAAAATCGCTTCGGTCGCTGTAGCGCATTCGCATCGACACCGCCGGTCAGCACTTTGCCGGACGATGGCACGACCGTGTTGTATGCACGCGCGAGCCGGGTAATCGAGTCGAGCAAAATGACCACATCGCGCTTGTGCTCCGTGAGCCGCTTGGCCTTCTCGATGACCATCTCGGCGACCTGAACGTGGCGCGTCGCCGGCTCGTCGAACGTGCTTGAGACGACCTCGCCGCGAACCGTGCGCTCCATCTCGGTCACTTCCTCGGGACGCTCGTCGATCAACAACACGAGCAGCGTGCACTCCGGGTGCTTCGCTGCGATCGACGTCGCAATGTTTTGCAGCAGCATCGTCTTACCGGCCTTGGGCGGTGACACGATCAATGCGCGCTGGCCCTTGCCGATCGGTGCGACCATATCGATGATGCGCGCCGTCAAATCCTCGGTGCTGCCGTTACCCTGCTCGAGCTGCAAGCGCTCTCGCGGAAACAGCGGCGTCAGATTCTCGAATAGGACCTTACTGCGGGCCTCCTCGGGCGAATCGTGGTTGATCTGCCCGACCTTGAGCAGCGCGAAATAGCGCTCGCCGTCTTTCGGCGGTCGAATCAGCCCGGAAACGGTATCGCCAGTGCGCAGCGCAAAGCGCCGAATTTGGCTCGGCGATACATAGATATCGTCAGGCCCGGCCAGATAGGAGCTATCAGGGGAGCGCAGGAATCCGAAGCCGTCCTGCAAGATCTCGAGAATGCCTTCACCGAAAATGTGCTCGCCGTTCTTGGCGTGCTCTTTGAGAATCGAGAATATGATGTCCTGCTTTCGCGAACGGGCAAGATTCTCGAGTCCCATGGACTGCGCCAGCTCGACGAGCTCCGACGCCGGCTTGTTCTTGAGCTCCAGCAGATTCATCCCGTTCTTGGTGTTCTCGAGCTCCTCCACTGGGATTAACTCGAGATCCTCGTCGTCGGGAAACTCTTCCCTCTGCTGACGGCCACGACGCGGCCCACGCTTCTTACCGTTGCCGTCCCGCGAACGCTGCGAGCCACCTTTTGCTCGTACTCGTGCTGAATTACCCAAGTATCCCCTCACCGATGCTTACCGAAAATTCCGATTGTCCGGGACCATCCCGCGCTAGCTATCGGCGGATCCCACGAGTGGGTCCAGAAATGCCTCGAGCTGCGACTTGGATAGCGCACCGACCTTTTGCCCGGCGACCGAGCCGTCCTTAAACAGCAATAACGTTGGAATGCTGCGGATACCGAAGCGCATCGCCGTCTGTGGATTGTCGTCGACGTTGAGCTTGGCGATCGTCAAGCGATCGCTGTAGTCCTCGGCAACTCCTTCCAACATCGGCGCGATCATCTTGCACGGGCCACACCATTCCGCCCAGAAGTCGATCAATACGGGCTGATCTGCATTGACGACGTCCGCCTCGAAGCTTCCGTCGGTCACGTGTACGATCCGATCGCTCACCGATTCTTTCCTCCGCTATATTACGCGCTTGCCGATTAACGGCCCTGTTCGCCGAAAAATAGTGACTGCGTCAGCCTAATCGTCTATCGAAAAGTGACGCCGAGAGCCGTGTCAGGCACAATGCCGCTGCTAGATACTGCCTGACGAGGCCTGTGGGGACGCAGTTTAGAAATTCGTTGGGGAAGCTAATGTCGCCTAGCTGTGGCTATTTTGAACCCGTGAGAACGCAATTTGCAAGTCTTTACGTCCGACTCCGATACGAGCTCTGAATCGGACAGCCATCTGAGTGACCTCGAATTCGGCTCGCTAGGGTTACCCGAGGCCGTGATGCGTGGCATCGAGGCCGCCGGATTTCGACAGTGCACGCCGATTCAGGCCAAAACGCTGCCGATCGCGTTGGCCGGTCATGATGTCGCCGGTCAAGCACAGACCGGTACCGGCAAGACAGCGGCATTCTTAATCGCATTATTTTGTAAACTCGCCCGTCCGGACGACGGTGAGCGACGCCCCCCGGGGCCGCGGGCATTGATTCTCGCGCCGACGCGCGAGCTCGCCGTCCAGATCCATGCCGATGCGACGGCGCTCGCCAAATTTCTCCCGTATCGGTTCGGCCTTGCGTTCGGCGGAACCGACTATGAGAAGCAGCGGCGCGAGCTCGCCGACGGCGTCGACATATTGATCGGCACGCCTGGACGTATCATCGATTTTTTCAAGCAGAAAGTCTTCGGCCTCAAACACATCGAGGTCATGGTTCTCGACGAGGCCGATCGGATGTTCGATCTCGGCTTCATACGGGACATTCGCTTCGTGTTGCGGCGCCTTCCGGAAGCGAGCCAACGCTTGAACCTATTGTTCTCGGCGACATTGTCACACCGAGTGCTCGAGCTCGCGTACGAGCATATGAACGACCCGGGTCTCGTCCGTATCGAGCCCGACAAAGTCACTGTCGATCGCGTCAGGCAGTCGATTTACTTCCCGTCGAACGAAGAGAAGATTCCGCTGCTGATATCACTGCTGCGGCAAATGGATGCGCGCCGCACGATGATTTTCGTCAATACGCGCCGCGAGGCCGATCGGCTGCACGCCTATCTCGAGCACAACGGGATTCACGCAAGCGCAATCTCCGGTGACGTGCCGCAGCGCAAGCGCCTGAAAATGTTCAAGGACTTCGTTGCAGGTGAGCTGCCTGTCCTGATCGGTACCGACGTCGCCTCGCGCGGCCTACACGTCCCCGACGTCAGCCACGTGTTCAACTACGACCTGCCGCAGGACCCCGAGGACTACGTCCATCGCATCGGGCGTACCGCTCGTGCTGGCGCCTCGGGCGATGCGATCAGCTTCGGCTGCGAGGAGTACGTGGTGTCGTTACCGGAAATCGAGGCGTTCATCGGACGCCGTATTCCGGTCATGTCGATCGATCCGGCGACGCTGCCGGAGATCGAGACGCCGCCGCGCAGGCCGCGAGAGAAACGTCCACCCAAGAAGGGGTTCGGCGCGAAATCCGGCGATCGCGAGCCTGGGCGACGCCGGCGTCGCGGCAAGCGCTCCGGCTGACGTGACAATTTGGGGTCAGACCCCAAATTGTCACGTCAGCGCGTGTACGCCATCTACCGACGGAAACTCGTCGATCTCGCGTGCCGGGCTATTCGTGTCCGGCCGTCGAATCGCGACTGTGTGGCGCACGCCATAGCCGCGCGCGGCCTGAAGCACGCTGATGCTGTCCTCGACGAGCAAGGTTCGCTCGGAGTCCAACTCGACGGCCACATCGAGCTGCCGCCAGAACTCTGAGCTTTCTTTCGGAGCCTCGAAGTCATGCGAGGAGATCATCGCGTCAACCTCGCGGTCGAGGCCCGTCTGCTCGATTTTGACCTCGAGCACGGCGCGATGAGCGTTTGTCACGAGCAACAGCCGCTTGTTGCGCGAGCGCACGCCCGCGAGGAACTCCAACGCGCCCGGCAGGTAGCGAATGCGATGACGATGCTCACGCTTCAACGCACGCAGGTCGATCTCCAGGCGCTCGGTCCAATGATCGATGCAATACCAAGCGAGCGTGCCCTCGAGATCGCGGTAGACACGCATCAGGTCCTCGCGCGCGCGCGACTCGGCAAGCCCGTGGCGCGCCGCATAGGTTCGTGGGACGAGATCGAGCCAGAAGAAGTTATCGAACGCCAAATCGAGCAGCGTACCGTCCATGTCGACGAGCACGGTGTCGACCGTGTCCCAGAAAATCGTCGCCTGTGTCGTCGCGGTTCCCATTGGCAGCTATGATACGCGAGCCCCATGGAACCGATGAGATCTTCCACCGTGAACTTGGACGCCGAGAGTACTCAACAGCGCCTGCTCGACTCGGTTCGGGCGATCGCGGCAGCCGCGGGCGAGGCGATCATGCGCGTCTACGGTGGCGCGTTCGACGTCGAGCACAAGGACGACGACTCACCGCTGACGCAGGCGGACCGCGACTCCCATGCGATCATCACGGACGGCTTGGCGAGTCTCGATGTCGGATTGCCAGTGCTGTCGGAGGAATCACCAGCCGAGGACATCTCCGGGCGGCGCGCGTGGAGCCATTACTGGCTCGTCGATCCGCTCGACGGCACGAAAGAGTTCGTAAAACGCAATGGCGAGTTTACCGTCAACATAGCGCTGATCGCCGCCGGCCAGCCAGTCTTGGGCGTTGTCGATGCGCCAGCGCTCGGCATCGGCTACGCGGGCGCAACGGCACTCGGTGCGTGGCGCTACGATAGCACCGGTCAAGCAAACGAGATCCACACGAGCACGACTGGCGAGGGCCCGACCAGGGTGCTCGGCAGCCGCAGTCATCCGAGCCCAGCCTTGGCATCGTTCCTCGAGCGCATCGGGCCGCATGAAATCATTCCCATGGGCAGCTCTTTGAAGATTTGCCTCGTCGCAGAGGGCGGTGCGGACGTGTACCCGCGCTTCGGTCCGACGTCGGAGTGGGACACGGCAGCCGCACAGGCCGTGCTTGAGTGCGCCGGTGGGTGTATGATGGACGTTGCGGGTGGGAAGCTGAGATATAACACCAAAGACTCCCTACTAAATCCTCACTTTTTAGCCATTGGCGACACTAGCCGCAATTGGCTCGCTGCGATTCCAAGTGAGACGTGACAGATAACATAGAAATCGAAGCGCTAAGTTCAGTAGAGCGGCTCAAAGAGCTGCGGATAGAGCATCAAGACCTGGATCAGGTCATCTCCCGGTTGGTCATCGATCCGCACGTGGATCAGATTATGTTGCGCCGCTTGAAGAAGCGGAAGCTCATGATCAAGGACATGATCAGCCAGCTGGAGAGCGACCGCATTCCGGACTTGAACGCCTAGCCGAACTCTGCGGGTCTGGCTACCGCCGCGCCGTCGGCCTCCGCGGCGCGAGCCGGCGTCGTCGTTGCCGCAGCAGCGAAATTCTCTAGCGTCTGGCGTAGACGCGGCCGTAACAGGCGCCCCAGATCCTCAGCGACCCGCGCTAGCGGTTCGCCAAAGCTCAGTCGTCCGTCCGCATCCTCGGTTACGAGACCCTGCTGCTGTAAGCCCGCTATCAGCGTCTCGAACAAGCCCGCCTCGAAGAGGTCGGGGGAGTTCACCGTATATAGCCTCGCCAGTTGGTCGGCGGCATCGACACAGGACGCGACGACTTTAGCCTTGTCGATCGTGCCCGAGCCGTGCTCGATCAGATAGATCACGGCTAGGAAGTAATGCTCGATATATGGCTCGACGATGCCGCAGAACAGCGCGAACTGCGCGGCCGTCACGTGCGTCTCGCGTGGGCGCGTCACGAGCCCCATGCCCTGCTCGACGATACCGACTGCGGCCATCGCGGACACGACACGATCGACTTCGGCGTCGAGAGCGCCAGCATCGCCGCGCAGGAACAGTTCGGCCTTGAAACAGGGGTACAGGCGCTTGAGCGTGATCGCGAGCTCGGTCGAACCGATCTCGTTGCGATTGCATAGCGTCGCGGCAATCAGGCTCGGAAGAGCGAACATATGCACGATGTTGTTGCGATGATAGCTCGCGAGCACGGCTTTACGTTCCTCCATATAGACGATGTCGCCGAGCGGATGCGGCCGTCGGGCCAACCAGCCCATGCGCTCGCAATGCTCGATAATCTGCGCCGGCTCGAGCGCTGTGTGGCCGGCACGCGGCGAATACGGCGCCGCATCCAGCAATCTCAGATAAAGCGCCAGTTGCTTGCGAAGCTCGATCTCGACGATTGCCTGCTTCGGCATCGTCAACAAGATCAATGCGACGAGGCTGACGGGATTTGCGATTGCTGCCTCGTTGATCGCGATCATGATATCCCGGCCGAGGCTCGCGACGGCCTGCTCGATCCATGCAGGCCGGAAGAACTGCTCGACATCGTGATTCCGCCAGTCCGCGCGCATCCGATCGAGCACTGCATCGAGGTGGATAGGCTCGCCGAAGCTGACGTCGACGGTGCCGAAATGCTCCCGCAACGCGCGCAGCGAGCGCAGTGCGCTGGCGAACGTCTCGCGCTGCTTGCCTTGTCCGCGCAGCTCACTGAGAAAGGTCTGGCCTTCGACGACCTTCTCGTAGCCGAAATAGACCGGCACGAACACGACCGGCCGACGACGATCTCGCAAGAAGCTCTCGACGGTCATCGACAGCAGACCGAGCTTGGGATCCAATAGCCGACCCGTGCGCGAGCGCGTGCCCTCGATGAAGAACTTGACCGGAAAGCCCCGCACGATGATCGCCGCAAGATAGCTTCGGAAGACTGCCGAATAAAGCGCATCGCCGCGAAAGCTGCGACGCATGAAAAATGCGCCTGCGCGGCGCATGACGGGGCCGATCAACGGCAAATTGAGATTGATACCGGCAGCGATGTGTGGCGGCACTAAACCACGCGTGAAAATCACGTACGGCAGCAACAGATAATCGATGTGGCTACGATGACAGGGCACGTAGACTACTTCGGAGCCGACGGCAATCTCGCTGAGTCTATCGAAGTGCCGCACCTCGACGCCGTCATAGAGTCGATGCCAAACCCAGCCGAAAATCGTCTCGAGAATACGCACGACGGCATGCGAATAGTGCGCTGCGATCTCACGCGCAATGCGACGAGCGCGCTTCTCGACGCGGCGCTCGGATCGGTGCTTGATCTGCACTTCGCGCTGCACGGCCTGCCGTACCGGCGGGCTCGCCAGCACTTCGTCGACGAGCAGACGACGGTGCGACAGATCAGGCCCGATCGTCGCTTCGCGTTGGCGGCGGAAATGCACGCGCAGCAGCCGGGCCGCCTTGCGCGTGATCCTATCCCGTGTCAGCCCTTCGTCGACGAGACGGCGCAGCGATACGGGCTTGCTGACCTTAACGAGGACTTGTCGCCCGTGGACGAGAATCGAGAACGCCCGCCGAATGCGTCCGCTGGCAACCCAATCCTCGGTCAACAGCAGCTTTAACCACGAGCGCTCCTTCGCGGGCGAGCGGCCCCAGAAAACAGCGACCGGCACGAGCTCGATATCGGCGTCGGGGTTCTCCTCGAGCCAGCCGACGATGTCGCCGAGACGACTTACTGCGCTCGGCGCCAGCCTACGCAAAAGCCGGCCACGATACTCTCTGAGACCGAGCACGGCAGGTCGACCGTCCGGTAGAGGGCTGCCAGCCTGCGGCCAATCCCGCCGCAGGCACAGATCGCGTAGCACGAGCCGATCGTACAGCCGGTCGCGCTCCAGCACATAACAGACGCTAGCACCGGTAGTGAGCGCCGCGGGTTCGGCCAAAGCGTAGCGCACGAACACGAGCGCACCGCGCTGGGCTAGCCTGCGTAGCTGCACGAGCCGGGGCCTCGCGTCGTTGACGGCTGGAGGAGACGTCATGCGGCCCGAGTATAGCCGCCGCCTGGCCGTGATCGGGTTGCTTTAAAGACACGCTTCGGCTACTTAACATCGCACCGATCGCATTCACTGCAACGGGCTGCATCGATGGATCTAATCGCAGATATCGGCGCGACGAATACTCGCTGTGCGCTGCTCGACGACCAGGGCAGTTTGACCGCGCTCGAGCGATTCGAGAATCGCGAGTTCGACGGCGTCCAAGACGTGCTCGAGAGTTATCTCGACGACCGTCGCGTCACGGATCGACCGAGCCAGGCTGCGATCGGAATCGCCGCACCGATCACCGACGATGAAATCTCGATGGTCAATCTGCCCTGGCGCTTCTCTCGAGCCGAGCTCGCCGAAGCACTGCGACTGAAGCGACTGCTCGTCATCAACGATTTTGCCGCGGTCGCATGGGCGCTGCCGTCGTTGTCCGATGACGATCTGCTATCGATCGGCGGTGGCTCACAGATCGATCGTGCGCCGCGGGTCGTGCTCGGCCCCGGCTCCGGTCTCGGCGTCGCGACGCTGGTTCCATTCGAGGGCGGCTGGACGGTCGTTGCCGGCGAGGGCGGGAACGTCGCCTCATCGCCGGAGACAGCGACGGAATGCATCGTCGTCGACGCCCTGCGCGATTCGTCCGGCTATTGCGCCGCGGAAACCCTGATCTCCGGACCGGGTCTCGCGCGGATACTCGACGTGCTATCCGAGCAGGCCGGGGTCGAGCCGCCTCGGCTGGCGCCGGCGGGGGTCTCCGCTGCTGCAGCCCGTGGCGATCCGCTCGCGCAAAAGGCGCAGACGATCTTCTTCGGCATGCTCGGAAGCTTTGCGTCCGACTTGGCGCTGACTGCCGGTGCGCGTGGTGGCGTCTACATTGCCGGCGGCATCGTGCCGCGACTGCGCAAGGCATTCGCAGCTTCAGCGTTCCGCGAACGTTTCCTCGCCAAAGGCAGGCATCGCGGCTACCTGGAGGCGATCCCGACATACGTGATTACAGCCGAGGAGCCTGCACTGCTCGGTCTGCGCAGCGTGCTCGGCGATCGCTGAGCGAAGACGTCGCAAGCCGTCAGCAGCTCCTCGCCCGGTGCCGGAGCGAGTACCGACCGGCGCGCCACATCCGTATGAAATGACTAGAGTTTTCTCGGCTGTGCACGAATTTCGTCGCGGCCGCGCAAAATCGTGCCGACAGAGCTAGGATATAGAACTTGAGAGACCTCAATAGAACAAACCCGGGTCGATAGAGCTCAGGAGGGATTTCATGCCATCAACATATACGACCAATGCCATCCGTAACATCGCGTTCCTCGGTCACGCGGGCTCCGGCAAGACGACGCTGATCGAAGCGCTGCTCGAAAAGGCGGGCGCGATTACATGCCGTGGCACGATCGACAGAGGCACGACCGTCTCGGATTTCACGGACCAAGAAAAGCGATTGCAGCACTCACTCGACACGGCCACGTGCCACCTCGAGCACGACGCGCGGCGAATCAACATCATCGACACCCCGGGCTATCCCGACTTCATGGGCCGCGCGCTTGCCGCACTGCCGGCCGTCGAAACCGGCGCGATTGTCATCAACGGGCAGACCGGCATAGAGCTCGTCACTCAACGCATGATGGATTTCACCGCCGAGCGCAAGCTCTGTCGGATTATCATCGTCAACAAAATTGACGCGGAAGGCGCCAATCTCGAACGCATCGTCGACGAGATTCGTAAGACGTTCGGCAACCAATGCTTGCCGCTGAACTTGCCGGCGCGACAGGGCCAAGCAGTCGCCGATTGCTTCTTCGAGCCCGCCGATGAGGAACCTGATTTCTCGACCGTCGATGCTGCACACACTGAAATCACCGACCAGGTCATCGAGCTCGACGACGAGCTCATGGAGCTCTATCTCGAGCAAGGCGACGACATCTCTCTCGAGCAGCTGCACGACCCGTTCGAGCGGGCGCTGCGCCGCGGCCATCTGATCCCGGTGTGCTTCGTTTCCGCGGAGACCGGCGCAGGCTTGCGGCAACTGCTGCGCGTGTTCTCGCAACTGATGCCGAGCCCGCTCGAGGCGAACCCGCCGGAGTTCTACTCCGAGAGCGATAGCAAGAAAACGTTCAAGGTCGATCCGAAGGACGCGGGCGCGCATTTTGTCGGCCATGCATTCAAGGTCAACGTCGACCCTTACGTCGGTCGCCTCGTCACGTTTCGCGTTCATCAGGGTGAGGTCGAGACCGGGAGCCAGGTCTATATCGGCGAGCATCGTAAAGCTGTGCGGCTAGCGCATATTTATCGGGCCCAAGGCAAGGATCTCGAAGAAATGTCGACGGCAATCGCCGGCGATATCTGTGCAGTCTCGAAGATCGAGGAGATTCACTTCGACGATGTGCTGCACTCGAGTCACGATGAGGACGCTCTCCGCTTGCGCTCCGTCGCGATGCCCCCGCCGATGTACGGCGTCGCACTCGTCCTGAAGCAGCGCGGTCAAGAGAAGAAACTGTCCGACGCATTGCACAAACTAACAGCAGAGGACCCGAGCCTGTCGGTCGAGTTCAATCCCCAGGTTAACGAGACAGTTCTACGCGGCATGGGTGAGCTGCACCTACGGTTGGTCATGGAACGGATGAGAGACGAATTCGGCGTCGAAGTCGGTACACATCCGCCGAAGATCGCGTATCGCGAGACGATCACGCTGCCGGCCGAGGGCCATCATCGACACAAGAAACAGACCGGCGGTGCCGGCCAGTTCGGCGAAGTGTACTTACGCGTCGAGCCGCTGCCGCGTGGCTCCGGATTCGAGTTCCAGAACGCCGTCGTCGGTGGCTCGATCCCAGGCCAGTTCATTCCGGCGGTCGAGAAGGGCGTCAAGCAAGTCCTGGACGAGGGCGCAGTTGCAGGCTATCCGTTCAGCGACGTTCGGGTCACGGTCTACGACGGCAAGCACCATCCCGTCGATTCCAAGGAAATCGCGTTCATCACGGCCGGAAAGCGAGCGTTCATGGACGCAATTTCGAAAGCCAAGCCGATCGTGCTCGAGCCGATCGCCAAGGTCGAGGTCACGACGCCCAGCGATGCGGTCGGCGACATCACCGGGCATCTCGCGGGCATCCGCGGCCGGATAGCCGGCAGCGACTCGGCAGCCGGCGGGCGCGTGCGAATCACGGCGCAAGTGCCGCTAGCCGAGCTTGGTGACTATCAGACGACGTTGAAGTCGCTGACCGGCGGTGAGGGGCTGTTTACGCTCGAATTCGATCACTATGAGACGGCTCCGGCACCGATCCAAAAAGAGCTCCAGAGCGCGTTCCGTCCAGCTGCCGACGACTGACCGAACAGGCTCGACGAGAACCGGCGGAGGCCGCAATCGACGCTGATCGTAGCGGGCACTGGCAGTTCTGGATCGATCGCGGCGGAACGTTCACGGACGTTGTCGCTGTGCGACCGGACGGCCGGCTGATCTCGCGCAAGTGGCTGTCCGACAACCCCGGCCTCTATGCCGATGCGGCCGTGCATGGGCTGCGTGTCTTGCTCGCCGAGCACGGGGCCGACGCCGGCAACGCGAAAGCAGCCGTCAAGATGGGCACGACCGTTGCGACGAACGCGCTACTCGAGCGGCAGGGTGCGCGCACCGTCCTCGTCGTTACGCACGGCTTCGCCGACGCGTTACGCATTGGCTACCAAAATCGCCCGGACATCTTTGCACTCGACATCGCTTTACCGGACATGCTCTACGCAGACGTCGTCGAAGCCCACGAGCGCATCGACGCGCATGGCGATGTTCTACTACCGATCGATCTGCAAGCACTGACGCGTGACTTGCGCGCTGCGCGCCAACGCGGCGCGACCAGTGCGGCTATCGTATTCATGCACGGCTACCGCTATGGCGAGCACGAGCGACTCGCCGCCCGCGTTGCCGCGGACGTCGGCTTCGACCACATTTCTACGTCGCACGAGACGAGCCCGCTGATGAAGCTCGTGTCGCGCGGCGATACGACGGTCGTCGACGCCTACCTGTCGCCGGTTCTCGGCCGCTACGTCAAACAGGTCGAGGACGGTCTCGCAGAGCTGACCGGGTCGACACCGCTGTTGTTCATGCAGAGCCACGGGGGACTCGCGCGAGCCGATTACTTTCATGGCAAGGACAGCATCTTGTCGGGACCTGCAGGCGGGGTCATCGGCATGGCGGCGGTCGCCCGAGAGTCAGCCATTGAGCGCGTCATCGGCTTCGACATGGGCGGCACGTCGACTGACGTGTCTCTGTATGCCGGCGAGTTCGAGCGTACGAATGAGCACCGCATCGCCGGATTCCGCGTCACGGCACCGATGATGCAAATCCACACGGTTGCCGCCGGCGGTGGCTCGATCTTGCGGTATAGCCAGGGACGGCTGCAGGTTGGACCCGAGTCCGCCGGGGCGAATCCCGGACCCGTATGCTATCGGCGCGGAGGTCCGCTGACGCTAACGGATGCCAACGTGTTGCTCGGACGGATTTTGCCTGCTTACTTTCCGGCCGTGTTCGGCCCCGACGGCGATGCCGGACTCGACGTTGCAGCAGTCCGCGCGAAATTCGCCGAACTCACCGATGCGGTCAACCGCGACCGCGGTACGTCCACAACTGCCGAAGCGCTCGCACTCGGATTCCTGCGCATCGCCGTCGAGCGCATGGCGAACGCAATCAAGCAGATCTCAACGCAGCGCGGTCACGACGTCACGGAGTTTGCGATGTGCTGTTTTGGCGGCGCTGGCGGCCAACATGCATGCCAGGTCGCCGATGCGCTAGGCATCGAGACCGTTTTGGTTCACCCGCTCGCGAGCGTGCTTTCAGCGTACGGCATCGGTCTCGCCGATCTGCGCTCACTGCACACGACTGCGCTCGAGCGTAATCTCGAAGCATCCAGTCTCGTCGATATTGCCGAGGCGTTCGCTCGTTTGGAGGTCGACGGTCGCGCGGCGTTGCGCGCCCAAGGACTCTCGGCCTCGAGCGTGACGCTAGAACGGCGCATCAACGTCAAAATTGCCGGCAGCGACGCGACGCTGACACTGCCGTGGCACGAAGATCTCGCGTCGCTGTCCGGCGCGTTCGACGCAGCGCACGCTGCTCGATTCGGCTTCGAGCCCGCGACGCGCACGCTCGTCGTCGAGTCGATCGAGCTCGAAGCCATCGGCGCTGTCGCAAAGCCCGGCACGAGCTTCGTCGGCGCGTCGACGGAGGCGAGCGTCGAGCTCGACGACTGCACCGTTTGGTTTGTGGAAGGACCTCGCTGCGTGCCCGTCTATCGGCGCAAAGCGCTCACGGTCGGGTCGTCGATCGACGGACCTGCGCTGATCGTGGAGGCCAACGGCACGACGCTCGTCGATATCGACTGGCGGGTCGAGCGCGATGTCCGGGACACGCTTCGACTCGAGCGCGTAAGACCCCGCAGCGCGCGCGAGGCGGTCGGCACTGCTGCCGACCCGATCATGCTCGAAGTGTTCAACAACCTATTCATGCATATCGCAGAGCAGATGGGCATCGTCCTGCAGCACACGGCGCATTCGGTCAACATC
>JAHEEN010000217.1 GCA_024640685.1 Rhodospirillaceae bacterium
CGGCTCCTGCGACGTCGGCGTGTAGCTCGAGCCTGACCCAACGGCGACTGCCGCCGGTCGCCATTCGATGGTGATGAAACTCACCGCTCGGTGAGACCGCATGCACGCGATGAATGCCTACCGCATCGCAGGTGCGGACGATCGCGGAGATGTTGTGCGGCTTGTGCACGTCCGCAGCGAGTACTGTCAGATCTGGTTGGCGGCGCGCAAGAATCTGCTTGAGTTTCGTGAAACGTTCGGGTGTCATGGTTGCATTATCTACCGGAGGGGTCGTGTTCCAAAGAACTCTTGCAATCGCGACGAGCGGGCGTGCGCTCTACGAGTGCACGGACGAAATCGCTGCGCTCGTCACCGGAGCGCGCATCGACGTCGGTCTCTGTAACGTGTTCTGCCGGCATACGAGCGCGTCGCTGATTATCTGCGAGAATGCCGACCCCTCGGTGCTACAGGATGTCGAGACGTTTTTTGCCGATCTCGCGCCTGACGGCGATCCGCGTTTCGTCCACGATGCGGAAGGGCCCGACGACATGCCGGCGCACATCCGCTCGATTCTGACGCAATCGGCACTGACGATTCCGATCACGAATGGGAAGCTCAGGCTCGGCACGTGGCAGGGCGTGTTTCTCTACGAGCACCGCACAGCGCCGCATCGCCGCGAGCTGATCGTCACGGTCGCCGCATAGTCGCGAACGCGCGCGCGGTCTACTTCGCGCGTTCGCGCAATCCGCGCGCGAGCATTTCGATTGAGTACAGCGATCCTGCGCCTGCGACGTAGAGCGTGCGCTTGTCAGGCCCGCCAAATGCAACGTTCTGGCAATCGCGCGGCACGCAGCGAACCGGAATCGAGCCCAAGTTCTCGCCGTCCGCGCTCAAGACCTCGATGCCCATGCCGGTTGCAACGTAGATGCGATCGTCGGCATCGACTGCCATACCGTCACCGTACGTACGCACGCCGCCAAGGCCGTTGTTGCGCGGGCTGCGGCCGTGCAGCGTGCCGAACTCGCGCCGGTTCGTGACGCTGCCGTCGGCATGAATGTCCCACGCGATCAAACTTGCGCCGTTGGAATCGGCGATGTAGAGCGTGCGCTCGTCGCGACTGAGCTGGATACCGTTGGGCCGGATCATGTCGCCGTCGATCGCGACCGCATCGCCGCCAGGCGGGATGTGGTAAACCGTCGGCGGCAGGCGCGGGGCTAACGGCCGGCCGTTGTAGCGCTCGATCAGCTCCTGCTCTTGGCCGGATGTGAGCCCCGGATCGGTGAAATAGACACTGCCGGTTTTCGCGACGATCAGGTCATTCGGCCGGCTGAACGGCTCGCCGCGATACTCGTCGGCGAGCGTTTCGACCTGCTCGGGCGGGTAGATCACGCCGATGCGTGTCGAGCCGTCCCAGGCCTGCGCCGAGATCAGTCGGCCAGTCGCATCTTCGGTGATGCCGTGAGACTCGTTGGACTCGGCGACGAGCACGCTGACCACACCGGTTGCCGTGTTCAGGCTGTGTATGCGCAGCCCGTCGGGCTCGGAGAACAGCAGCGAGCCGTCGGAGAGTCCGATAGGATCGTCGAGGCCGTTGAAGCCTTCGAGAATTCGCACGATATCGGTGCTGTCGGCAACGACGCCCGGAATACCGACCGTGTTGCCGACGACGACCGGATCGATTCGCATTGTCTGCGACTGTGCAACGGTGAGCGGCCCGCTCGCTAACAGCATGATGACTGCGACCTGGAATGACATCGTTGTTTTCATTAGAGTTCAATCTCCCTGGTACGCGACCCGCTCGTTCGGCCCAGAACGGCGTGCCGCGAACCTTATTCGCGCGGCGGTTCTAACCCTTCCGCGGCAATCAATGCACGTCCGGCGGGGCTCAGTATCGCGTCGATCAACGCTTCCGCCGCGGGCGAGATATCGTCCTGTTGCCACAGCGAATACGCCGTGCGCAGCTCGAACTCGCCCGGGAAGCCGCCAGCCAGCGCTTCGGGGTGCGCTTGCAATACCTCGACCGATTGCGTGATGCCGATCGCAACGCCTTCCTCGAGTACGAGGCGCATCGTTTCAACACCGTTGGGTGCAAGCACGGCTTTCGCAAGCACTTCGTCTTGAATGCCCAGTGCTTCGATGACCGTCATGAAGTGGTTGCCGACTGTTGCGCCGCGAGACGGATCGGAAAATGCAATTTGATCGGCGGCGAGTAGCGCTGCGCGTAAATTGTCGGCTGTCGATATGTCGGGTGGCGTAGTGCCGGGCGGCACCGCAACGCCTGCGACCGTCGAGCCGAGCTCGATGATCGTGCCATTCGGAATCGAGCCCTCTTGCTGGGCGCCGTCGATGCGTGACGGAGTTGTGATGAAGAATCCTGCGCTGGGGTCCTCGATGTAATGACGCAACGTTGCGCCGGCCGAGTCGAACACGACGTCGACGGTATGACCTGTCGACTGCTCGAAGTCCTCGATAATTTCCGTCAGCGAGGTCTTGACGGCTGCAGCAGCGTAGATCATCAAGTGCTCGCTCTCCTGGGATGGTGCGCACGCCTGTGTCGAAATCATCAATAGCGCTGCAACCGTAGCCGGAACGGTCGTTCTCATTGGTATCTCCAGCGGGTATCGCCTCGAGCCGGAAAATAGCATGGATGCGAGGGTCTCGCACGCAGGCGCACCGAGCCTAGTTATAGGCCGAACAGCAACGCTGCAATCACGTCACGCTTGCGGCACAATCGCGCGTGACCTGAGTGAGAACACACCGTTGAAGCCTAGCTTGTACATAGGATCGAAGGTTCGCGTGTTCGCCGCGCTCGGGCTGGTGTGCGTGCTCGATTTGGTGCCCTCTGCGCCGGCCGTAGCTCAAGATGCAGTCACTGAGGCCGACGCGTTTCCCCTCAAGTCATTGTCGATTGGCCGAGGTGAGCCGCCAGTACTCGACGGCCAGCTGGATGAGGCCGCGTGGGCCAGCGCGACGGTCATCGACGATCTACTCCAGATGGAACCGAACGAGTACGAGATGGCGTCCGAGTACACGGTCGTGCGCGTCTACTACGATGACGATGCCCTCTACGTCGGCGCCCGCATGCTCGATTCCCGCGCACCGAACATCACGGCCACGGTACTCCGCCAGGGTGCGCAGTTTTGGGGCGACGACTACTTCGCCGTCGTCGTCGCGCCGTTCAACGACAAACGCAACGGCCATCGCTTCCAGATCAATCCGAACGGTATTCGGATGGAGTGCGTTTACTACGATACGTCGAATCAGGATTGGAATTGGAACGGTATCTGGCAGGGCGCGACGAGCCGCGATAACGAAGGTTGGACGGCCGAGATCCGCATCCCGTTCAAGACGCTGTCGTTCGATCCGAACAACGATACGTGGGGCATGAACTTTCAGCGCGACCTAAGCCGCGAGGCCGAGTCGATGGGCTGGGTGTCGCGCAACTCGGGCCAAGACCCAAGCATTGTTGGGGATGCGGTCGGATTTCAGGGGCTGCAGCTCGGCATGGGGCTCGACATCGTGCCGTCGTTGACCTTGCGCGGCACGACAGACTTTGACACGCAGGTGAACACGACCGAGGCTGAGCCGTCACTCGACGTCTATTACAAGTTCACGCCGGCATTGAACGGTGCGCTGACGCTCAACACGGATTTTTCGGCGACCGAGGTCGACGACCGGCAGGTCGAGCTGACGCGCTTCAGCTTGTTCTTCCCGGAGAAGCGGACGTTTTTCTTGCGCGACTCGGAGATTTTTCGCTTCGCACGCATTGGGGGACGTTTGGGCTTCGGCTTGAGCGGCACGAGTACGCTGTCACAGCCGGATCTCGAGAACGGTCGGCCGTATTTTTCGCGTCGCGTCGGCCTCGGCCCGAACGGCTCGATCGTCGACCTCGAGGCCGGCGCGCGCGTCAGCGGACGAGTCGGCCGTTGGAACGTCGGCGCACTTGCGATTCGGCAGGGCGAGTTCGAGGACGTCGAGGCGACCGATATCTTCGTCGGAAGGCTCGCGGCCAACGTGCTTGCCGAGTCTTCGATCGGGCTCATTGCGACAAACGGTGATCCGCGATCGAATCTCGACAACTCGCTCGTCGGCTTCGACTTCAACTACAACAACTCTCGGCTGCCCGGCGGTCGCCGGCTGCAGGGTGAGCTCTGGTATCAGGCGTCGGAGACTGAAGGTGTCGACGACGATCAGGCGGCGTACGGTTTTCGGCTGCGGTCACCGAACGTGATCGGTTGGCGCGGAGGCGTAGCTGCGAAGCAGATCGAGGAGAATTTCTTCCCGGCGCTAGGCTTCGTCAATCGCTCGGGCATTCGCGATCAGATCATCGAGCTCGGCTACACGCGGCGTAACGCGAGCAGATTCTTCCGGACCGTATTCACCGGTATCGATGCCGAGCAAGTCGACCTGATCACTGGTGATCTTCAGACACAAATATTGACGTTCCGCGCGCTCGATTTCGAGACTGTCGGCCAGGATCAGGGCAATATCCGGCTGTTCGCAACCAAGGAAGTTCTGGTCGATCCCTTCGTGATCTGGCAGAAGAACGGCGAGCAGGTCGTCGTTCCGCCGGGCGAGTATGTATTCGACGAAGCGCAGGTGTCGTTCTCTACCGGCAATCAACGCGGTGTTTGGGGCAGCATCAGTTATCGCGCCGGCGATTTCTTCGACGGCGAGCGCGAGCGCATCGGTGCCGGCATCGGCTGGCGGCCGAGCAATCACTTTCAGTTCACCGTGGACTACGATTTCAGCGACGTCGAGCTGCCGTCGGGCTCGTTCATGACACGCCTCGCACGGCTTCGAGCCGACGTGATTTTTTCGTCGACGATGTCGTGGAGCACGTTGATTCAGTACGACAACATCTCCGAGACCGCGGGTATCAACTTGCGCTTCCACTGGATTCCGGAGGCGGGCCGCGAGGCGTTCATCGTGTTGAACCACAACGTGCAGGACTTCGATCTCGACAATCGTTACCAATCCGCGCTGGCCGATCTCTCGATCAAATTCAACTATACGTTTAGATTCTGAGCGGAGTAGCGCGTAGCGGTTGACGCCGGACTCAGTTCTCCGGCTCGTAGGGCTTAGCCGCGAGCTCCGATGTGTCCTCGGCTCGGCCGCGCAGCTCGATGACATTGCGGTCCGGGTCGCGGCAGAATACCGAGACGTGACCGTCGGCGCCGAACGACACCGGGCCCTGCGTAATCGCGATGTCGTTGTCCTCGAGTGTGCGTATCGCAGCCGCGACCGAAGTAACTCGGTAGG
>JAHEEN010000218.1 GCA_024640685.1 Rhodospirillaceae bacterium
TGTCGAGCGCAGGCACGTCGTCTAGCTCGACGATGTCGCCGTTGAGCCGTATGCGCACGAACCCCTGCGCGCGTAGACCGTTGAGAATCTGCTGATGCTCGCCCTTGCGCCCCGATACGACCGGTGCGAGCAGCATGATGCGTGTGCCCTCGGGCAGCGCGAGCACCTGATCGACCATCTGTGAGACCGTCTGCGCATCGAGCGTGACATCGTGCTCCGGGCATCGCGGAATGCCGGCGCGCGCAAACAGCAACCGCAAGTAATCATAAATCTCGGTGACCGTGCCGACCGTCGAGCGAGGATTGTGCGACGTCGATTTCTGCTCGATCGAGATGGCCGGCGACAGGCCTTCGATGTGATCGACCTCGGGCTTGTCCATCATCGACAGAAACTGCCGCGCATACGCCGACAGCGACTCGACGTAGCGGCGTTGCCCTTCGGCGTACAGCGTGTCGAACGCGAGCGACGACTTGCCCGAGCCCGACAATCCGGTGATCACGATCAAGCGATCCCGTGGGATATCGAGATCAAAGTTCTTCAGATTGTGCGTTCGCGCGCCGCGAATTTGGATTGTGCGTATCGACACGTCGAGAGCCTGCGTTCGAGTGCTAACCGACTACTATACTGCGCCGCGAAAGCGCACCGCAAAGCGCAGGGTGGCGAGAGTTCGGGACTCCCTAGTTTAAGCAAGCTGATAGGGGCGTCAGCGCGTTGGGGCGAGTATCACCACCCTCGGGTCCGGGTACGCTATGAATACATCCCTGTACGCTCGGCGCGCGCCGTCCCTGGCGCGCGACGCCCCGGCCCCGAGGGTGGTGACACCCGCCCCTCTTGGGCTCAGCGGTGTCCGAATCCGCCCGAACGGCCTGATTTGGCGGGTGGCATCGCGTTGGGCACGGCGTACAATAACCGGTCCGCGCGGCCCGCCGTGCGGATTCGATGGGTTAGGAGCGAGCATGGCCAGGGGTATCAATAAAGTTATTTTGGTCGGCAACTTAGGGGCCGATCCCGAGACGCGCTACATGCCGAGCGGCGGTGCCGTGACCAATATTCGGGTCGCGACGAGCGAGTCTTGGAAGGACAAGAACACGGGCGATCAGCAGGAGCGCACCGAGTGGCACAGCGTCGCATTTTTCGGGCGCTTGGCGGAGATCGCCGCGGAGTACTTGCGCAAAGGATCCCAGGTCTATATCGAAGGCAAGCTCCGTACGCGCAAATGGCAGGATAGAGACGGTAACGATCGCTGGTCGACCGAGGTCGTCGCGAACGAGATGCAGATGCTGGGCGGCCGCCCCGGCGGCGGTGCGCCAGCGCAGTCGTCTTCGTCGTCTGCGCCGTCTTCGATGCCGGAGGGGCCGCCGAGCGGCGGCGGAGACTTTGACGACGACATACCGTTCTGACGCAGACGCCGAGTCGACGCTCGCTGCCACGATCGGGCGCGCTGTGCCACGCCAATCGGACGCACGGATGCGCGTCCACGTCGCGACCCACGGCTGTCAGATGAACGAGTACGACTCCGAGAAGATCGTCGAGGTACTCGTCGATGCTTTCGGGGCCGAGCCGGTCGACGACCCCGATAGCGCGGACGTCCTGTTGCTGAACACGTGCTCGGTGCGCGAAAAGGCGCAGGAGAAAGTGTTCTCGCAGCTTGGCCGCTGGAAGGCCTACAAGCGCCGCCGTCCAGGCACGATCATCGGCGTTGGCGGCTGCGTTGCCAGTCAAGAAGGCGAGGCCATCGTTACGCGTGCGCCGTTCGTCGACGTCGTGTTCGGCCCGCAGACGCTGCACCGGCTGCCGAAGATGATCGATTCTGTGCGTGGCAGCGGTGAGTGCGTCGTCGACGTCAGCTTCCCGGCGATCGAGAAGTTCGACGAGTTGCCTGTGCCGCAAGCAACGAGCGTAACGGCATTCGTGTCGGTCATGGAAGGCTGCAGCAAGTACTGCACGTTCTGCGTCGTGCCGTACACGCGTGGCGAGGAGATCAGCCGTCCGCTCGACGATGTCATCGGGGAGGTCGCGGCGTTGGCCGATCAGGGCGTCAAGGAAGTCACGCTATTGGGGCAGAACGTCAACGCGTATCGCGGCGCGGTCCACGACGGTGGCACGGCTGACTTCGCGACGCTGCTTCACTACGTTGCGGCAATCGACGGGATCGAGCGGTTGCGGTACACCACATCGCATCCGGTCGAATTCTCCGATGCGCTGATTGCCGCGCATGGCAGCATAGCCAAGCTCGGGCGTTATCTGCATCTGCCTGTGCAGAGTGGCTCCGATCGCATCCTCGCATTGATGAAGCGCGGCCATACGGCCGAGCAATATCGACACAAGATCTCACAGCTCAGAGCCGTGAAGCCGGATCTCTCGATCTCGTCGGACTTCATCGTCGGCTATCCCGGCGAGACCGATGCGGATTTCGAGGCGACGCTCGACCTGATTCGCGACGTCGGCTTCGATCAGTCGTTCAGTTTCATCTACAGCGCTCGGCCGGGCACGCCGGCCGCGGCGCTCGATGATCCGTTACCGCGTTCGGCCAAGCAGCAGCGACTCGCAGCGCTGCAGGCGTTGATCAATTCGCAGGCGCACAAGATCAGCGAGTCTATGGTCGGGTCCGTCGAGCGCGTGCTCGTCGAGCGAACGTCGAAAAAGTCGGCCGCGGAAATCACGGGCCGCACCGAGAACAACCGCTGGGTCAACTTCCCGGGCGACCGTCGCTTGATCGGTCGGTTCGTCGATGTCGTCATCGTCGCGGCGTTGCCGAACTCGCTGCGCGGCCGACTCGTAGCCACAGAGGACCAACAGTCCGTTGCCTGAGGCGCTCGCACAGTCGCAGACGATCGATGTCGACCTCGAGCCGGCCGATTCGAGCCGCATGGCGAATCTCTGCGGTCAGTTCGATGCTCACTTGCGCCAGATCGAGCAGCGATTGAGCGTCGAGATTCACAGTCGCGGTAGTCGCTTTCAGCTCAATGGCTCGGCAGCCTCCGTCGAGGCTGCCAGACGCGTGCTCGAGGATCTCTATCAGCTCAGCGAGAAGCAGCAGATCGAGCCCGAGCATGTCCATCTGAGCCTCGAAGAGCATGCGCGTCTCGACGCGCAGCAGCGCTCGCCAAGTGCCATGTTCCATACCCGTCGCCGCGACGTGCGGGCGCGCGGCAAGAATCAGCTCGCCTATGCGCAGGCAATGCGCGAGCAGGACTTAACGTTTGGCATCGGGCCTGCCGGCACCGGCAAGACGTACTTGGCAGTCGCCGCCAGTGTCGAGGCGCTCGAGACGGACGCCGTGCGGCGCATCGTGCTCGTGCGCCCAGCGGTCGAAGCCGGCGAGAAGCTCGGCTTCCTGCCGGGCGATATGTCGCAGAAGGTCGACCCATACCTGCGGCCGATGTACGACGCGCTCTACGAGATGCTCGGCTTCGACCGCGTCGGTCGGCTCATCGAGAGAAACATCATCGAGATTGCGCCGCTGGCGTTCATGCGCGGGCGCACGTTAAACGAGTCGTTCGTCATACTCGATGAGGCGCAAAACACGACCGTCGAGCAGATGAAAATGTTCTTGACGCGCATCGGCTTCGGCTCGCACGCGGTCGTCACCGGCGATATCACTCAGACGGATCTGCCGCGTGGCCGTGACTCCGGCCTCAAGCACGTCATGCGCGTGCTCAAAGGCGTGGCGGGTATAGATTTCGTCGAGTTCGGCCCCGGCGACGTCGTGCGCCACCCGCTCGTGCAAAGGATCGTCGAGGCGTACGCGCGTGAGGATAGTCGCGCGCGCGAGCTCAATGAGAGCGAGCAGCGCAACTAGCTCACGCGATGACAGTCCACGGCCTTCACGTATCCGTCGAGAACGTTTCCGGCGATGCGACGGTCCCGAGCGCAAGTCGCTTCTCGGACTGGTTGACGGCCGCGTTCGGCGAGTCGCTTACCGGCGAGCTGGCGATCCGGATCGTCGACGAAGACGAGGGGCGGGCAGTCAACGAGCGATACCGCGGCCATTGTGCGGCGACGAACGTTCTGGCATTCGCCGGTCCGGATCCTCACAGGGATATCGACGCAGAAATGCCGCGACATCTAGGGGATCTCGTGCTGTGCGCTGCCGTCGTCGGACGCGAGGCGCGCGAGCAGGGCAAAGCGTCCGACGCGCATTGGGCGCATCTGTCGATTCACGGCTTGTTACACCTGTTGGGCCTCGATCACCAAGCCGACGACGATGCCAAGATCATGGAGGCGCGTGAGGCCGAGTTATTGGCCAAGCTCGGCTTCGATGATCCGTACGCCTCGGAGTGGTGATTACTTGCATGCGCTGCAACGCCGCTGCAAGATAGGAATGGCCGATGTCAGAAGATACCTCGTCTAACTCCGACCCTACGGGATTGTCCGGCTGGTGGTCGCGCATCCTACCGATTCGCGCCGACGGCCCGCGCGGGCGAGAGGACATCGTCGAGTTCCTGTCGGCCTGTCGTGACCGTGGCCTGCTTGCGCCCGATGAGCTTGCAATGCTTCGTGGCGTGCTTGAGGTCGCCGAGACCCAGGTCCGAGACATCATGGTGCCGCGCTCGCATATGGTCGTGTTGGACCTCGACGACGCGCCGCAAGCCCTCGTAAAGACGATCATCGAGTCCGGTCACTCCCGCTTTCCCGTCATCGGTGAGGACCGCGATCAAGTCGTCGGTATTCTGCTGGCCAAGGATTTGTTGCGGCGTTTTTCCGAGCAAAGTAACGCCGACGATCTCGTCATTGCAGACCTGTTGCGCTCCCCGGTGTTCATCCCCGAAAGCAAGCGCTTGAATACGTTGCTGACGCAGTTTCGCGAGAGCCGCAATCACATGGCGATCGTCGTCGACGAGTATGGCGGCGTTGCGGGCCTTGCGACGATCGAGGACGTCATCGAGCAGATCGTCGGTGACATCGGCGATGAGCACGATCCAGAAGCGGCCGAGCAGATTCAAGATATCGGTGGTGAGCGCTTCGACGTGCTCGCACTGACGCGAATCGAAGATTTCAACGAGCGCTTCGCGGTCGCACTCAGCGATGAGGAGTACGACACCGTCGGCGGCCTCGTCATGCACGAGCTCGGACGCCTCCCGCGACGTGGCGAAGTCATGGAGTTCGGCGGTTTCAGCTTCAAGGTGCTGCGCGCGGATCGTCGTCGCATCTACGCACTCGAGGTTTGTAGACTCGAGGACGCATCTCCGGGCTA
>JAHEEN010000045.1 GCA_024640685.1 Rhodospirillaceae bacterium
CACTGCGAGTTGTTGCGACAACGTTCCCGCATGTTCGTCACCCTCCGCATCGTCTCTAGTCGTCGGCCTACGATAACACCTTGTCCAACGCCTGCTCGAGCCGCGCGACCGTCCCTTCAACATCGTTGAGCTTGTCGAGGCCGAAAAGTCCGATCCGAAACGCCCGATAGCTGTCGGGCTCGCCGCACATCAGCGGCACGCCAGCGGCGACCTGCAATCCGGCTTCAGCGAATCGTCCTACGATCTTGCCATCGTCGGTGTACGACACGACGACGCAGGGCGCCTCGAAGCCTGCGGCAGCAACGCTCGGCATCCCACGCACGGCGAGCAGCGCGCGGACGCGGCGACCAAGCTCGATCTGTGCCTCGCGCAGCGCCTCGAATCCGGTTTGCTCGGTCTCCTGCATCAATTCGCGAAGGCGCCTGAGCCCATCGGTCGGCATCGTCGCGTGATACGCGTGACCACCGCCCTCGTATGCATTCATGATCTCGAGCCACTTGCGAAGGTCCATCGCAAAGCTCGAGCTCTTCGTTTGCTCGACCTGCTTGCGGGCTCGCTCGCTGAGCATCACGAGCCCCGCGCAGGGCGTACCGGTCCAACCCTTCTGCGGCGCCGAAATCAGCACGTCGACGCCGAGCGCCGACATGTCGACCCACAGCGTGCCGGATGCGACGCAGTCGAGGACGAACAATCCCCCCACGTCATGAACGGCGGCCGCGGCTCGGCGCACGTAGTCGTCCGGCAACAGGATGCCAGCGGCGGTCTCGACATGCGGGGCGAACACGACGTCGGGTTTCCAGTCACGAATCTGCGCTTCGACCTCGTCGATCGGCACCGGCGCGAACGGGGCTCGGTCATCGGCCGACTCGGCGCGCGCGGCGAGCACATGCGATTCGGCCGGTATATCGCCGGCCTCGAAAATTTGCGTCCAACGGTAGCTGAAAAAGCCGTTACGTATCACCAACGCACGTTTGTCGGTTGCCAACTGCCGCGCGACCGATTCCATGCCATACGTACCCCCGCCTGGCACGATGACGCAGGTGTGCGCGCCGTAGACTTTTTTCAACGTCGCCGACACATCGCGCATCACAGCCTGAAACGACTGCGACATGTGGTTCAGCGAGCGGTCCGTGAAGACGACCGAAAATTCCTGTAATCCGCCGGGATCGACAGGTTGCGTTTGAGTAGTAGTCATTGGGTCCCTCCAAAACGTCAGGCGCATTCTACCGGAGCGAACGGGCGCGGGGAGAACTGTGGCGAACGCCGGTCACAGCGGCATTGCCTACGACCGCGCCGTTCACGGCACCACCTGAATCTCGGGGGCTACGCGCCTGCGCAGCTCCCGAAGTCGTCCGGTCAGTCGGCGATCGTGACGCTAGCGATCGTGTCACCCTGCTCGATCGCATCGACGACCTCGAGCCCGCTCGTGACTTGACCGAACACCGTGTGGCGGCCGTCCAGATGCGGCGTCGCGACATGCGTGATGAAGAACTGGCTGCCGTTCGTGTTCGGCCCGGCGTTGGCCATCGAAATTACGCCGCGCTCGTGCTTGAGCGGGTTGCCGTCGCATTCGTCGGCGAACCGGTAGCCGGGCCCACCGCGGCCGGAGCCGGTCGGATCGCCTGTCTGGATCATGAAATCGGGAATCACACGGTGAAAACTGACACCGTCGTAGAACCCCTGCCGCGCGAGGAACACGAAGTTATTGACGGTCATCGGCGCATGCTGAGGATGGAGCTCGAGCTCGATCGTGCCGCGACTCGTTGCGATCGAGACCGAATGGGTTTGAGTCGCATTAATTTGCATTTCTGGCGGCGCGTCCCATTGCTGTGCGGTCATTGGTTCCCTCCCGGGTAAAAAGGGCGCCAGTCTACGGTATCCGACTGAGCAGCGCCCGCGATTCAGCGAGTCCGGTGTAACTTCTCGCGCCGCCTCCGCCACGGCCGCAGCACACGGTTCCACCACATCGTCGTACCCGTTACGAACATGACGGCGGGTGCGGCTCCGAACAACGCCCAGATGGCTTTGATCGTCTGATCGCAGAGACCGGGACCGCTACACGACAGTCCGATGCCGTTGATTCGCCCAAAGTGAGAGTACGCAAGCCACGCTAGCGCGCTGTCGACGAAACGCAAACCGCGCGTCTCCGGGCTACGTGGTTCCGCCCAATCGGCAAACCCATGAAACGGTTCCGGATACGCCAGATAGAGTCCGCTGACGGCAAACACGACGGTAAATGCGAAGCTCCAAAACCCCATTGCACTGTGCAAATCCCAATTGAATCGCTTCCAACTGACGCCACGATGCAACGTCAGGCTGCGACGCCAGCGCTTGATTCCGGGCCACCAAAGAAAAAGGCCAGTCACTGCCGATAGCAACACCGCAAACGCACCAATGCCGTTGATCCTGCGGCCCAACCGTCCGCCAAGCAGATCGGCATGCAGATCGATCAATGCCCCGACGAGCCAGAACTGCATATCCGTCGTTGCGGCTTCGTACAACTCGTTGCGATAGACGAGCACGGCCCCAGTCACGCTGATGAAGAAGACGTATAACCCGAGGCCAATGCCGCTCCACAGATGAATCTGGAAGATTGTCCTGCGCAGCTCGAGCCGCTGCGGCTGCCGCAGCCACTGTTGCCATGTGGAATGGTTGTCATTGCCAGGCATTGGAAACGGTTGCCGAGCGACGGCTATGCCATTGCCCACAACGCGCGTGCAACGACGCGTGGATCTCGGTAGCCGCGATACATCGGCGTAACGCGCTTATCGAGCCTCAACAGAGCGTAGACAGCCGTCTGTGCGGTGCGGATCGAGTATTCGACCGTGAAGACCGTATCGTCGGGCACCTCGCAATACTGCCCGATAAAGGCAAGGTTCTCGACGTCCTCGCAGATGACGGCCGGTCTATCGCCAGCACGTCGCGGCATGAACTGACTCGTGATATATGGCAGCCCGCACGGAATGCAATTTGCCGCAGCGATCACTCGGTCCTCCGCCTCGCCTACCGGCAAGTGCTCGAAGAGCTCCTCGAGGATTTCGCGACCGCTGCACGCCGTCATTGGCTTGCGTACACGATCGCCCGTCTTCTCTGGATGCAGACCGTAGCCCCAAAACACCCAGCAGTCGTCGGGCTGATTGAGGAAATGCGGTTGATACGCGAGCACGACGGACATCAGCCAGCTGGAGTCGCGGAAGGTCACGAGCCCAGCACTGCCGGCCTTGTTACCCGTGAATCGCTCCATGAACTCGAAGAACAGCGGATCGCTCAACGTCACCGTGAACGACTCCCACGAGCTCTTGGCAACGTCCCCGCAAAACGGATCCGGCGACCCGAGAGACGGAATTTTCCTAGCCAATCGGCGCCATAGTTCCCAGGCACCCGCGCCGGCATCGGCCTTGATCGTCGCCGGCGCGTCCATCGAGCCCAGTTCCGAGTCCTCGGTCATCGAGCCGAGCGTGACGAACAGCAGGTCTCGTTCATCGAGATCGAGCCGCTGTTGCTGCGCGCCCGAAGATAGCTCGATTGCCGCCACCGCCGAAGCATCGAGATCGAGATCGCGAACCGTGGTGTTCTTGTGAAACGTGACACCCCGGCTCTCGAGCCACTGCGTCAGCGGCAGTATCAATGAGTCGTACTGGTTGTATGACGTACGACATATGCCCTCTAGCCGATTGAAGCCGGGCATCAGATGCATGAAGCGCCGCATATAGCGACGCAACTCCGCGATGCTGTGCCACGGCTGAAATGCAAACATCGTGCACCACATGAACCAGAAGTTCGTCTCGAAAAACGCCGCGGAGAAGTAGTCTTCGATCGTCATGCCGTCGAGCGAGCGCTCCGGTGTCAAGCTCAGTCTGCCGAGGTCGAGCTTGTCTCGAAGACTGAGCCCGAGCGGCGGCGCCTCGATCCGCTGGCCGTTTCTGACCAGGCGACACCGCGACGAGCCGACCGTCCGGCGCGTGAACTCGTGAATCTCATCGGTCACCGAGACAGAAGGATTGGTCGGCGATGGAATCGCCGCGAACAAGTCGTACGTGCAAGCAAAATGCGGCTCGAACATGCGCCCGCCGCGAATCACGTAACCGGACCGCGGGTCGCCCGCGCCGTCGAGGCTACCGCCGAGCTCGTCAGCCTGCTCGAAAACGACGATACGGTCGCCCCGCATGCCGCCATCGCGGATCAACAGCGCGGCCGTCGCGAGACCTGCGATACCGCCACCGACGATGTAGGCACGTGTCACGGCCGAACGTGACTCACGCGTCTACGTTCGAATAGCCCGAGATGAATTCCTTCGGCGGGCCGCCGTCGCGCGGGAACACGTGACGCTGTACTTTGCCGATGTTCGCGCCGTACGCATGAACGCTGATCGAGACACGGTCGTCGAACGCATTCTTGACCTCGTGGATGTCCCCGATCGTCGGCGATACGAACTCGACGTCGCCGGGCTTGAGCTCGATCGGATCCTGAGCTGCCACCGGGGTGCCGTCGGACGCCAACGAATAGTTCTGCGCGATTTCGACGCCTCTGAGCATGCCGATAACGCCCCAAACCGTATGATCGTGAATCGGTGTTTGCTGGCCAGGCCCCCAGACGAAGCTCACTACAGAAAAGCGGTCGTCAGGGTCGGCATAGAGCAGATACTGCTGGTAGTAGGTCGGATGCGGTTCTGCAAACGCTGGATCGAGCCAGTCGTCGCTCGAGACGAGCGCGCGCATCTGATCGCCGAGTTTCGGTAGAAGCACGCTCTCTGGTTCGCCAACTGCAATCGCAGCACCCGTTATTTCGACAAAACGCACCAGACGATCCGGAATACGAGCTTCAGTGGCCATTACGCAGGGACTCCATTGATATCTGTCGCTCAATGATACGGCGCGCAGACCCCTACTGCGATTCCGGTCAAGCGTCCCGCTGCCAGGTCACACGGACGAAGTAGCCGTCGTCATCGTAGTGCGACTGGAGATCGCCACGCCACGCATCGTGCATCGCATCACCAATGCGGCGCGGCAGGTGGATGTCGGTCGTCAGCACGACCATCGCATCGCCGTGCTCCTCGATCGCCATGATGCGATTGAGCGGATGCTCGGCGCGTTCTTGTTCCTCGGTGTTCCTGACGAGATTCGAGATCTCGTCGTGATGCGCCTTGACGAACGCACCACGTAACGTCAGCTCACCTGCCGGATAGCAATCTTCGATGCGTTGACACGCCGGACACTTGTGCTCGTTGACATCGCTGTCGGGTCGGTCCGCCCACGTCCAGCGACCCTTGATATAGCAAGCGCCGCAGGACGGACAGACCGTCGGCTCCGCAAGCTTGCCTTTGAGCTTGTAGGTGTCATGGCGAAACTCTTGGACGTTGCGAATGCGATTGCCTTTCTGGTGATCGAGCTTAGTCGTTTTCATGGTCGTTCGCTCCGATGGCGTCGGTGCCGAGCCACACATACGTATCAACGCGGATACCGCTCGATACCGATCGTCGCCTAAATTTGATATGCGGATATTGCGCGCACAGGCGGCGCATGCCCATACGTAGTAACAACGACCACGATCGAACTCCCGAGGTTGACTGACATGGAATTGAATCCCGAAACCGTGCGTTTCCTAATCGACAAGGCGCGTGAGTTTCATGTCAAGGAGGAAGTCACGTTTCCCGAGGAGCCACTGAGCCCGAGCGACGACTGGGCGCGGCAGATTCTCGCCGATCATGCCGACGACCCAACGTATCAGGAGATCAAGACGACGATCGAGGATCTCGAGCCCGATCAGCAGGTCAGTCTCGTCGCGCTGATGTGGATCGGGCGCGGAGACTTCGGCTCGGATGAATGGGACTCTGCGTTCGAGTCCGCCGGCGATAGTTGGAATTCGCGCACGGCCGAGTACCTGCTCGGCACGCCGCTCGTAGCCGACTATCTGCTCGAAGGCCTCGTGGCGCTGGGCTACGACTGAGTTTCCGCACGGGCTGGATTGACGAGCAAAATCGAGCAGCTCGTCCGACGCAGGATCTCGCGGACGAATTTGGGATCAGACTTCGTAACCCGGCCCGGAATGACAAGCACGCGCGCGTCGCTGACCTGCGTGATTCTGCCTAGCGTCACCGCACCAATCTCGGTCGATCGAACGAGACGCATAGAGGCCGAGCGCTCCTGAAGCGCGGCGACGAGCAAATTCCGAACGTCTTGCTCGGCGGACCGAGATGCCTCACCGAGAACGACGGTCGGCGCGAGTGCAGCACCGCGAGCGAGGCGACCGGCCATCCGGATGATTACATCGAGATCGTCCGGCTGATCGACAAGCGCGACGAGCCCCTTGCGCTCGGTTACCCCGGAACGCGCATATAGCACGGCTGGTAGATCGACTGCCGCAAGCTGGTCGATGCGCGTCTCCCACGCTGCTTGATGCGATGCAAATACGCTCGGCAGCTCGACGACGAGCATCTCCGCATCGGTGGCCTCATCCCGTAACCGGGCCGCGATACTGTCGTGCAGCACTTTGAATCCATAGCTGTAGCCGAGTCGTGCGGCCGCCTCCTCGAATGCGCGTCGGATCGAAGCGGATTGCCCACGGAGCTGGCGCTCTAGCCGGCCCTGCTCTAGTGGCCTGGCGGCGCCGGACAGCATGACCTCGGTTGCAAACCGGCTGCGAGCGTGGGCGAGCAACTCGCCGTCCTCGAGCGCGACACCGAGCAGATGCCGGCCACGGTGATCGACGAAGCACTCGACGATCTCGAGACCCGCCCGTCCCGGCGACCCGGGATCGAGTGCAATCATGATGCTGCGCCGGGATCGATCGTTATCCGGTGACATAGAGCCGTTACCCCTCGTCCAGCTTCACGATTCTGTGCTCGTCCTTGTCGTCGCGCTCAAACGCTTTGCGCTGTTGCGCGAATGCGATCAGTCGTTGCGTCACGCGGCCGTAGACGCTCTCGATCGGGTAGTCGCCCTCGTCGTCCGGCTGACCTGCAGCGACGCCCATCAAAACGTCTACCGCCTCGTCGATCGACTCGACCGCGTAAATCGAGAAGCGGCCGTCGCGCACAGCCTCGACGACATCGGCGTGCAACATCAAATGCTTGACGTTACCAGCCGGAATCACCACTCCCTGCTCGCCTGACAAACCGCGCGCGCGGCAAATGTCGAAGAACCCTTCAATCTTCTCGTTGACCCCACCGATGACCTGAACTTGGCCGCGCTGATTCATGGATCCGGTCACGGCCAATGACTGCCGGATAGGCAAGTCCGCCAACGCCGACAGCAATGCGCAGGTTTCGGCTAAGGACGCGCTGTCGCCTTCGACGCCGCCGTAGCTCTGCTCGAAAACGAGACTCGCCGAGAACGACACGGGGATCCCCGGCGAGAAGATCGCGCTCACATACGAGGAAAGGATCAGCACACCCTTCGAATGCACAGGTCCCCCGAGCTCGGTTTCCCGCTCGATATCGACGATCTTGCCGTCACCCAACCAGACGTTGGCCGTTATCCGTGACGGCTGCCCAAATCGAGTACCGCCGAGGTTGATGACCGATAGCCCGTTGACCTGACCAATTCGCTCTCCTGCGGTGTCGATCAAGACGCTTTCACGGATGATTTGCTCGTGCGATGACTCGCGCAGCCGTCCCAGGCGCTGCGCCTGAGCATCGATCGCGGCTTGGACGTGCGTGGCGTCGATCGCACTGTGCCCGTCCTTGCCAGCGTAGTGATCTGACTCACGGACGAGATCCGAGATATCGCGCAGCCGTGTGCTGAGCTTCTCGGTGTCGTCGATCAGTCGCGAGCCATGCTCGATGACGCGCGCAACTCCGGCAGCCGTCAACGGCCGAAGCTTCTCGCGTCGCGCCAGCGTCGCTATCAGTTGCCCGTACGCTTGGACGTTATCGTCGGAGCGGTCGATCTCGTCCTCGAAGTCGGCCGCCACCTTGAACAGATCTCGAAAGTCCGGATCGAGCTCGCACAGCAGGTAGTAGAGATAGCGGCTGCCGATCACGATGACCTTGAGATCGACCGGTATCGGATCGGGCTCGAGCGTCACGGTGCTGACGAGACTGAGCTGCTGACCGAGCGATTCCACTCGCACGGCTTTATCGAACAACATGCGCTTTAGCGACGCCCATGCGAATGGCTCGCTCAGCAGCCGCTCGGCGTCGAGCAGCAAGTATCCGCCGTTCGCGCGATGCACCGCCCCAGGCCGAATCATCGAGAAGTCCGTGACGAGAGCACCGAACTGCGGCACGTGCTCGATTCGGCCGAGCAAGTTCTGGTAGGTCGGATTGCCCTCGTAGACGATCGGTGCGAGACCGTCGGTCGATTGGTCGACGATAACGTTGACGTCGTAGCGCCGCGGCGACGGTCCCGCGCTCATGCCGAACACCGCCGGTCCGGACTCCTGTGGCAAGAATGTGCGCGCGTTCTCGAGGACGTCGTCACGGCACTGCTCGAGATGGCGGACGACTGGTTCGAGATCGCTATAGCGCTGCTGCAGGCGCTCGAATACACCGCTGACGGCATGCTCGGCGACTTCGCGATTGAGCGCCTTGACGCGCTCGAGCCGCTGCTTATTCCACTCGGGCAGCTCCTCGATATGCCCCCGTAGCTTCTCGGTCATTTCCTGCATCGCCGCACGGGTGCGTTCCTTGCGCTCCTCGGGTAGCTTGTCGAAGGCCTCATCCGAAAGCAGCTTCCCATCCTCGGTGGGCGCGATTGCGAATCCGTGAGGTGTCGATGCGAGACTGACACCGTGACGTTGCGCTTCCTCCTGCAACGCTTCCATCTTCGCGCGATGCAGCTCCTCGTACTCTTGGCCGATCTCCGCAAGCCGATTTCGGTAGTGCTCGCTTTCGAAAGCCGCCGGAATTGCTACGACGAGCTCCTCGACGAGCGCTGCCATGTCCTGCTTGAACGCCCTGGCGTTTCCCGCGGGAAATCGAAGCGCGACGGGTTTTCGCTCATCGTCGAAGTTGTTGACGTAACACCAATCGGCCAACGCCTCGCGCGGCGCCAGGCCTGCCAGAAAATCTTCGGCGATACGGCGGCGATGACTTCCAGCCTTACCGAGAACGTAGAGGTTATAGCCGTCGCCGGCCATCTGGACGCCGAACTCCAGCGCTGCGATTGCCCGCTGCTGACCGATGGCCTTATCGAGATCCGGCAAATCGCTCGTCGTCGCAAAGCCGAACACAGATGGATCGCAACGTTTGAACAACGCGTTTGCGGAAAGCTTTCGCGGGTCGGAATCACTGCTCGGCATCGATTCTCGCCTCCTGACAGAAGTGGACGTTACGCACGCAGGCGAGCGCCTTTCCCAAGCTACTCGCTGCCTCGCCCGAGTACGCGCGCAACCAGATTGGCGTCGATCGCTGCCGGCGCCTCCGTCTCGGTATCGATCCGGACCGTCACCGCGAGCTCGTCGGCATCGAGCGCGTCGGCGTGGGCAAGTTGCCAGTCGAGCACATCGTGCGTGCCTTCGGATGGATCGTTGCGCCGCGCGGCCCGTGCCGTGATTCGGGTGCGCAGCGTTTCGGGGTCGGCCGCGAAGTCGAGAATTCGAAATCTCGCGCCGGTGTCAGCCGCCAGCGCAGCGAATCGCTCGCGATCGCCACAGCGCAGGAACGTCGCATCGACGATGACGTCGTAGCCTGCGCGCAAGATCGCAGCGGCGCAATCGGCAAGCACACCGTAAGTGTGCTCGTTACCGCTCTCGTCGTAGAGCCCACCACCGACCGGCGAGCCGCTCGCATCTAGCTCGCCGAGTCCGGCTTGCTGCTTGCGGACGATGTCCGAGCGCACGCGAATCGCCGGAAGCACGGCGAGAAGCTCGCTGGTCCAAGTCGTCTTGCCGCTGCCCGACAATCCGTGCGTGACGAACAGCGTCGGCTGCGTCGGTCGGCAGAGCTGCAACGCGAGATCGGCGTAAGCGCGTGCGGCTGCAGCGCCAGCTGAAAGCGCCCGGACCTTTGCGCGCACGAGCGCGCGATGAACCATGTAATAGCGGAGCAGCTCGACACCTGAGTAATCGCCCGTGACTTCTAGGTAGCGGTTCAAGAAACGAAAGCCCACGTCCGATCGTCTGTGCGCAAGCAGGTCCATTGTCAAAAACGCAACCTCGTCGATCGCATCGATGAAGCGCAGCGCAGCGTCGAACTCGAGCGCGTCGAACGCGACGATCTCGTCGCGCCAGTCGATGAGATTCTCGAGATGCAGATCGCCATGGCACTCGCGTATCGCACCGGCTTGCACGCGCGCGCCCAACAATGAGTCGACGTGCGAATCCTGCTGGCCGAACCATCCGCGAAATGCGTCTGCCGATGCTTCGTCGATGGCGCCCGCCGCGAGCGACTGCTCGAGATTTTCAGCGGCGACGCGGCGCACGGTTGCCGAGGTGCCGTAGTCCGAGCTCTTTGGAGCCGGCTCGAGATCGCGATGAAATGCCGCGAGGCGCTCTGCGAAAGCTGCGATTTCGGCTCGGCTGAGTTCGCGCCTCGCAAGGACCCGATCGAGCCGAGCGTCCGCCGGAAATTCGACCATCTTGACGGCATACTCGATCGCTGGCGTCGCGCCGATAAGAGGCTTTTCGGCCGTTCCACCGATCGGAACGACGTCGAGATAGATCTCAGGCGCGAGCCGCCGATTGAGCCTGAGCTCCTCTTCGCAGTACTGGCGGCGCGCCGCGAGCGTGCTGAAGTCGAGAAACGGCAGTTGCACCGGCTTCTTGACCTTATAGGCGATCTTGCCGGTCAAAAAGACCCAGGAAATATGCGTTTCGACGACGCGAACGGCATCGACACCGGCACCGTAGGTTTCCGGATTCGATAGCGCGACAACTAGGTCGCAGCTTGCGTCTACAGCGGTCATGGGATCGCCGGGCAGTCTCCCACACGCGGTTGCGCCGACGCATCATGGATACTACGTACGCGCGACTGCGAGCGCCTAGGACTCTATATGGCGGCTAGCAGGCTGCTAGTCGAGCACTTCGAGCGACGATTTATCGAGATTGAGCCGGCGCGTGCCGTCGCGGCCGAGACCGCCCGACACGCGAATGCGGTCGCCGAGCTCGACCGTGTCCTTGCTCCAGCCCGCTGCCGCCATGCCGGTGATCGGTGAGGACTCGACGTCCCAGATCTCCTTCTCGCCGTCGTCGTTGACGACCTCGAGGAAGTAACGCACGTGCGGGTTCGACCAAAACACCTCGATGACGACGCCCTCGATCGTCCCTTTCAAATCGGGATCGTAGTTGGCCGCCAACGCATGATGCGCGAGCGCGCCGCGCCCGCCGAAGGACGCGACTGCCAAGACAGCGAACAAACAAGCGCGAATCGTCATCGTCGAATCTCCTTTAGCTTGCGCAGCCGGACGTGACACCGCTCCGCTCACAATCGATTGCCCGACCGGCCCCAATACTCCTCGAGCCTTCCCTCGAACTCCAAGCCACGGTAGAACCCGTGCGGATCGCACGAGTACGGACCGACCTCGAAGCTTTCGGTGGGCCGCTCGCGGACGAGGTGCATGCGCACGGGCCGCTCGAAGTTCGCCGGGTCGTCAAGCGTGATTTCGATGTGCAGCTGTCCCGAGTCGTCCAGCGACCAGCGCTCGTTGACGACAGCAGCCGACGTAAACGGCATGCCACCGGCATCCCAGAGATTGGCCTTGAGCCCGCGCGTCTCGATGGCCAATGTCGAGCCGTCCCAATGGCCTATCGAATAGCCCATCGCGCGTTCCGCGTCGGCGATGTCGTCCGGAAACGAGCGCCCGTCCATATAGACGCGGCGAATCTCCTGCAGATCCTCGTGCAGTATGTAGAGATGTCCGCGCACTTCGATAACCTCGACATGCCACGGGCCGTGCGACATCCTGATTAGCCCGTCGGAGACGCAGCGCAGCATCGGATCGTCGATCGTCGCATCGTAGGCCTCCTCGGCCTCGAGGCCCGCGGCCGTCAGCGCGAACGAGTGCTTGGAAATGATCGCAGGCGGCCCCCAAACCCCGGTCAACTCGACCGGGTCGGGCGGCAGGTTGCGCTCGGCGTCCCGCGCACGAGTCGCGCGCCACGCACCGCGGTCGGTGCCATCCTCGGCGCGCATGCGGCCTTCGATGACGCCATCGGCGAGCCGGCCTTCGAGCGTGCTGATAAGCACCTGATCTTGAAGATTGGACCAGTCGAACGCGAATTCGATGCGATCGCCATCGACTGCGCGGACGTCGGCGGGCCCGCCTTCGACGAACGCGACGAGCGCGCCGCCATGCTGCTCGAACACGAGGCTGCCGTACGCAGGCCGCGTGCGATTGCCATGCTCGACCCAGAGCAGCCATTCACCGACGAACTCGCTCGGCTGCGCGACCGACGCCATCGGCAAACCGATCAGGCACGCGGCAATAACGAAAAATCTCATGGTCTCCTCCCGCTTCGTCGGCCCGCTCGCGCTGCCCACGGTTCGCCGGCGTGCATCAGCGAGTCGCGTGCTAGCGCTCAGCCGAATCAATGCTTGCGGTCTGAGTATACTTGCGATCGCGATCGGTCAACACGGCCGAGTATCGAGCGGCGAGAACTACACGAAGCATCACTGGGGGAAAGAAAGATGAACAAGCGTTACCCGATCAGTTGGCTCGCAGCCGCCCTACCGCTCACGCTCGTCGTCGGCTGCGCCGAAGCGCCTGACGAAGCTCCGACTCGGGAGATCGTCCAGATCACAGGCGACCTCTATCGCGCGCAGGACAACTCGCATTTCACGGTGTTTCTCCTAACCCCCGAGGGCATCATTCTTGCCGACCCACTGAACGCCGACTACGCGGCATGGCTGCGCGACGAGCTCGCTGCCCGATACGACGTTCCGGTTCGCTACGTGCTGTTCAGCCATCACCACTGGGATCATGCGTCAGGTGCGCGCATTTTCGACGACACTGCGACGCTGATCGGCCACGAAAACTACCCGACTGCGCTTGCCGAAGGCCGCGAGACGTTTCCGGTTCAAGTCACGCTGACCGACAACGACGGCGACAATCGCCTCGACCGCGAAGAGGCGTTCGGTGATGTCCTCGCCGCGTTCGACGAGCTCGACACGAACGACGACGACTACTTGAGCGGTGCGGAGATCCTCGCTGACGTCGACCAGCCGGAGGTCTTGTACGCAGACCGCATGTCCGTGAGCCTCGGCGGCAAGCGCGTCGAGCTCGTGCACCCGGGGCCGAATCACTCAACGGATGCAACGGTGCTGTATTTTCCCGACGAGCGCACGATCTACGGCGTCGACTTCTTGAACGTCAAGCGGCTCGCCTACGGTTTCCCGGGCACCGGCACGCTCGATGAGTGGATCGCGTCGCTAAAGCAAATCGAGGCGCTCGATTTCGACATCGTCAGCCCCGGTCACAGCAGCACCGGCACGAAGGCCGATTTCGTCGCCTATCGGCAGTTCTTCGAAGACCTGCGGGACGTCGTCGACGCAGCGTTGGCGAGCGGCCAGTCGCTAGACGACCTGCTCGCGAGCGACGCGTTGTCCGAATACAGCGACCTGGCCAATTACGAGCCGCAGCGCAACCGCAACATCACGCACGCCTATAACCTGCGCGCCGCCGGGCGCCTCTGAGCGGCACGCAATCCGGCGCGGCCCGCCGGAGCCCCGGGCGCGAGCCGACAGCGCTTGCCGGTCGGGGGCTTGTACCGGGCAGCGGCTCGTCGCACACTCCAAGCAATAACGATGCTACGTCTGCTAGGGGGATCAGCCATGTTCAAGCCCAATCGCTCGTTCGATCGAATCGCAACGCTCATCGCGCTAGCAGCGGCGCCGGGGATCGCCACCGCGCAAACCAACGATGCAGCCGTCGAGCTACCGGACGGCGAGGCCAAGGCATTCATCCAAGGCACGTGCATGGCCTGTCACCGCATCGACTACATCCCCAATGCGCGTGGCTATTCCGCCGAGGGCTGGCGCAACCTGATCGGCACGATGATTGCGCTGCCGGATCAAACCGCCGATATGGTCGTCGACTATCTCGCGACCAACTTCCCGAAGAAGCCGGGCACGGATCCGGTCATCGTGGCCGGGCCGGCCGACGTGACGATCTCCGAATGGCTCGCGCCGACGCTCGGCTCGCGGCCGCACGATCCGGCGCCGGGATCGAACGGCTCAATCTGGTGGGCCGGTCAGTTCGCCAACCGCATCGGCTGGGTCGATACGGCAACCGGCGAGCGACGCGAATACCCGCTCGAGATTCCGAACTCGGGGCCACACGGCCTCGTCGAGGATGGCACCGGCAACGTCTGGTTCACAGGCAACTACCAAAATTACATGGGCAAGCTCGACCCCCGCACGGGCGGCGTAGACGACTATCCGCTGCCCGACGGCGTCCACCATCCGCACACGCCGATCGTCGATGACGAGGGCACGGTCTGGTTCACGGCGATGTCCGGCCACGTCGGGCGCATCGATCCCGACACGGAGGAAATGATCGTCAAAGCCGCGCCGACGGACGGCTCGTTCCCGTACGGCATCGAGACGAACTCCAAGGGCGAACCGTGGTACGTCGATTTTTGGGGCAACCGTCTCGGCAGCGTCGATCCTAAGACGGGCGAGATCACCGAGC
Source organism: Rhodospirillaceae bacterium (assembly GCA_024640685.1). Lineage (GTDB taxonomy): Bacteria > Pseudomonadota > Gammaproteobacteria > Steroidobacterales > Rariloculaceae > JAHEEM01. The sequence continues at coordinate 14,568 of JAHEEN010000045.1, forward strand.
ACGAGCTGCCGCACGCCGATACGCGACCACGCCGTATCGCGATCGCGCCGGACGATGCGGTTTGGTATACCGATTACCCGCGCGGCTATCTCGCACGCTTCGATCCGGACACTGGTGAGACGCAGGAGTGGCTGTCGCCTAGCGGCGAGACGTCGCAACCCTACGGCATCGCGACAATCGGTGACGTCATCTGGTACGTCGAGACGTTCCCTCGCCCGAACGCGCTCGTCAGGTTCGATAGCAAGACGGAGACGTTCCAGAGCTGGCCGATTCCGTCCGGCGGCGGCGTCGTCCGTAACATGATGGCGACGCCCGAGGGCACGCTCGTGCTCGCGCTCTCCGGCGTCAACCGTGTCGCACTCGTCGAGATCGACGACTGACTCTCGCTGTTTAGAGGTCAAATAATGAGAATCGTAAAACTACTGCTCCTACTGACGCTCACCGCAGGCTGTGAATCCGACACGGTCGCGCAATCGCAACAGGGCTTCGGCTCCGGCGAAGGCCTGCCGCGCAACGAGATCTACCACGTCACCGGCGATCTCTATCGCTTCCGCGACGTGCGGCATTTCGGCATGTTCCTCGTGACGTCGGAGGGCATCATCATCGTCGATCCCACGAGCGAGCAGGCAGCGACGTGGCTCAAGGGCGAGCTCGATGAGCGTTTCGACGTGCCCGTGCGCTGGGTCATCTATAGCCACAGCCACTATGACCACGCGAGCGGCGGTGAGCTATTCGCCGACACGGCAAAGTTCATCGGCCACGAGAACATGCGCGCGCGACTGGCGGGCCCGGCAGCCGATGCCCCGCTGCCGCCGCGCGACGCGCTCTGGGACGCCGACAACGACGGCGCGATCAGCGAGGCCGAAGCACAGGGCACGGCGCTCGCCGGCAACTTCGCGCGTGCCGATCAAAACGGCGACGGCCGCCTGTCGACGCGAGAGATCTGGGCGCGCCAGCACGTCGGCATCCGGCAGGTCCCACCGGACATCTACTACAGCGATCAGGCGACGATTACGCTCGGCGGCAAGACGGTCGAGCTACACTACACGGGCCGCAATCATTCCGACGACATGACCGTGATTAGGTTTCCCGACGAGCGCGTGATCTACACCGTCGATTTCCTGACGCCGAAACGGCCGCCGCGAACGACGCTGTACGGCGGTTATATGCCCGACTGGCTGGACTCGCTGCGGCAGGTCGAGCAGCTGGACTTCGACATCCTATCGCCGGGGCATGAGCTGCCGGGCACGAAGGCCGACGTAATCGAGCAGCGCCAATACATGGAAGATCTGATCGAGCGCGTGTCGGCTGGCATCGATCAAGGCCTGTCGAAAGACGAAATCGTCGAGACCGTGCTCATGGAGGATTACGATCATCTGATCGAGTACGACATCTCGCGCGCGGGTAACGTCGCCGGCACGTACGAAATCTTGATGTCGACTCGCTAGCTCGATCCGCGCTAACGTTCGTTCTGCCGGCGCGCGACCCGGCGAGCGGCATTTGCGCGTCAATTTCGAACTCTAATTGCAAACTAACGACTGTTACGAGGCAGCCATGGCAAGCTTTAAGGACATCTTCATCATCAATTCGAATACCGCCGCGGCTGAGCCCGTCGACGGCGGCTCGCAGCGCGTGCTGTGCAGCGACGAGCTCTGCGGCTCGAAGACGCTGTCGGTCTACCGGCGCACGATCGAAGCCGGCGAGACGCTAGCCTTCGATGCCGGCGACGACTACCACGTGCTCTACATCATGAATACGCCGTCGTCGGGCTCCGTCGAGTTTGCCGCGAAGACGCACGCGGCCGAGGAAGGCGCCGGCGTGCTCCTCGTGCCAGGCGAGTCGGTGCGCTTCGCCGTCGAAGGCTCCGACATGGACGTGCTGCACATGGCCGTGCCGAAACCGCCGGCCGCCGTCGACGACGGTCTGTCCGGCGGACCCGGCTATTTTTTCAACCGCGACTCGCTGCGGCGTTTGAGCGACGCAAGCGGCGGTCGCGTGCGGCGTTTCTGCGCGGAGTCGACGGTACGCTTGCTCGACGGCAGCCGGCTGACGCCGACAAATGCGATTCAAGCTGGCGAGATGCATTACCACGACGGCGGCTCGTCGCCGTACCATTCCCATGTCGGCACGCCGGCGAACCCCGCCGGGCCCGCACATTGTTATATGACATTCGTCGGCCAAGGCCGCGTCGAGGTCGAAGGTGAGTCGCAAGCGATCGAGCCGGGCACGCTGGTCTTCTTTCCGTCAGGCGTGCCGCACCGGCTGAGCGCCGAGGACGGCCCGCTCGATTACTTCGAGATTCAAGCCTGGCGCAGCTTCAAAACAAACGTGTTGAGCGAGGAGCCGCTAGGGCTCAAGTGGTACTACGATCCCGAGACGCCCGGTGGCGAGCGCGTCGAGTGGGACCAGAGCTAAGCGACGCGCGCGTCAGTAGCTGACGGACTCTTCGAGCTTAACCCAGCGACCGTTGCTAACGGTCATCAACACCGATTCGTCGACAGCCTTGTGGTCGTCGGGACCAAACGTCAGCCGGTAGCCGAATATGTCGCGATAGTCGGTCATAGACTCGAGCGCAGCGAGTACGGCGTCGGCAGTCAGATCCGGACCGGCAATATCGAGCGCATCGACCAATAAGCCTGCGTTGCGATACCCTTCGACGGATGGATAGCCCGGCTCGGTGCCGAACCGGTCGGTGTAGCTTTGGAACCAGCGGGCAACCTCGGGCGTCATGTCGTCGTCGGCATAGGGGACGGCAATGTGCACGAATGCGTAATAGCCCTCCGCCGCACCGCTTTCGACAGCCGCGATGCTCCTGTTATACGACGCATTCGTTCCGCCGAAGATAACGTCGCCCCAACCCATTTTGCGGGCGGTCTCGAAGATCAGGATCGTATCTCGGTTGATCGTACCGAGAACGATTGCATCGCAGTTTGCGTTGCGCAATCTCAGGACGGCGGCCGTAAACTCGGTGTCGGTCGGCTGGTGCGACGTCTCGGCGGTAAGCGCCATGCCCATTGCTTCGAGCTGATCGTGAGCCGCCTCGTAGACCTCTTGCCCATAATCGGTATCTTGATACATCACGCAGACGTTCTGCTTGCCGAGCTCGTCGACGAAATACCGAACGCCGGCACGCGCCTCGTCGTAGTAGATGCCGCGTGCCGTGAACATCATCGGCCGGAACGGCTCGACCATTTGCCGTGCGCCGGAGATCGGAAAAAGATTCGGCACCCCGGCGTCGAACAGCGTCTGCATCGTCGCGTTGTTCATCGGCGTACCCATATTCAAGATCATGGCAAAGATATTGTCGCGGTTGACGAGTTTGTTCGTCGCTTGAATGGCCCGCGGAACTTGGTATTGCGCATCCTCGACGATGAAGCGGATCTGCCGGCCGTGCACGCCACCTGAGGCGTTGGCCTCCTCGAATCGCAATCGAGCGCCGTTGACGGCATCGAGCCCGAGCAAGCCGACGGGACCGGACAGGTCATTCTGGCTTCCGATCACGATCTCGGTATCGGTGACGCCTCGGATGGCCGAACTGCCACTGTCGCTCGATGGAGCGCCACATCCCGCCACCAGCACAAACGAGCTCGAGACAACGGTTAACAGCCTGTTCATGGCACCTTCTCCCAGAATCCGTCGTTGAGACGCGTTACCCGATCAGGTACGTCCCACTAGTTTCGGTACATCGTATCAATCAGAGTTGCGTATTTCACGCTGACGACGGTGCGCTTGAGTTTCATCGTCGGCGTCAGCTCTTCGTCCTCGGGGTCCAGCAACTGATCGATTAATTGAAACTTCTTGATTGTCTCGACGCGCGCAAATTTCGCGTTGACCTTTTCGATTTCGCGGCCGACGAGATCGCTGACAGCGGCGGCGCCGCAAAGGCTCGCGTAGTTCGTAAACGGTACGTTGTTCATCTGCGCAAACTTGGAGACGTTCTCGTGATCGATCATCACCAGGCATGTCAGATAGGGCCGCTTGTCGCCGACGACGACGGCATCCGATATATACGGCGAGAACTTCAGTTGATTTTCAATTTCGCTCGGTGTGACGTTCTTGCCGCCGGCCGTGATGATCACATCCTTGAGGCGATCGACGACGTAGATGAAGCCATCGTCGTC
>JAHEEN010000046.1 GCA_024640685.1 Rhodospirillaceae bacterium
ACGGCATCAGCCGCAGCGACAAGCAATTGTCAGAAACTAATGATTAACGGGCGCCCGGTTCGCATCGATGTGCTGAATCTTCTCGGGCTGCGGCAGACGGTAGAAGTAGCAGAGCTCGCGCTTGAGCGTCGCCGCATTGCAATCGCCCGACAGGCGTTTAGCCAGTTGCAGGCAATACTTACCGGCGTAGCGATTCGCGTCGCGGTAGCGCTCGAGTTCCTCGGGTCGGAGCCGCACGTCGAAGCGAGCCATGTCGAATAGGCATCGATGCAGACTCCGCGGCAACATCGCGCCTTGACGCCGCAACAGCAGAGCCGCGGCCACGAACTTGTCGACCTCGGCCTGTAGCTCCATCTCCATCAGCGTCACCGATTTCTCGAGCGTGGCATTCCACGCGTAGTAGAGAAAATGGCTGACGCCTTCGAGCGCCGTCCAAAAATCCTCGATATTGTCGGTATCGAGCTGGGTTGCCGGGTTGTTGCGATCGAGACGACCGAGGAGTTTGGGATCCAAGTACAACGACACGGATGCCTCGCTTTCTGACTCGGCAATCAACAGCTTTTCGTCGCTGTGCCGTCCTGCTGCGTCGAGTCGATCGGCAACGTCGGGATCGGTGACGAGGAAATCACGAACGCGATACCCGAGCTCGAGCGCGTAGGTCTCGCTCAGCAGCGCCTGTAGCTGATCGACAACCATCGCCAGTCAGTGTCGGACCCGGCGGTCCAGACTCGTGTTCGGCTCAATACCGAGCGCGCGCAATGCGCGCTCGGCGCGCCGGCTGCCAGTCCGCAGCCAGAGTTCGTAGAGCCGCAGCACGTCGCGATCCGGTTGGCCGCTCGCGTGCTCGCGGACATCGGCCAACACATCGACAAAGTGCCCGAACTTGCTCGATAGCTCGTCGAAGATCGGCGCGACGTGGGCGCCCCGGGGCGTGCGCCCGACTTCATTCGACAACGATCGGTAGGCGCCACCGCCCATCGAGATGTAATAGTCGACATCGACGACCTTGTCGGCGAGACTGGCTGAGAAGAATCCGGCGACGAATAACGACACGTCGCCAAGCCTCTGCAAGGCGGCCGTGCGGTCGGTCGGGCTCGTTGCCGCGAGCGCATCGGCCAACATCAATGCGAGCGGCCGAATGCCGCGGCGGGTCTCAGATTCGTCGAACAACGCTTCGGAGCGAGCAAACACTGTCAGCAAGCATACGACGTAATGCGCTGTCGGCTCTTCGGCCTCGACGCCCTGACGCTGCATCGACCTCTCCACAGAGTTGCGGAAGAACTCCTTGAGGCTCTTGACCGGCTCAACCGAGTCGGGTGTCGTACCGTTCATGTCGTGCCTTCGCTTTGCACGCGCAGGCGAGACTCTGACAACAGCCCGCGCGCGACGAACTTGCTTCGAGTATAGAAACGCATCGCGCGCGATCCGTGACTGACGTCACGAATCCTCGGGTCCGTCGCGACTGTGACTAGCGCGCTTTTTGTGTTTCTGACACTAGTCTAGAATAGCGTGCTGCGCTCGCGGTCCCGCACAGCATCTGACTTTCCAGGAGTCTCGTTGACTCTCGAAATTGGCCTCGTTCTGGCGATTCTAGTCGCCGCGCTGGCGCTGTTCGTCAGCGAAAAGCTACGCATGGACGTCGTAGCGCTACTCGTGCTCGGCAGCCTCGTCGTCACCGAGCTCGTGACCCCGCAGGAGGCGGTCGCAGGCTTCTCCAACGCCGCGGTCATCGCCGTTTGGGCGATGTTCATCTTGAGTAGCGGCCTGACGCGAACGGGTATCGCCGACGTCATCGGCTCCAGCGTGCTGCGCCTTGCTGGCCGCCACGAAACGCGCATGATCGTCGTCATCATGCTGACGGCCGGTATCCTGTCGGCGTTCATGAACAACATCGGTGTCGCCGCACTGATGCTGCCGGTCGTCGTCGATATAGCCAGGCGCACGCGGCTGCCGGCCTCGCGCTTGCTGATGCCATTAGCTTACGGCTGCCTGCTCGGCGGTCTGACGACGTTGATCGGCACACCACCGAATCTATTGATCAGCGGCGCGCTCGAGGATGCCGGGCTCGAGCCGTTTCTGCTGTTCGATTTCACGCCGATCGGCGGCTCGGTGCTCGCGGTCGGCACGCTGTTCGTTGCACTGCTCGGTCGCCTGATGCTGCCGCGTAAGAAGCCCGAGGAGCAGACGCAGCGGCGCAGCCAGCGCAACCTTAGGACGATGTACGGTCTCCAGGCTCAGGCGTTCGAGATGGTCGTGCCAAAAGACTCGATTCTCGTCGGCAAAACGTTGGCGCAAAGCCGCATTGGCGTTGCTGCAGGACTGATCGTCATCGCGCTCAAGCGGCATGGCCGCGACCAGCTTATGCCGTCGCGACAAACCGTGCTCACCGGCGGTGACCGGCTGCTCGTTCAAGGCCGCCTAGATCGGTTTCACGAGTTTCAGCGTTGGAGCGATTTGGTCATCGAGCGCGAGGCGCCAGTGCTGCAGGCGCTGATGGCCGAGCAGGTGCGTCTCGTTGAAGTCATCGTCGGCGATGACTCGAAGCTCGTCGGTGAGCTGCTGCGGCACTCGGAGTTCCGCGACAACTACGGCGCCAACGTGCTCGCAATCAGGCGCGGCGATCTCGTACGCCGCGTCAACCTCGCGAACGTGCCGCTGCGTGCCACCGACGTCCTGTTGCTGCAAGCCACGCCAGAGACTGTCGAGGAGCTCGAGCGCTCGGCTGAGTTTTCGTCGTGCCGCGAGATCGGCGAGGAAGAAGTAAGCGAAGACTATCGCCTGCAGGAGCGCATCTTCGTCGTTCGCGTGCCGCACGAGTCGCAGCTGGCCGGCGATACCCTCGTGCGCAGCCGCCTCGGCGATGCGTTCGACTTTCGTCTGTTGGCGCTGTTTCGCGATGGCGAGCTGACGATCATGCCGGACTCCGATCAGGCGCTGCGCGGCGGCGATCTGCTATTGCTGCAGGGCCGCGAGGAAGATCTCGACGTGTTGCGCGGCTTGCAGGAGCTAGAAGTGCGCCCCGGCGCGCAACCCAACCTCAATGTCTTCGAATCCGATCGCCTGAGCCTGCTAGAGACGACGCTCGATCCGCGCTCTAGCCTCGTCGGCCAACCCGCCGGCGACGTCAATTTCCGCACGAAATACGGCCTCGAGCTCATCGCCGTCTGGCGTCGCGGCGAGGCGATTCGCACGAACCTAGACAGCCTCGTGCTGCAGCTCGGCGATGCATTGCTGCTGCTGGGCCCGCGGCAACAGCTGGCATTGATCGAGCGTGATCCGGATTTCCTCGTGCTGACGCCGGTCACGCAGCGCCAAGTCGATACGGCCAAAGCGCCGCTTGCGGCCGGCATCATGTTCGGCGTGATCTTCTCGGTGCTGATCGGCTGGTTGCCGATCTACATCGCCGCGGTGATCGGCGCGACGCTGATGGTCGTGACGAATTGCCTGAGCATGGAGGACGCCTATCGCGCGATCGAATGGCGAGCAATCTTCTTGATCGCCGGCATGCTGCCGCTCGGCACGGCGATGGAGCAAACCGGTGCCGCCCAGTTCCTTGGCGAAGGTACCGTCGAGCTGCTGGGCCCATTCGGCCCGTGGTGGGTCATCGCGGGCCTCTATCTGATCACGGCGACCGGGACGATGGTCATTCCTACCGTCGCGCTCGTCGTCCTGATGGCGCCGATCGTGTTGTCGGCGAGCCTGCAGCTCGGTATCGACCCGCACACGGCGATGATGGCCGTTGCGATGGCCGGTGCGGCGGGATTCATGAGCCCGATGTCGCACCCGGCGAACATCCTCGTCATGGGACCGGGCGGCTACAAGTTTGCCGACTATTTGAAGCTCGGCCTGCCTTTGACGCTCGTTGTATTCGTCACGGTCATGGTATTGCTGCCTATACTTTGGCCGCTTGCGCCGACACCCTGATCGCCGGCATCGCTCAGCACGGCTGCCGTCGCGCGGTGCAGTCGCGCGCAGTGGGCGTCGATCTCCTGCTGCCAGCGTTTTCGATTCAAGCTCGCTGGACGGTTGAGCTCGTAGCTCGTATCGAGTCGTAGCGCGGTCGCCTGGTCGCAGGGCTCGAGTCGCCAACGCAATCGTAGGCGGACCCGGCATGGCGGATCGAACAGCGTCTCGTAGAGCGTCAGCAGCACCGGCTGCCGGCACTCCACGACCCGCCCATGGCGAACGACCGAGCCGTTGCGCACGGCATAACGCTGGCCGACCGCCGGGCGGGCGCCGGCATCCAGCGACGGCTCGTAGGCCCAGCGCCGCTGCGCGAGTACCGTCAGTAGCGCCTGGTAGACAGCAGTGATCGGCAGCTCGAAAGACGCTTCGTGACGCAGGCGAAACACAGCCGACTCCCCGACGAGATCGAATGGATCGAAGCCGGGAGTCTAGGCGTGCGGCGGCGAATGCTGCTAGCGAAAAAACTCGCGCATTGCCGCGGAAACTCGGTCGCCGCGGTTACGGAATCAGCACCGTCGATCCGGTCGTGCGACGCCCCTCGAGCGCGCGCTGCGCGTCGGCGGCATCCTGCAGCGCAAACCGCTGGCCGATCTCGATGTGAATATCACCGCTGCGGACGAGCTCGAACAGCTCGCCGCTGGCGGCCTCGACTTCATCGCGATTCGTCACGTAGCTCCACAGCGTAGGCCGGGTGACATAGAGCGATCCGCGCTTGGCGAGCTCGTTGAGCGCCAACGCATCGACGGTACCCGACGAGCTACCGAAACTGACGAGCAGCCCGCGCGGACGCAGGCAATCGAGCGATTGCTCGAGCGTATCGCGACCGACCGAATCGTAAACGACCGGCACGCCGGCACCGTCGGTCAAATCCTTGACCGCGCCGACGACATCATCGTCGGCGAGCACGACCGCATCGCAGCCGTACGCGAGCGCGAGCTGCCGCTTCGCATCGGTGCCGACAACGCCGATGACGCGCGCGCCGATGCGCTTGGCCCACTGGCAGGCGATCAAGCCGACGCCGCCAGCAGCCGCATAGAGCAAGATCGTATCGTCGGGCTTGACGGCATAGGTGCGCCGGAACAGATACCAGACGGTCCAACCCTTGAGCATCATCGCCGCGGCCGTCTCATCGTCGATCTCGTCCGGCAGCTTGACGAGCCAGCGCGCATCCATGACGCACTCCTCGGAATACGCCTGAATCGGCGGCGGATTCGCATAGGCGACACGATCACCGACGGCCAGATGGGTGACATCGTCGCCGACGGCCGTGACAACGCCGGCCGCCTCGCTACCGAGACCGCTCGGCAGCTTGAGCGGATAGACACCGGAGCGATAGTACGTATCGATGAAATTGAGGCCAATCGCCGAGTGTGCGACACGGGCTTGGCCAGGGGCCGGATCGGGCAGCTTCACCTCGACCCACTCGAGCACCTCCGGACCTCCTGGGGTCGCGAATTGAATTGCGTGTGTCATCGCGTCGTTGTTCTCCTTGTTAGCGCGTCATCCGGCGGCCCTCGTTGACGCCGAGCCGCACGGCAACGCAAGCAACCTGCGCTCGCGCGCCGAGGTTCCTATAATCTCGGGCTGCGCTCGCAAGGATAAACGATGTCGGAGCACCTCATCATCGTCGGCGCCGGCCAGGCCGCCGCGCAGACAGTTCAGACACTGACGCAAAACGACTATCCCGGAACGCTCACGGTCGTCGGCGACGAGCCGTACGCGCCGTATCAGCGCCCGCCGCTGTCGAAGAAATATCTCGCAGGCGAGCTCGCGCGAGAGCGTCTTGCAATCAGGCCGGAGGCGTTCTATGCGCAACGCAGTGTCGAGATGCGGCTCGGCGAGCGCGTCACGCGCATCGTTCCCGCCGAGCGTCGCGCGATGCTCGCGAACGGCGAGTCGCTGGCCTACGACCGACTGTTGCTTGCGACCGGAAGCCGTGTACGCAAGCTAGCCGTGCCCGGCGCGACGCTCGCCGGCGTGAACACGCTTCGCAGCATCGACGATGCCGATCGGATCGGCCGCGAGCTCGAGCCCGGCCGCCGGCTCGTCGTGATCGGTGCGGGCTACATCGGACTCGAGGTTGCAGCGATTGCTAGGGCGCGCGGCCTGGACGTCATGGTCCTCGAGGCCACCGATCGCGTCATGGCACGGGTCGTCAGCCCGGAGATTTCACGGTTCTACGAGTCCGTGCACGCCGAGGCAGGCGTCGAGTTTCGGTTCGAAACCAAGGTCGAGGCGTTGACAGGCGACAAGCGCGTCGAAGGCGTCGTTACGGCTGGGGGTACGGAAATCCCATGCGCCAGTGTCGTCGTCGGGATCGGCATTTCGCCGAACGTCGAATTGGCCGTCGATGCCGGGCTCGAATGCGACAACGGGATCGCCGTCGATACGCACGCGCGCACGAGCGAGCCAGGCATCTACGCAGCCGGCGATTGCGCGAGCCATCCCAACGGGATCTTTGGCCGCCGCGTACGGCTGGAGTCCGTGCACAATGCGATCGAGCAGAGTAAAGCAGCGGCGCACAGCTTGCTCGGACGTGCCGAACCCTACGAGCAGGTGCCGTGGTTTTGGTCGGATCAGTACGACCTCAAGCTGCAGATCGCAGGCCTATCGGCTGGCTACGATGCGGTCGCGGTGCGAGGCGACCAGCGCGCGCGTAGCTTTGCAGCGTACTACCTGCAAGACGGACGGCTGATCGCGGTCGACGCCGTCAATAGCCCGAGGGATTTTTTGCTTGCCAAGCGACTGATCGCAGCGCGCGCCGAGCTCGACCCCGAGCGAGTCGCCGATCCGGCCACGAGTCTCGACGATATCGCGCGGGCCGCGCTGACAGGCAAGAGCTAGCTACGCTACTCGTTGCGCCAAGCGACGCGCAGCTCGGCCGCAAGCTGACTCGGCCCGACCTGCGTGTCGAATTCGCGAACGTCGTAATGCTCGGTCGCGTTGCCGAATCGCCCGACGAACTCGCCGGTCGCGCCCGTGACGATTGCGTGTCCGGATGAGTCCGGGCCGATCGTCGGATCGATGGCGCTCGATCCCGACCAAGGTTGCCCGAAATACCAGATTGGAATGACAGTTTCCTTGAGAAACGGCCACCAGTTGGCCTGCGACGTTACGAAGAAAGAGCCACTGTCTGGTAGCGACACCAGCCAGTCGTCGTTGAGCAGCACGCCGGTTGTCAAAAGCTCGGTCGTCTCGGCCGGATAGCTGACGCGACTCGCAACGCCCACCGGAACACCGGTGCTGTCCTTGAGAGCAATAACGCTAAGGGCACTCTTGACGATCGCCGTTTCCCAGAGATCCGGGACGCCACTCGGATGGCTCGTCAGTCGCGACAGGCCGTCGCTGGCGAATGCGAGCTCGCCCGTCAGCGGCGAGTCGAAGCCGAACACATCGTCAGCCTCGGCGAGGACTTGTCCGCTGTCGATCGCAAGCGGATTTACATACAGCAACCCGGCGGCCATCGTCACGCCGACAGCGAGCCCGAGTAACAACGTGATCAGGTATTTCATTGTGCTAGGGAGCTCGTCGTGTTGAGCTCGATCGTGCCCTGGAGGCGACCTGCGGCATCGACGCCAGTGATCTGCCATCGCTCCAGAAACGTGCCGGTCAGCGGTGTGAATTCACCGCTACCGCCGACGAGAATTCCGGTTCGTGTGTTGCCGTCGCCGAGCGACACCTCGACGGTCCCATCCCAGGGCGTCCCGGCGACGTAACCCGCTCGCGCTAGCGCCGAACTGATCTGATCGGACCCGGTGCGGCCGACGAGCTGCACGGCGCCGCGAGACGGCAGCGATATCGACCAGACGGCCGCAGCGCCGTCGGCAAGACCGACGTGATGCCGTGATCCGACACCGACAACCTCGCCCATCGCGTCGCGCACCTTGAAGTGGTCGACTCGGATCGAGGCGTCCGCCAATGGCTCCGGTAGCGCTAGGTCGGCCGGAAACGCGGCGGCCCCGGGCGCAAGCTCGGCGGAGCCGACCGTCGCGATCTGATCGACCGGCAGGCGGATGAAAAAGTTCTCTTGGCGCCCACCGTTCGGCAGCACCTGGGTTCGCGATTCCACGCGCAGATGATCGACCCACGGATAGAACCCCGCCGCCGACAATGTCGCCGCGAATCCGAGTATCAAGCCGCCGATGAAGGTCGCCTTGAGCATGTCGCTCCGATTGCCTGTGTCACAAAGCGACAGTATCGCCGAGCCGCTAGGCTAGCGACGACGACCGATATCACAAAACGACAGCGAGTCGCCGCGACAGGCGCTCAGACCGCAGCCGTAACCGCTGCCAGATACTCGTCGAACGGTCGTGTCTCCGTGTACTCGAGCTCACGAGCCTCGGCTAGCGAGCGGGTTGCGAGCGCGTCAAACACCGCTGTGCGCTCGTCGGGCAATGTCAACGAGTCGAAGTAAGCACGGTGCGCTGCAGCGATCTCGAGCGTGTAGTCGAGAAAGCCCTGCTCGCGCTCGGCCATCTCGGTGAGAATTCGCGCCGACGGCGTCAGCGTCGCATCGGCAAGCACCGCGCGCTGCGCGGCGACGGCACTCGAGTAGGCGTCATCTCCGTCATCGAGCAGCGCCGCGACTGCTGCAACGCCCTCGACGATCGCCAAACCGTGATCGACGAGGGGCACGCGCACTTCATTGACCGGAAGCTCGATGCCGGGGCGGCGACCTTGCTTCGCGACGAGTAGCTCGCGCGCATCGATCTCCGCGAGCTCGCGCGGGTCGATTGGCGGGCTTTCGGCGAGCAAGCAATAGATCAACAGCGCCTCGACGAACCGCAATTGCGCCTGATTGACACCGACGGGATCAGCCGTGCTCAAATCGAGCGTCCGCACTTCGATGTAGTGGACGCCGCCGGACGCGAGCGCCGCGACTACACGCTGCGCCGATTGTTGCGCGGGCTTGGGTCGAACGGCCGTGTAGTACTCGTTCTCGATCTGCAGAACGTTGGCATTGAGCTGGCGATACTCGCCTTCGACGTTGACTCCGATGCGGGCAAAATCGGAATGCGGCGTGCTGACTGCACTCGCGAGTCCCGAGACGTATTCGTCGAGAGAGTTCAACGAAATCTTGAGGCCGGACTGACTCTTGTTCCGATAACCAATATCGCTCATGCGCAACGACGTCCCGTGGGGCCGATACCACGTGCTCGCATCGAATTCCTGGAGATCGTGCTCGGCCTGAATCGGAAACGATTTGCAGACCGCGGGCGTCGCACCGAACAAATAAATCAGGAGCCACGCATGCCGCCTGAAATTCCGCGCGAGCCGCAGGTAGTGATCGGACCTGAAGTCCATTTCAGAGCGCAAGTCGCGACAATGTGCCTGGTACTCAGGCCAGAATTCCGTCGGCAACGAGTAGTTGAAATGCACGCCCGCGATCGCCTGCATCGCGCGACCGTAGCGATGGCCTAGGCCGCGACGGTATATCGTCTTCAGCCGACCGAGATTCGACTCGCCGTAGTTGGCGATCGGCACGTCTTCGTCGGGTCGCACGACGCACGGCATGCTCTGCGGCCAAAGCCGCTCATCGCCGATGTGTCGGTTGACGAAACAGTGGATGTCGCACAAAAACTGAAGCAGCTCCCAGTTGCTCGCATAGGGGGGCGTCACGAACTCGAACAGCGCTTCGGAATAATCGGTCGTGATGTAAGGATGCGTCAGCGCCGCACCTAGCGCCGAAGGATGCGGCTCGCGCGACAACCTTCCATGTGCGTCGACCCGAAGACATTCCTTTTCGAGACCGCGAAGACCGTCGCGAATCAGCGCGACACGCGCTCGACTATCCAGCCATGCGAGCCGCGTATCCAGCAGCGCCTGTGCCATCCAAACTCCGTCGTTTCCGCAGGCGCCTGGTGAGCGTAAGGGTTAGGCGCGTGCGCGGGGCAACGATTATAAGCGCAACGCCAAACCGTCGCGCGAGGCGACGCGATCGATTGAGCCGATCGGAGCAGAGTATCAGCGCCAGTTTGCGGCGCGCAGCATCGGCACCTCTTCCATTTCGTAGCCGATGACTTCGCTCGTTTGCGGATCGTGGATAGGCTTACCGCGTCGGAAACAACCGGTCGTGCGAGCCGTCGCGTCGAACTCCTCCGCATCGGCGATGGCTTCGAGTTGCATCGTGCCGTCGCCGCTACGGACGAGCCGCTGGGCACCGGCGACGAAGCCGCGCGGCTGCCAGCGGTCGCCGCCAGCCTCGCCGAGCAACAGTGCAATTGTCTCGCGAACGGGTTTCATGCGCGTCCAAGTCCAACTCTGCTGCGATAAACACAGCAAGCTTTGTGCCAGACAGCAGAATCGAGTGGCAACACGGGCGCCTGCGGCACACCGATCGCCGCGCGAAGTGACGCAGCGGGTCAAAAGGTGACGAGGCTCAGCCGGTCGCTGCCCAAACGGCCCGTTCGACGAGGCAACCCGACGTCTGCGGAACTGTGCACTCGCGCGCTGCGCGCCGATCGGCTAACTTTCGCGCAATCGTCTCAAGCTTCAGGTAGCAGCCATGTTCAAACGACGTATTCTCGACAACTCCGACAATGCGGCGACCTATATTGCGCCGACGACCAAGATCAAGGGCTCGATGTCCGGCAAAGGCACGTATGTCTTTTGCGGCGAGATCGAAGGCGACTGCGACATCGACGGACCGTTGACGCTCGCCGAAGGCAGCCGCTCGAACGGTACGCTGCGTGCAAGCGACGTCGTCGTCGCCGGACATGTCGACGGCGATGTCATCGCCGAGCACAAGATCGAGGTTTCCGCAACCGCGCACATCGCCGGCAGTCTGTCGGGAAGCTCGATCGCCGTCGCCGAAGGTGCTGTTATCGAAGGCGACATCAAGGTGACGAGCGGGGGCAGTGCGCACGCGTTCAAGGAGAAACGCCAAGTACCGTCCTGATCGGCAGCGCCCAGCTAGCTGTTAAATTCGCGGACGATCATTGCCTCGACGGCGCTCGTGAGCGTGTACGACTGCACGAAGCCACAATGCCCGCCCCACGGCAGCACAGTGATGTCGAGCGTTGGCTGCGGCAATAGGCGCGCGAGATCACCGCGTGGAATGATCGGGTCGTCACTCGCTGCGATGATCCGGCTCCGCACATTCAGCGTGGCTAGCGCGGCGCCGATGATCGAATAGCCGTTCAAATAGGCCGCGATGTCGGGGTACTCGGTGTACTCGCGGACAAAAAACTCCGTCGTTTCCGTCAGCGTCCGCAGTCGGCGCAGATCACCGAACGCGTAAGCGCCCGGGAACAGCGCCGCTTTCGTCCGCAGCGATTGCCGCCACCGTTGCAGGTAATAGCGCCGGTAGATCCAGAGTCCAGTCTCGAGCGCCGCCATCGTCGCCGGCGGATGTAGGACAGGGCAGACAGCGACGATCCGCTGTATCGACAGTCCCGCTCGCTGCGCACGGGCGCCGACCCGCAACGCAAAGTTCCCGCCGAGCGAATAACCGACGATCGCAAGTCGCGCCGGCGCGTACTGCGCTGCGACCGCGCCGACGGCGTCGACGACCTCAGCGATGCGACACGAATGGAACAGCTCCCGATTGAGCCCGTGCGTGCCGCCATGATCGCGGAAGTTCAGGCGAAATGTCGCGTATCCTTCCTCGGCGAGCGCCGCTGCGAGACTCAACAGATACCGCGCATTAGCCCCGCCCTCCCAGCCGTGCAGGAGTACCACCAGACCTCGCTCGGGATCGGTGCCGGGGCAGTAATAGCCCATGAGCCGTGCGTCGTTCAGGCGCAGCACGACGGCGCTGGAGCGATGCTGCAACGCAGCGACGTTACGCCGCCATCGCTTGGAGCGCAGCGGTAAGCTGTTAACAATAGTCTGGACGTGGCGGTTACGAAGACCGCGCGGCGGATGGGCGGTGCGCATCGGAGCTAGGCTCGCAGCCGATAACCGGAATTGATCATAATCTTGACCGGGCTCGCGGATAGTCTAGTGTCCACGACTTCACCGGTAGCCTAAACTACAAAACCAAATATCAACCGACGACAATCGACACTAGCACGGCGGCTCCGCCCAGATTGAATCGATGACCCGCTTGACCCGCAAGTACCTATCGTGGCTCGCCGTTTGCGTTGGCCCGATAACCGCCGCGTATATCGGTATTGCGGTATTCGCGCGCCCGGCGTTCGCGGCGAACTCGCTCGTCGGGTGGCTGCTGATGGCGCTCGCCGGTCTCGGCATCGTCGCGCTTGTTACGTTGAGTTTCGTGCTCGCGCGCAGGTTGCTGCGACCCCTCGACCAGCTCGCGGCAGACCTGTCGGAAGCAACTGCGATCCACGAGCTGCCGCTCGGCCTGGACTCCGACCTCGGTGGCGTCGCGCAATCCATCAACGAGCTCAGGCAGTCGCTCGCCGATACGCAACGATCGCACGATTATCTGCGTCGACTGCTCGGCAGTATTAGCGATGCCATTCTTGTCACCGATCGCGATGGCCGCATTACGTACGCTAATAGCGCCGCCGCCGAGTTGCTCGACTTCCCGAGCGCAGCGCTCAGCGGACGTCCGATTCGCCAGCTCATCGACGTCGACCTAGGCTCGAAGGCGCGCCCCGGCGAGCGGGCCGCGCGCTCCAGCGACGGCACGTTTTCGCGGCGTGACGGCACGCCGCTGCCGGTCTCATATACGGTTGCAGAGCTTCGCGACGACCAGAATGAGCCCGAGGGCTGGATCGTCGCCGCGCAGAACAGCGCCGAGCGACGCCGCGCCGAAAATCGCATCAAGTTTCTGGCCCGCACGGATCCACTGACGAAAATCTCCAATCGGATGCAGTTTCAGCATCAGCTGCAGCAGAGCATCGCCCGTTCACGCCGTTCGCACCAGAGCCTCGCGCTGCTCTACATCGATATTGACCGATTCAAGGACATCAACGACACGCTCGGACACAGCGCCGGCGATCGCGCGCTTGAGATTTTCGCGCAGCGCATCGTTGCGCACATGCCTGACGGCGCCATCGCTGGCCGATTAGCCGGCGACGAGTTCGCACTGATCGTCGGCAATCTCGATCGTCTCGGCGATGCGATCGATCGAGCAACAGAGCTCGCACAAACGCTGTTGCACGCGGTCGGTCGCCCTTTCCGAATGGAGGCGCAAGAGATTTACGTTACTTCGAGCATCGGGATTGCGATATGCCCACGCGATGCCGACAACGTCATCGACCTTCTGCGCGATGCCGACGCGGCGCTCTACCAGGCTAAACGCGCGGGCGGGAACTGTTTCGAGATCTTTTCCGAGGAAATGAGCACCGCGACCGTTGACCGCTTGATGCTAAAAAGCAAGCTGCGTCGGGCGTTCGAGCGCGACGAGCTACGACTGCACTATCAGCCCAAGTACGAGCTGGCGACCGGCAAGATTGCCGGTGCCGAGGCACTCGTCCGCTGGGAGGTGCCGGACAAAGGTCTCGTCTACCCGTCGGATTTCATTCCGATTGCCGAGGAATCGAACTTGATCCTGCAGTTGGGCGACTGGGTGTTCAATCAGGTCTGCGAGGACTATCGACACTGGCAAAGCTCGCTGGCCGCGCCGAGCATCGTCAGCCTCAATCTCTCGCTAAAGCAGCTGCAACAACACCGTTTTCTCGAGAAGCTGCAAGGCATCTTTCGCTCGCATCACGTTTCGCCGACTTGCCTCGAGCTCGAGATCACCGAAACGACGTTGATGGACGATGCCGACCGAACGGTCCAGCTGCTGAACGCGCTTTACGCAATGGGTCTGCACTTGACAATCGACGACTTCGGCACGGGTTACTCGTCATTGAGCTCGCTGCAGCAGTTTCCAATCAGCACACTGAAGATCGACCAGTCTTTCATTCGTGATTTCGCGATCGACACGGACGATGCCGCAATCGTCGATGCGATTATCAATATGGCGCACAGCCTAGGTCTCAAAGTCGTCGCCGAGGGCGTCGAGTCGGACCGCCAGCTCGAATTGCTGCGGCAGAAACGTTGCGACTACGTCCAAGGCCATCTTTTCGGCGATCCAATGACAGCCGATCAGCTACTCGAGACCATGATGGAGCAGGCCGACGGCAGCGGTCGGTACCGGCAGCTGTTCGCGTGACGCCGATCTCATAACGCGGCGGCGCTGCTTGGTGCGCCGCAGAACGCTGGGGTATAGTCGACCGGACTCCGCAGTATTAGCTTTCGAGGTAACGCTATGACTTTTCTCAGGTCGTGTCTGGCGATACTGGCCTGCGCGAGCACGAGCGCAGCCATAGCCTGCGATTATCCGCCTCTAGTTGCGGTCCCCGATGGAGAAGCCGCGACGATCGACGAGATGGTCGCTGCGCAGCAAACCATTCGCACCTACATGGAAGCGATGGATGCGTATTTGAACTGCGTCAATTCCGAGCTGCAGGCGGCCGGCGACGACGCCCCCGAGGAATTCAAGGCCATCATGGTCAGCCGCCACAATGCGGCCGTCGAAGAGATGGAGATGGTTGCGGCCTCATTCAATGACGAGATCGTCGCGTTCCGTGAGGTCAACCCGAACTAAGGCCAACGCCTGTCGGCCGTTGTCGTTCTTGAAGCAAGCGCCAGGCGAGCGTGCCTGGCGTTTTTCGTTTGCGTAGCGCAGCGGTCGCCTGCTCAGATACTCGGGTCAGCCTGCTAGTCTTTCAGCGCCTCGAATTCGCGATCCAGCGCAAAGCGCTTCGACGTGACATATTTCTCCAGGCGCTGTAGGCGGCCGTCGAGCTCGCGAAATCGGTGGCGAATAGAGTCGAGTGTCGCGTGCGGCGACGAGCGCACGCTGCGCTGCAATTGCTCAGAGCGCGGATCGCGGTAATCGCTGTCGACGGCCGGCTTTGCGGGTAACAGGATTGCGAGCAACACGTAGGCGATCAACGTTGTCGGCAAGAACAAAAAAAGCCCGGCGACGACGATGAGCCGCGTTATCGTGACGTCGAACCCGAAATAATCGGCAATGCCCGCGCAAACGCCCGACACGAGCTTGTTCCTCGGGTCCTTGCACAACCGGCGAGGCCCTGGGCCACGTGTGTCGTTCATGTTCGTTTTCTCCAGCCTGGCACTTCGTCATCGAGGATCGTTTCGAGCGCGTTGAGGCGACTCTCCATGGCCTGGCTGTCCCGCCACAGATCCTCGAGCATGCGCTCCTCCGCCTCCGACAAGCCTTTCGTCGCTTTCCACTTCGTCACGTAGTGCATGACGATCGCAAGCGGTAGCACGCATATCGTAAAAAGAATGGCAACTGCTTCGGGCATCGACCGCTATCCGTTGTTGCTGGAGCCGTCGCCAGCTCGATTCTCGCGCTGTTGCTTGATGTTGCGCAGCTCCTCCTCGACGGCGTCGGACGCCTCGAGATCGGAGAACTCCTGGCGCAAGTCGTTGCGCGCTCCCAAATCATAGGCCTCGACGCGTCCCTCGATATCGTCCATGCGTCGCTCGTAGTGGTCGAATCGCACCAGCGCGTCGTCGATACGATAGTCATGGATCTTCTCACGGACTTCCAGTCGGCGGCTCGCGGTCTCGTGGCGCGCGATCAGCGTCTGTTGGCGGCTTCGGGCATCGGCGAGCTTGGCTTCGAGCCGGGCGATGTCATCGCTGAGCTTGTCGAGTCCTCGATCGAGCTCAGTGAGCTCCGCGCGCAACGCATCCGCGGCACTGAGCGCCTGCGATTTCTCGACGAGAGCTGCCTTGGCGAGATTCTCACGACCCTTGTCAACGGCCAGCTCGGCCTTTAGATGCCACTCCTTGGCCTCGCGCTCGAGCATCGTCAGCGTACGCTGCGACTCCTTGCGGTCGGCGATCGAACGCGCGGCAGCCGAGCGCACCTCGACCAGCGTGTCCTCCATTTCCTGAATCATCAACCGGATGATCTTCTCGGGATTCTCTGCCTTGTCGAGAATCGAGTTGATATTGGAGTTAACGATGTCGGTGAATCGCGAGAAAATTCCCATAGCTTTCGGCCTCCGAAGGGTCCTCGACGGATAGATAGCAGCATTCGTGCCAACCCCCGCCCGTGCACGTAACTCACTGGCACTATTGAGGAAACGCGATTGACGGACGCAGTGGGCAGGCAGTTAAGATGGCGTAAAATACCTCTTTGAAGTGAAATTCGCTGACGGTATTGGTATTTTTCCCCACATCATGGCGGAGTATCGTGACCAACCACCGATCGTCGGTCAGTCCGCGCCGTTTCTGGCGATGCTAGAGCACGTTTCACAGGCTGCCCCTTTGAGCCGCCCAGTGCTCGTCAGTGGCGAGCGCGGCACCGGCAAAGAGCTTATTGCATCGCGGCTGCACTATCTGTCGGATCGATGGGATCGGCCGCTCGTCAAAGTTAACTGCGCTGCACTGACCGAACCGCTGCTCGACACCGAGCTCTTCGGTCACGAGGCCGGCGCATTTACCGGTGCGACGCGAACTCATGTCGGCCACTTCGAAAGCGCCGCCGACGGCACGCTCGTGCTCGACGAGCTAGGCACTGTGTCGCCGCGGATGCAAGAGAAGATCTTGCGCGTCATCGAATACGGCGAATTTCGCCGCGTCGGGGGCGCGCGAACCCTCGTGACAAACGCCCGAGTCATCGGCGTAACGAACGAGGATTTGCCCGAGCTTGCGCGGCGCGGCGAGTTCCGGGCCGATCTTCTCGACCGGCTCGCGTTCGACGTCATCCACGTGCCGCCGCTGCGCGCCCGCATCGACGATGTCCTGCCGCTCGCATTCCACTTCGGCGTTGCGGTCGCTAGCGAGCTCAAGCGGCCGTTTTTTCCGGGCTTCGACGCCGCGGCCGAGGCGGCGCTACTGAGGCACCCCTGGCCCGGCAACGTGCGCGAGCTCAGAAACGCTGTAGAGCGCAGCGTTTATCGCGCTACGGAGCCGGACGCGCCCCTCGCCGAGATCTTGTTCGATCCGTTTGCGACAACTTATAGGGACGAGGGGCGCACGACGCGCGACTTAGCGATCCCGCCGCCGGACTCGACCGACGCGGAGACGTTCCCGGACGACTTCAAAGCAGCCGTGGCAGAGTTCGAGTTGCAGCTGCTGCGGCGCGCACTCGAGCGGGCGCAGTTCAACCAGCGCATGACGGCGGAGCTGCTCGGCCTCACGTACCATCAGCTGCGCGGGCTCGTGCGCAAGTATGCAGGCGAGCTTACGCCGCGCTAGCCCCATTTGCAGTGATCGAACGTTATATCCGTCAATTCGGTCAGCTGCACCCTCGACGCGCCCTCCGGCTTCTCGTGCCAAGGCTTAAGCCGTAAGCTCGCAGCGTGGATGCGCGACCCGACGATCAGTTGATGCTGAGCTTCAAAGCCGGCGGGTCGACGGCATTCGAGACGCTGTACGAACGCTACCGGGCACCGTTGTACCGATACTTCGCGAGGCAGGTGAACGCTATGTTCGTCGATGATCTATTTCAAGACACATGGCTCAAGCTGATACACGCCAAATCCAGCTACCGCGCCGACGCGCCGTTTCAAGCGTATCTGTACCGCATCGCCCACAACGTGCTCGTCGATCACTACCGCCGCCTCGGCCAGCCTGCGCGACCGGTCGCAACCGATGATCTCGATCCGGCCGACGCATCGCCGGGCCCGGAGCAAGCCGCAGCTGCCGCCGAGCTGCGTGCCGCGTTCAGCGCAGCGTTGGCGTTACTGCCGAATGAGCAGCGTGAGGCGTTTCTTCTGCACGAGGACGCCGGCCTGACACTCGAGCAGATCGCTACAGTCGTCGGCACCGGCAGGGAAACCGTCAAGAGCCGGCTACGGTATGCTGTCAAGCGACTGCGCCAGTCGCTCGACGAGCAACGCGAGGGTGCTGCAAGACAGCGATGACGAACGATCCAAACAACGACGTCCTGGATCAGGAGCGCGACGAGGTTCGCGCGGCGTTCCGCGCTGCCGGATATGCCGACGAGCCGCCGCCCGCCGTCGATGCCGCGATAATGGCCGCCGCCGAGAGAGCTCAGGCGCGCCGACTGCATGGTTACCTGCCACCGCTGGCGATGGCGGCAACCGTGGTACTCGCGCTCGGTCTCGTGCTCAGGCTTGCGATGCCGACGCGCGAGATGCCCGAGATAACCGATGCGCCCGAGACGCTTCGCGCGCCGAGCATGCTAGAGGCGGAACCGCAGGCCGAGGAGGCCCGCCGCGGCAGAAGCGAAGCTCCGGCTGTGCCGACCGCAGCGTCCGCGCTGGCACCAGCCGCCGACATCACCGAGCCGGCGCCCGCCGCGACCGCAGAGCCCGAGATGGCCGTCGAGGAGGCGGTCGTGTTCTCCGACACCGCACAAGATGCGGCTGCTCCGAGCGCCGCCGGCCTGCGCTCGGCCGCGCAAGCGATGCGTGCACAACCGGCGGGCTGCGGCGGAGCATTCGGCGATGATCCGGAGCAGTGGCTCGCGTGCATCGAGTCGCTACTCGATGCCGGCGAGCTCGCCGGCGCGCGCGACGAGCTCGAGGACTTCGCTGCCGCCTACC
This sequence comes from Rhodospirillaceae bacterium, assembly GCA_024640685.1. Classification (GTDB taxonomy): domain Bacteria; phylum Pseudomonadota; class Gammaproteobacteria; order Steroidobacterales; family Rariloculaceae; genus JAHEEM01. The sequence goes on from JAHEEN010000046.1 coordinate 18,417, forward strand.
CCGAGGCCAGCGTGCCCGATACGATCACCGACCGGCTCGAACCCTGACGGGCGCGCCGCGACTGCGTGCTAAAATTGCGCCCCCGTTCGATTCGACACTCAGAGTTCAGAGGATTCCGTTCGACCATGACGAATAACAACTCGGCGCCCGCACGCGTGGCGATCACCGGCGCTGCCGGCCAAATCGGTTACCAGCTCGCATTTCGCATCGCTTCAGGTCAGCTGTTCGGCGCAGGC
>JAHEEN010000047.1 GCA_024640685.1 Rhodospirillaceae bacterium
GACTGTTGTCGCGCAAGCCGACGCCGGGATCGGCGAGGCGAGCGCTAGGCGTCATCGTCTGCATGCCGATGGCTGGATTGCCGCTCTCGCTGTCTGGATGACGCAGCATGGATCCACCTCCGCCTGCCATCGGCGAGGCGGCGTGCTGCGACTGATCCATCGCACCCGACATTGGCATGCTGTGTGAAATCGCCGCAGATTTAACAGCGCCGGCGTTGTGCGTACCATGCCCCATATCGGCCATAGACAGATAAACGACCGGATCGACGGTCGGCACGTCGGCGGACAGGCCGGTGCGAACGGCCAACGTGCCGCGCGCATAGCCCGTGCGATCCATTGACTGAGCAAAGATCGTGTACGCATCGCGATCGGACGGCTCGACGATCACGTCGATGACTTCGGCGACACCGATGCGAAACTCATCGACGCTGACCGGCTGCACGTTTTGGCCGTCGGCTGCAACGACGGTCATCGTCAATCCGGGAATGCGCACGTCGAAATACGACATCGACGAGCCGTTGATGAACCTCAACCGTACTCGCTCGCCGCGCGTAAAAACTCCGGTCCAGTTCGCCGCCGGCGGCATCCCGTTGAGCAAATACGTATAGCCGTAGCCGCTAACGTCGGCGCGATCGCTTGGATCCATGCGCATTCGCAAGAACGCCGCACGCTCAGCGAACGCAGCGCGAAAGCCGATCTCGCGCGCCCGCTCCGCGAGCATCTCGACCGTCGGTCTATTCCAGTTGAAGTAATCGGACTGCTTGCGAAGCAGCGAGTAGATCTTGCGCGGCGCAAGCTCAGACCAATCTGACAACAAGATCACGTGCTCGCGGTCGTGGGCAAACGGCTCGGGCTCACGTGGATCGACGATCAGTGCGCCATAGTGACCGACCTGCTCCTGGAAGCCCGAGTGCGAGTGATACCAATACGTGCCGCTCTGCCGAACCGGTATTCGATACTCGAACGTCTCGCCGGGCGCGATGCCGCGGAAGCTCAAGCCGGGCACACCATCCATATTGGCCGGCAATACGATGCCGTGCCAATGAATCGACGTCGGCTCCGGTAGCGCGTTGTGGACGCGCAGCCGCACAGTATCGCCCTCGCGCCAACGCAGTATCGGTGCCGGCAGCGAGCCGTTGATGAGCGTCGCAACGTCAGGCTGGCCAGTCAGGTTGACCGCGTGTTCCGCGACCGTAAGTTCGAACTCGGTACCGCGTAACTCCGCGGGCGCGCCTACGTTCGCGGCGCGCACGCGGTCTGGCCAATAGCCGAGCCCCGCTAGCGCGCTGCCGGCACTCAAGTCCTCGACGAAGCGCCGCCGGGACATGACTGTGTTGAGCCAGTCAGACCCGGACGATCTAAATCTGTCCATTTACATCACCCGATCGCCGATCGCCGCCACAACGGCGGCCGGCTATCTCTCGTTGAGAACTGGCGCGTGAATTCCGCGCCATACGAGCGCGCACGATAGTGCGCGTGCGACGGTGATCGCTAATTCAGAAACAGGCAGTATCTTAGGTACAGCGCCCGTGTGGGTGGCGGAACGCCGCCGGCGTGCAGCCGCACGAACACATCGGCGGCGCGGTCGCACGTGACGGTTTCCGAGGCCGCGGGGATTGCGGCCAACAGATCGGGCCGATCCGGCTCGAGGCGCAGGCTGACCGTTACGTTGGCGGGCGCCTCGCCGCAGGCCGCATGCGCGGCCGCGTCGCTCGTGCCTGCGCCGTCCCGGTCATGCGCGCAGTGCGGGCATGCGGGATGCGACGACGTCTCCGCCGAGTCATGCGTCTGATGATGATCGCCGTGCGGATGATCGACGATCGCATCGCCGGTGGTGGCGTGTTCGGACGCGTGGTCGCCGCCCACGGCCATCGCAGCACATGGCGCGGCGGCGGCGCCGAGCCAGCTCGCGAGCATGAGCGGCATGAGCAAGCCTGCCAGCCGGTAGCGCCGCGCGCGCAGAGCGTCGAGAGTCATGACCATGCGACGCAGTGTAGGCGCGGTCGCGGCTGCCGACAAGGATGCGTCCTCGGTGGGATGCCCGGGCTAATGCGCGACGACATAGAAGCTCATCCAGTTGTGATGGTTCAGCTCGGACTTCCAGCTCGCGAAGTCCGTGCTCGTCGAGTTCCAGCTCATGCCGAACAGCACGCGGCGCCAAACGAACTTAATGCCGATCTCGGTGCGAATGACGACGTGGCGAATGTCTTGCGTGAACGGGCTGTCGTCGTTGAATAGTCCACCCTGGATCGTCGAGTCGCGCGCGACGAGCGCGCCTTCGATATGCGCGTAGACGAAGCTCTCGTCTGACCAGAGCCAGCCGCGCCCCGGACGGTCGACCCAATCACGCGGGCGGTCGCTCGAGCGCGGCACAGCGCGCTTCGGCACCAAATCTCCGACGCCTGCGCCATCGAAATAGCCGCGCATGTTGCCAAGCCGCAGTCGGCCCGTCATGCCGATCGTCGCGTCCGATTTGATGTTGCCGAGCCTAAACTCGGTCGTGCGCATCAGATCGGCTTTGAGGCCGCGCTCATCGCCGAGCCACTGACGGATCGGCTTCATGCGGATTCGCCGCACGTGCACACCGACCTCGTCCGTGACTTGAGCCGCCCAACCCTGCGCCTCGGGCACGTCGACGACTTCCGAGTGCCAGAAGGCCTGGAAACGCTCCGCTCGCGAGCACGGTCCGATGCAACCACCGCCGAACTCCCAGATCACGGCCGCATCGTCCTCGTCGATATGACCGCGGAAGTACGAGACATAGCTCCAGCCGGCGTAGGGGCGATCGTCAGGGAGAATGTCCTCGGGCGGTAACGAGATATCCGACGGCGTGTAGGTCTCGTTCGCGATGCTCCAACCGAACCAGCGATCGATCTCCACTTTCAACGCGTTGATCCAGAGGCCGTTCGTGTAGAACCTATCGGTATCGAGCAACGTGTCGTTGTCGGTCTTGACGCTGAATTCCCAGTTGTCGATCAAGGTGTCCTGCGCGCGCGTGTTTGCGGCACCGAGGCCGACGAGCATGATCAGCGCACTGCGGGACGTGAGCGCAGCGCGATGTCGGGCCCGCGCGCGCGCCGCCTTGGCGCGACCGACCCGAAGCCGGCGCCTCATCGCACGACGACCCGAGTCGTCGTCAATCCGCTGCACGCAGCGCGGTCGTGCACGCCGGGCGCGCACCGACTCGTTCGACGCCCGACGCGAAACTGCTCGCGTCGATCGAGCTCGGTGAACACCGCATACATCAACGCAACAGTACGCAAATCGATATCCTCAGCACGAAAGTAATGATCGAGCCCGACCTCAGTCACCACGAGTCCATTCTCCGTCAGCTCATCGGCTAGCAACGTCAATCCGTCGTTCGGTCCGAGCCGACGGAGCAGCCGGTAGCGGCCGCGCGTCTCATCGGGTACTTGCCCCGATAGCGGGGCGCCGACATAGTGCAACATCAGCACGCTCGACGGAAGCGACAGCGCATCGAACGCCGGACGACGCACGACCGTGCTCAAGTCCTCGAGGATCTCCGGCGGTTGACCGCGACGCCGCAGCATGAAGTTCGCGAACCAGCGCTTGATCCCGCGCAAATAACGATCGGCATACGGGCTACCGCGCAGCAAACCGCCAACGCTGATCCAGGCTTTAACTCTACCGACAGCAGGCTCGTCGCCGAGCTCACTGAGCGCTGCGGCAACCTCAGCACCGCCCTTGCTCGCGCTGACCAAGATCAGATTGTCGTGCTCGGCAGCCTCGGCGCGAATCGCAGCGGCGACGATCTTGGCATTCACGTCGACGAGACCGAGCTCCTCGGTTTCGACCAATGTCGGCTCGAAGCCGAGCTCGCGCAGCAACGTCCGCTGCCGGCCGAAGTCCGCTCCATTCACCGGGTTGCTGCGATACGCGTAGCCGGGAATGAACACGACTCGGTAGCGCGTGTACGGCGCCAGTGTCGCGATGATCTCCGACTGCGGCGACGATGTCAGCGCACCGACGAATCCCTGAAAATCGTCCTGTAGCCGGCGGTTGTCGGGCTCGTCGTATAGCGATGCGACCAGATGCAGCATCGCAGCGTCGGGCGACAGCGTATCGGCGAGCGCCTCGAGTTGCACGCGATCGGTCGGCTCCCGGCCGTGCTCGCTGAGCGCCAAATCAACTCGGGCCGCAACCTCCGATCCGCCTACCTGCCCGGGAAGGAACTGCTCGAGATAGTAAACCGCCTCGCGCGAATCCACGCGCGTCGTCACTTGAGCCCCTGCGAGCGCACCGGCTGCATCGAATCGTGCGAGTGGCGCACACGCCGACGTCGCAATGAGCGTGATGAGCCACGCGAGCGCTCGCAAGCTGCGAAACAGCCGCTGCGGCGAACCGGAGCTACGATCTGCGGTCAGCTCGATCATCGATCTACTACGTATCGCGATTGGTAACAGAGGATGCAGTCTAGCGGCGCGTACACCGCCGCCTGCGTGACTGCATCACAGAAGACCCGCTGCGATGCTCGCATGTTTCCGCTGCCGTCCGGCACAAGCCGCTTGGTCGACCGGATCGATCGAGCCTATCCGAACGATATACGGAATCGCAAACTCGCTGGCTTGCAATGGGTCAGCGTTACCGGCCAGTGATCTGGGTCAAACGCCCTTCGCGCCGATGCGAATGACGATGTCGACGCCGCGCTGCTCCGTGCCCGCGGGAAACGAGCCGGTGAAGTTCAACGAAACACGATCAGGCTCGATATCGGTGAGCTCACCGGTGTCCATGTTATAGAAGTGATGGTGCGGCCGGACGGTCGGATCGTAGAACTGCCGCTCGGGGTCGACGTTGACGGTCCGCAGCAAACCGCGCTCGCAGAATAGGTGCAGCGTGTTGTAGACCGTCGCCTTGGACACGCGAAACTTGCGCGCCTTGCACTCGGCAAGCACTTGATCGGCGGAACTGTGCTGCGGCGTTGCGAGGATCACCTCGCCGACGTCGAGCCGCTGCTGTGTCGGCGTGACGTCGTAGCGCTCGAGCAGGTGGGCAATCTCTTCCCGGTTCACGGCAACGCCTCATGAAAATCAGAGGCTTAAAAGTATAACCTCGGCCCGGCGCCAGCCTCAACCGAGCCGAGCCGAAGTCATCGACTCGAGCCTATCGGGCTCAACCGAGCAGTTTCATGTCTCGCTTGCGCGCTGCCCTGCCTCCTAGCCTAACGCGATGTCCCAACACCATTGTCACGCGTTTACGCTGTGGGAGCTGCTCTGGACGATGAGCCTGCTCGGAACGCTGTTGGCGCTCGGTGCGCCGAGCCTACGCGAGTTCCTGGTTGCATCGCGTCGCACCGCAGACATCAACGGCTTCGTGAGCGCCGTCCAGCTCGCACGCAGCGAGGCCGCCAAGCGCGGCGCCGCGGTCGTCGTCTGCAAATCGGCGGACCTGCACACGTGCGCTGGCGACGAGCTTGGTTACGACAGCGGCTGGATCGTCTTCGAGAACAGTGACGACGTGCGCCCGCCGTCGCGTGATATGAGCGAGCCCCTGATCTTTGCGTACGAGCCCATCTCACGCGGCTCGATCGTTTCGAATCGACGGCTCTACGAGTTCCGCTCGTACGGGTGGCGCAGCACGAACGGCACGGTGACGTTCTGCGACGCGCTCAGCCGGGCCCGCGCCGTCATCGTGAGCTACACGGGCCGCCCACGCATCGCCGACGTCGGCCCCGGAGGTCGGCCGCTGATTTGCGCGGATTTACCATAATAGAGCCCCTATTTCGGCCGCTTATCGTCCGTCGGCGCCCGGTCGTCGGAAGCTTTTGCGGCCTTTGTAATCCGAGACTTATCCTCGCCGGCCATGAACATCCATCGGCAAGCCGGCTTCAACCTGCTCGAGCTTTTGGTCACGCTGCTGGTCGTCGGCATCGTGCTCGGCTTCGGCGTGCCGAATTTCATGCAGTTTCAGCGCAACAACGCGATGACTTCGATGGCGAATGACCTCGTCTCGAGTGTCTATTTGGCGCGTACCGAATCCGTCAAACGCCAGGTGCCTGTCACGCTGTGCGCGAGCGCAAATGCGACGGATCCGGCACCGACGTGTGGCGTCGGACCGAATACCGGCTTCATCGTGTTCGTCGACGATGCCAATCCGGCTGTCATCGCAGCAACCGACGGTAACGCTATCGTCGATGCCGGTGAGCTCGTGCTGCTGCAACACGCGCCCCCGACCGGCACCATCACGATCGCGTCGGATAGCCCCTATTTGGCATATGGCCCGAACGGCTTCGTCGTCCCGACGGCGCCCGGCCAAGCGCAACGGTCGCTGACGAGTCTGCTCGTCTGCGACGACCGTGGCAACGTCGATGTCGGTGGCACGTCCGCCGCACGCGCGATCAATGTCGCACCGACTGGCCGCGCGCAGATCATGCGCTCGATCGCCGACGTCGCAGTAGCCGTCGCCGTGACCGGCGGTGTCTGCCCGTAATGCGCTCAACAAGAACGTCGATGATCACCAAGCAACAAACTAGACTGCAAACAGGTTTCACGCTGGTCGAGGCCATGGTCTCGCTCGTCGTGCTGTCGGTCGGCATGATCGGCATCGCCGCACTATACGCACAAGGTCTGGGCGCCGGTCGCACGGCACAGTTCCGTACGCATGCCGTCAACCTCGTCGGCGACATGGCCGACCGTATTCGCGCGAACCGTCGTGGTCTTGCTGCCTACGGCGGTCCTGCCGCGAACAGTGGCTGCGACCCGCAAAACGGCGGCGGCATCGACTGCACGCCGGCGCAGATGGCGGCCCACGATTTGTTCGTCTGGAATCAACAGGTGCAGCAGCTGTTGCCGAACGGGCAATCGCTGATTCAAGTCAACCCGGTCGCGGTGCCGCCGAGCTACACGATTCAAGTCACGTGGGATGAGGTCGGCCAGGGCCAGGTGCAGCACGCAACCCAGATTCAGGTGCCCGCAATCTGATGACGCACTCGACACACCAAGCGATGACCCCGCGGCGGCGCTTCGCCGGCATCACGCTGATCGAGCTCATGGTCGCGTTGTCGATTGGGTCGTTCTTGATGATCGGCGCCGTCACCGTGTTCATGCAGAGCCGCACGACGTTTCGCGTCAACGAAGCCGTATCGCGTCTGCAGGAAAATGCGCGTTTTGTCATCGATGCGCTCGAGCCCGATCTGCGCATGGCGCACTATTGGGGTCTGACGAGCCGCACGATCAAGATGGTCGGGCGCGCGACTCCGCTCGATCCGATACCGGCCGGCCTCGGCGTCGGCAGCGACTGCGGAGTTAACTGGACGATCAATCTCGACGAGGAGATCGGCGGCACTAACAATAATTATTCGTGGGGCTGCGGCGCGTTCGGCGGCGCGGCCATGCCCGGCACCGACACGCTCGTCATTCGCCGCGCGAGCGAGGACCCGATCCTCATTTTGACGCCGGGCGTCCTATATGTGCAATCGGCCCGTTTCCAAGACGGTCAGCTTTTCACCGGCGGGGCAGTACCGCCCGGATTCTTGGCGGCGACATCGCAGACTCATCAGCTCGTCGTCAACGGTTACTACGTGAGCCCGAATTCGACACTCGACACGCCCGGCAACCCGGTGCCGTCGCTGCGCGTCAAGACGCTGATCGGCGGCGCCGGCGGCCCGCGCATCGTCGATCAGGAAGTGCTGCCCGGCGTCGAGGACATGCAGGTGCAGTTCGGCGTCGACACGGACCTGATCGATACGCCGAATCGCGGCGCGATCGACCGTTACGTCAACCCGGGCGACCCGATCATCACACCAGGCAATGCAGCCTTCCTGCCCGACGCGCAGATCTTGGCGATTCGGCTATGGCTGCGCGTTCGCGCCGAGCGGCCTGAGAACGGCTTCACGGACACGGCCGCCTACCAGTATGCGGATCGCAACGTTCCAGCGCCGAACGATCAGTTCCGCCGCACCGTCGTGACGAAAACGATCTATGTCAGAAACGCAAGGGGCGCGCGATGAACGCAGCTCGACAACGCACTGCAGGAATGACCGCTCCGAAATGCCAACGCGGTGCCGCGCTCGTCGTCGGCCTCGTGCTGCTGATGGTACTTACCGTACTCGGCGTCTCGGGCATGAACACCGCAACGCTCGAGCTGACGATGGCGAGCAACGCGCAGTTCAATCAAGACGCATTTCAGTCTGCCGAGACAGGTATCGATCTCGTGATTGCGCGGCGTTCGTTCAACACGATCCCGGGCGACCCGGGCAATGTCATCGCGCCGACGCCACTCGGCGACGGCAGTTATTCGACGCAGGCCGTTACGACCTTCGAAGAGAACACGCCCGTCCCGGATATGGGCTTCAGCATGGGTGTGGGCACGAGCGGAGCTATACAAGCCTATCACTTCGACATCGTGTCGACCGGTACGGGCCCGCGAAATGCGCGCTCGACCCATAACCAGAGTTTCTATGTCGTAGGGCCGGGAGGCACTTGAGCGTCCCTGACCAAGGAGCATCGAAATGATTCGATCACTCGTTATTGTAAGCGCCTTGCTCATGAGTATCGCGAGCTCGGCCTGGGCCTATCGCATCATGGAGCAACCCGAGGATGCGTATGAGCTCGACCTCGGCGCGGTTCGCCTGCCGGCGAGTGAGAACGGCACCGTCGTTTTGACCCCCTGCGAGGATTGCCGAACGACGGTGCTACGCGTGAACGAGCAGACAGGCTATTTCGCGAATGGGTCGCAGATGAGCCTCGAGGATCTCAAAGACATCGTTGAGGACCTGCTCGCCACGACCGTCGGGAGAGAGGACACGATTGTCTACATCTACTACGACGTCGCCTCACTACGCGTCAACCGCCTCGCAATCAGCTACCGGACATAGACGCCAAAGTCTCACGCACGCATGGATAGCGCATTAGGGAAATCTCGAGGACAAGCCATGAACAGTATCGCGAAACGTAGCCTCTGGCTCCTGATTGGAGTGGCTTGGGCCGGACTGTCGGGACTACCTGCAATGGCCGACGATACCGAGCTTTTCGTGACCGACCCGGCGCTGCTCGATAAGTCGCCCCCGAATATTTTGTTTATTTTGGACACCTCGGGGAGCATGGATACAGTGGTCGATACCCAGCCTACGTATGATCCCAACCAAAGATATTCGGGCGCATGCGAAACGGGCCGGATCTATTGGCGCACGGCCACGTTGAGCTGGTGGGGCCGCAGCGACGACGGCGCGCCGCCCGACTGCACGACGGACAACTGGTTCGACGCGTCGGACTTCACGTGCAACGCAGCGATCACCGCTTTCCAGAATGGCACGGGTAACTACACGGATCGCTTTGCGCAGTTCGACGACAGCGACTCAGACAATGCGCGCTGGGTCGCGCTCACCGGCCAGCGGAAGAGCCAGTTCGTGGAGTGCCAGGATGACGCCGGAATACATGGCGAGAGCACGAGCGATCCCGAGGTTTATCCCCGCAACGGCGATGACGACAACCCGTGGACGAGCAGCTCAACGAACGCCATCGGCTGGGGACAAACGCCAACGGACCTGACGTATACGGTCTACGACGGCAACTACATGAACTGGTACTACGGCCCCTTGGAGTCGGCCAAGCGTATCGGTGTCGTCAAGGACGTGGTCGTCGACCTCATGAACTCGCTCACCGGCGTCAATGTCGGCCTCATGCGCTTTAACCGCACCGAAGGTGGCCCCGTGATCGCCGCACTCGAGGACGTCGATACGTCCCGCGCAGCGGTGCAAACGACGATCAACGCGCTTCTAGCCGACGGCTATACGCCGCTGTCGGAAACACTCTACGAAGCGGGTCTTTACTATATGGGCCGGCCCGTCGATTACGGCGATGTCGGCGATCCCGACGTCAGCGTCGCTGCCGCGAGAGATCCTGCCAACGCGGCCGCGTACCAATCGCCGATCAACTTGACGTGCCAGAAGAGCTTCGCCGTCCTTCTCACCGATGGCGAGCCGACGCGGGACACGGGTGCGGACGGCAAGATCACCGGGCTTCCGGGTTTCGCCACGGCAACCGGTAGCGCGAGTTGCAGCGGCAGCGGGGACGGTGCGTGTCTCGACGACATGGCAGCCTATCTCTACGAGAGCGATCTCTCCCCGCTGCCGGGCAAGCAGAATGTCGTGACCCATACGATCGGCTTCACGGTCGACCTGCCGATTCTCGCCGAGACGGCTCAGCGAGGCGGCGGTGCCTACTTCCTGGCCGACGACACCGCATCTTTGTCGACGGCGCTGACGGATATCGTCAGAAACATTCTCGACACCCAAACGACTTTTACGGCCCCGACCGTCTCGGTCAACGCGTTCAACCGCACGCGCAACCTCAATGACCTTTACGTCACCGTCTTCCAGCCAACGGGCGATACCCACTGGCCCGGCAATCTCAAGAAATACCGCTTGAGCGCCGCCACGGGCGATATCCTCGACGCCAACGGCAACCAGGCCATTGACCCGACGACAGGCTTCTTCAATGCCGGGGCACGCAGCTTTTGGAGCACCAACGCCGACGGATCCGCAGTAACGCGAGGCGGCGCAGCGAATCAGCTACCGGCGCCGCCCGTGCGTAACGTCTATACCTATCTGTCGGGATCGCTGCTGACGTCCGCCGGCAACCAGGTCGACATCGCGAACACGAACATCGACAACCAGATTCTGGGTATCGGCGCACCTGGCGACCCGTCGCGCGATCAGCTCATCGAGTTCATGCGCGGTGTCGATGTCGCAGATTACGATCTGGACGACGACGTCACCGAGCCGCGTAGCCAGATGGGAGATCCGCTGCACGGCACACCCGTCTCGGTTATCTACGGGGGCACGACAGCGAATCTGGATCTCGATGATGCTGTCGTTTACTTCGCGACCAACGATGGCTACCTGCACGCCATCGATCCGACGACGGGAATCGAGAAATGGTCATTCATACCACCGGAGTTTCTCGACGATCAGCTCTTCCTGTTCCATAACGGCCCGGCCTCCGCCAAGCACTACGGCATTGACGGCAATCTGCGCGTGCAGTTCAACGCGGATCGTGACGGCGTTGTCGACCCGGCGGCGGGCGAATCCGTGCATCTGTATTTCGGCATGCGCCGCGGCGGTGACTTCTACTATGGGCTCGACGTGACGAATCCCAATTCGCCGCAAGTGCTGTGGCGGCTCAACCGGAATACGCTTCCCGGAATCGGCCAGAGCTGGTCGACACCCGTGCCGACGAAGATGGATATAGCCGGTGCGCCGCAGAACCCGGACAAGACCGTGTTGATCTTCTCCGGCGGCTACGACGCGTCGCAAGACCTCGCGGCGGGCGGCACGGATACGATTGGTAATGCGCTATACATCGTCGACGCAGTCACCGGACAACTGCTCTGGCACGCGAGTGCAGCCGGCGCGGACTTGAATCTGTCGGATATGCAGTACTCGATACCGGCCGATGTCAAGGTGCTGGACATGAACAGCGATTTGCTCGCCGATCGGATGTATGTCGGCGATATGGGCGGACAGATCTGGCGCTTCGATATCCACAACGGCCAGCCAGCGAGCAATATCGTCACGGGCGGCGTCATCGCCCAGCTAGGCGGAGCACCGGTCGGATCGCCGACCGCAGCCGAGAGCCGGCGGTTCTATTACTCACCCGATCTCGCCCTCGTCGGTGATGAGTATTCGAGCTTCCTGCACATCGGCATTGGCTCGGGTCACCGCGCACATCCGAATAGCACTTCGACCGAAGATCGCTACTATGCGCTGCGTGACTACGAGCCGTTCAGGGCATTCCCGCAGAGCTACTACGACACTTTGACGCCTGTCACCGATGCCGATCTGCAGGACATCACGGACGACGTCAATGCGGCCGTACCGCCGGGCGGCCCTGGCTGGCGTTTCGAGCTTCGAGAAGGAGGCTGGCAGGGTGAGAAGGTCCTGTCCGAGGCGCGCACGTTCAACAACCAGGTCTTCTTCACGACGTTCACTCCAAATAACGGCGTTCTGTCGGCAGGATGCGGCCCCGCATTGGGCACAAACCGCGTCTATGTCATGGACCTGTTGACCGGTGCGCCCGTCAACAATCTCGACAACTCTGCCGACCCGGACAACCTGACGGAGACAGACCGCTATCAGGAATACCAAGGTTCGATATCCGATAGCGTGACATTCTTGTTCCCGTCGCCCGACGAGTCCACGGATACGGACGGCGACGGCGATCCGGATACATGTGTCGGCGCTGACTGTACACCGCCTCCGTTGGCTTGTGTCGGACTGTTCTGCTTCCCACCGGGCTTCGGCAACGATCCGGTACGAACGTTCTGGAGCCAGGAAAGTCTACAATGACGGAGCGCGCGAGGCTGCAGCCTTGCGCGCGACTCAACTCGAAGGATCGGACTGATGAAGCCAGTTTGCTACTCAACCGCACCTGAGGCACTCCGACAACACCAACGCGGTGTCACGCTGATCGAGCTCATGGCCGTTGTCGTGATCATTGCCATACTGGCTATGATCGCCGTGCCGAGCTACCGGCAATACACAATACGTGCTCAGCGCACCGAGGCGAAAACCGCGCTACTGCAGCTCGCTGCGAATCAAGAGCGTTTCTATCTGCAGAACAACACGTACTCGAACGATCTTGCCGCACTCGGCTTCCCCGGCGGGGCCAGTGAGAACGGCGTTTACACGCTGAACGTACCGCTTGCGAATACGCAGGCGTTTCAGGCGACCGCGACACCAACGCCCGGGGGCGGCATTAACGGCCGCGATATGACGGTAGACGGTGAGTGCGCGCAGTTCAATCTGAACTCGCAAGGCTTGAAGACGGCGAACCCGGATCCCAACAACGTTTGTTGGTAAATTAATCCGACCCCAATTAATCCCCGCCGTGATTTAACAGGCTATCGAGAATCAGTAGCGCAGCCCCAACGCTGATCGCTGAATCGGCGACGTTGAATGCCGGAAAATACCACTGCTCGTAGTGCACGCGGATGAAATCGACGACGTGCCCGTAACGAATACGATCGATGACGTTGCCGATTGCCCCGCCGATAACCAGACTTAGCGCCGCGGCGAGCAAGCCTTGACCGCGCCTCGGCAAGCGCGTCAGCCAAATCGTCAGCACGATACTGACGCCGATCCCGAGACTGACGAAAACCCAGCGCTGCCAGCCGGAGGCGCCAGCGAGGAAACTGAACGCCGCGCCCTCGTTGTGCAGGCGCATGAACTCGAGCACGGGCAGCAGCACGATCGAGTCGAACTCGTCGAAATGCGTCGTCACGAGCCACTTGCTCCACTGATCGAGCACGACGACCGCGGCGGTCACAGCGAGCCATCGGCTCGCGCCGACACGCAACACGCCCTGGCTGGTGGTCGATGAAGCGGCTTCGGTCATGCGAAATGGCGCTCTTCTCCGGGGCCTGCGACGTTGCCGACACAACGCGCGCAGATCGTCGGATGCGCTTCGTCGGCACCGACGTCGGCGCGGCGATGCCAGCAGCGTGCGCACTTCTCCGCATCGCTGGGCACGACCGTGAGCCAGAGCGCCTCACCGGCAGCGACGGCATCGGCCGGCCGCTCGTCGGCACGATGCGTGCTGGCTGCCGACGTGATCAGCACGAAGCGCAGCTCGTCGCCAAGCTGCGCTAACCCTGACGACTCGAGATCGTCGCCGAAAATCGCAACCTTGGCCTCGAGCGGCGAGCCGATGTCGCCGTTAATCCGCAGTCGCTCGAGCTCCTTCGAAACGGCTTCGCGGATCGCCAAGATGCGCTCCCAATCGACGCCTACCTGATCCAGACCATCCGGGAACACATGCCACGTTGCGAGGAAAACCGACTCATCGCGTCCGCCCGGCAACTCGCCCCAGATTTCCTCTGCGGTGAAGCTCAAGATCGGCGCGAGCCAACGCACCATCGCTTCGGCGATGTGATGCATCGCTGTCTGCGCCGATCGCCGCGCGCGGCTGTCGGCCGGCATGGTGTAGAGCCGGTCCTTGATAACGTCGAGATAAAAGCCGCCGAGATCGAGCACGCAGAAGTTGTGCACGCGGTGATAGATATGGTGAAACTCGTAGCGCTCGTAAGCCTCGATGACTTGCTGCTGTAATTCATTGGCACGCGCGCAGATCCAGCGATCGAGCTCGACCATGTCCGCGGGCGCAACGCCATCGCTTGCTGGATCGAAGCCGTGGAGGTTGCCGAGAAGGAAACGCTGCGTGTTGCGCATGCGCCGATAGGCGTCGGATACGCGGTTCAGGATTTCCTGAGACGCGCTCATCTCGGCGCGGTAATCGGTCGCCGCAACCCAGAGCCGCAGAATGTCGGCCCCTAGCGTCTTGTAGACTTTCTGCGGCTCGACGACGTTGCCGAGCGACTTCGACATCTTGTGGCCATGCTCGTCGACCGTGAAACCGTGTGTCAGCACGCTACGATACGGCGCACGCCCGAACATGCCGACCGACGTCAGCAGGCTCGACTGAAACCAGCCGCGATGCTGGTCTGAGCCCTCGAGATAGAGATCGACCGGCATACCGACTTCGCTGCGCATCGTGCCGACGACGTAGTGACTTAATCCTGAATCGAGCCAGACGTCCATGACGTCCTCGACTTTGTCGTAACGCTCGGCATCGTCACCGAGCAACTCGGCAGGATCGAGCTCGAACCACGCATCGATGCCGCCGGTCTCGACACGGTCGGCGGCCGCGAGCGCCAGCTTTGCCGAGTCCGGATGCAGCGATTCGGTGTCCTTGTCGATGAACAACGGAATCGGCACTCCCCACGTGCGCTGCCGCGAGATGCACCAGTCGGGGCGGTTCTCGACCATGCCGCGAATGCGCTCCTCGCCCCATGCCGGCGTCCACTCGACGGACCCGATTGCTGAGAGCGCTTGCTGGCGCAGCTCGCCGCGATCCATGCCAATGAACCACTGCGGCGTTGCACGAAAAATCACCGGCGTCTTGTGACGCCAGCAGTGCGGATAGCTGTGCCCGACTGGCTCGGCATGCACGAGCGCTTTGTTCTCGCGCAACAACTCGACAACCTTGTCGTTCGCGTCGTCGATATGCTCGCCGGCGAAGAGTTCGACGTTACTGCGATAGCGGCCGGTCGGATCGACCGGGCACTCGAGCGGCAGCTCGTAGGCGACGCCCATCGCGAAATCCTCGAGACCATGGCCCGGCGCCGTGTGCACGGCCCCGGTGCCGGCCTCGGTCGTGACATGCTCGCCGAGCACGATCGGCACATCGCGATCGTAGAACGGATGCGCCAGCAATAGACCTTCTAGCGCGCGGCCGTCGCCGTCGGCGACGACGTCCCAAGCTGTCGCATCGAAGCGCTTGCGCACCCCTTCGGCCATATCCGTCGCGACAAGCAATAGCTCCCGGCCGTTACCGAGCTCGGTGCCGACGAGGCTGTATGCGAGATCCGCATTGAGCGCCACGGCCTGATTGCCCGGCAGCGTCCACGGCGTCGTCGTCCAGATCGGCACCGAGACCGGCACGCCCTCGGGAAGCGACGCGCCGAGCCGACGAGCGAGCTCGGCCGAATCCTTGACGGCAAAACGCACGTCGATCGCCGTCGAGCGCTTGTCCTGATACTCGACCTCGGCCTCGGCCAGCGCCGAGCGGCAGTCGAGACACCAGTGCACGGGCTTGTAGCCGCGGTAGACGAGTCCTTGCTCGAGAAGCTTTGCGAACGCGCGCAACTGCTCGGCCTCGTAACGCGGGTCCATCGTCAAGTACGGGTCGTCCCAGTCACCGAGCACACCGAGGCGCTTCAAGTCGACGCGCTGGCGATCGACTTGCTTGGCTGCGTACGCGCGGCATGCCTTGCGAAACTCGCGCGCATCCAGGCGTGAGCCGACTTTGCCCTCGCGGCGCTCGACTTGATGCTCGATCGGAAGTCCATGGCAATCCCAGCCAGGCACGAACGGCGCGTCCTTGCCGGACAACGTCTGCGACTTCAGGATCATGTCCTTGAGCACATGATTGAGCGCATGGCCGAGATGAATGTCGCCGTTCGCGTACGGCGGGCCGTCGTGCAGCACGAACCGCGGCTGCCCCTTGCGTGCACTGCGAATCCGCAGATAGATCTCATTCCGTTCCCAACGCTCGGCAACGGCCGGCTCGCGCTGAGCGAGATTCGCGCGCATCGGAAATGCCGTCTTCGGCAGATTCAGCGTGTCCTTGTAGTCGGTCATGTCGTTCTCAAAGTCGCAGCGCGACCGGTCTCAAGCCGCGAGCGCTGCGCGCGCAGCGGCGACGTCCGCATGAATCTGCTCGACCATTGCATCGAGATCGGCGTACTTGCGCTCCTCGCGCAGCCGCTCGACGAACTGCACGGTGATCTGTTGCCCATAAATGTCCCTATCGAAGTCGAAGATGTAGACCTCGAGCAGCGGCTTCTCACCGCCGACCGTCGGCCGCGTGCCGACACTCGCGACACCATCCAACGGTGCGTCACCGAGACCCGTCACGCGCGCCGCAAAAATGCCGTCGACCGGCGTCTGTCGCCGGCGAAGACTCACGTTCGCGGTTGGGAAGCCCAGCTTGCGACCAAGTCCGAGGCCACGGACGACGCGTCCCGACATCGAGTAATCCCGGCCGAGCATGCCCCGCGCAGTGTCCAGGTCTCCCGCACCGAGCGCAAGTCGAATATCGGAGCTGCTGACGCGCCGGCCATTCCAGTCGATCGGCGCCACACCGGTCACACTGAACCCGTGACGCTCGCCGGCGTGCCGCAACGCTGCAACGTCACCGCTGCGTTGAACGGCAAAGCGAAAGTCCTCGCCGACGACGACACAGCGCGTGTTCAGCCCGGCAACCAGTAGCTCGTCGATAAAGGCCTCGGGGTTCAGGTGACGAATCGCGCGAAACGTTGGACAGTAAAGCTCGTCGATACCGAGCTCCCGCAACAGCTCGAACTTCTCCCTGAATCGCGTTAGCCGCGCCGGCGGATCACCCTGCGCGAAAAATTCACGAGGCATCGGCTCGAACGACACGACCGTCGTCGTCAGCCGCGCAGCCGAGGCCTGACGGCCGAGCTCGGCCAGTATCGCCCGGTGCCCGACGTGTAGGCCATCGTACGCACCGATCGTGACCGCACGCCCGAGCGGCGGCGATGCCGATAATGAGTTCAGTTGCCGATACAGGCGCATGGCTGGATTACCGTGCGGGACACCTTAAATAATAGCAACGGGATTATAGGGACGCCGATTCCTGATGCCCACGCGCGCCCAATGAAGACGGCCTGAGACCGATTAACAGGCATGCGGCAAAATAGGCCGCCAGACCCGCCGCCACGACACCGGCAAGCGCGGCAACGCGTGACCACACCGCGAGAGCTAGCCAATCGCCGATTTCGAGCCTTAGCCAATAGACTGTAATCCCCATCGCAGCGGTCGCGATCACGATGCGCGATACGAACGATACCCAGCCGGCCGCCGGTACGTAGACCCCGCTCTGCCGCAGCCCCTGCAGTAACAGCACGGCATTGAACAACGCCGACAGCGTCGTTGCCGCTGCAAGACCGGCGTGCGGCGCAGCGTAACCGGCGCGAACCATAGACACGACAAGCACGACGTTGAGCGCCATGTTGAGCACCATCGCCTGCACGCCGATACGCACCGGCGTGCGGGTATCGTGCCGAGAGAAGTAGCCGGTCGCGAGTATTTTGACGAGCATGAAGCCCAACAGTCCCAGCGCGTAGGCGATCAACGATGCCGTCGCCATCGTGACGTCAATACGCGTGAACTCGCCGCCGTAAAAGATCGTCGCGAGCAACGGTTCGGCTAGGACGATCAGGCCGACGCCGGCCGGCAAGCCGATCAGCAGCACGAGGCGCAGCGCCCAGTCGAGCATCGCCGAGAAACTGCCGGGCGACGCTTTAGCATGCGCCTCCGAAAGCCCCGGCAGCATGACGGTTGCGACGGCGATACCGAGCACGCCTAGCGGGAACTCCATCAAGCGATCCGAGTAGTAGAGCCAGCTGATGCTGCCCGCAGCCAAGAACGATGCAATCAACGTGTCGAACAAAATATTGATCTGCGCGACCGACGAGCCGAACAGCACCGGTAGCATCAGCTTCAGCACGCGGCGCACGCCGGCGTGTGCCCAGCCCCAGGCGGGCAGCGGCAGAAGGCGCGCTTTCAACAAAAATGGCAACTGAAACAGCAGCTGCACGAGCCCGGCGAAGAATACGCCGAGCGCGAGCCCCATTGCTGGGCGCTCGAGCGTTGGCGCAACCCAGCCTGCGAAGACGAGCAGCACGACGTTGAGCAATACCGGCGTGAACGCTGGCACCGCAAACCGACGATAGGTGTTCAAGATGCCGCCAGCGAGAGCCGTCAGCGCAATGAAGAACAGATACGGAAACGTCCAACGCAGCATGTCGGTCGCGAGCGCGTATCGGCCGTCACCGTCGGTCCATCCTGGCGCGAATACCAGGATCAGCAACGGCGCCGCGACGACGCCGAACGCCGTAATCGCAAACAGCACGACACCGAGCGTTCCGGTCACACGGTTTAGAAACTCGCGCGTCGCCGCGTCGTCCTCGGCGGCGCGATACTGACTGATGACCGGAACAAACGCTTGCGAGAACGCGCCCTCGGCAAAGAACCGCCGCAGCAAGTTCGGGATCTTGAACGCGACGA
>JAHEEN010000048.1:0-10903 GCA_024640685.1 Rhodospirillaceae bacterium
CCGCGCCCGCAGCTTCGGATGCTCGTGGCGAACAATCATGGGTGCCCCCCTTTAGTTCTTCTAAGCAACGGCTTTTCGAGCTCCGCCGTCAGCTACTCAGTCTAACAGGCCCTAAATATACGCCCCCGACCGAACGGATTCTCCCCCATATCCATACTGGACAACAGTTCCACTGAAGCGATCTCTTTCGCGCAGCAGCAGTCGTGCCAGGAATGCAGCTTGCTTCATTTAATCCCGGGAACTTGATCGTCTTTGTCTGTCCCATCGGTCGCGACACGTTAATCGTCATCGATGCAGTTGACCACACCGATGCAAACCATCATCGTTGAGCGTGTCGTACTGGAGCCGCGCCTTTGGTAGGACACGCACGAGCGCGAGAATAAGAACGGGGAGAGGATAGTGATGACAACGACTAAACCGGTCCGGCCGCTGATCTCGTATGCGTTGACAGCCGCAATCGCGTTGACCGGCATGCCTTGGACCAGTGCGGTAGCACAAAACCCCGAGTTCCGCTTGGAGGAGGCGACGATCGCCAGCGTGCATCGCGCAATCCAGGGCGGGGATCTAACGTGTGTCGCACTCGTCGAGGCGTACCTCGATCGGGCGCGCGCCTATAACGGCGTCACGAATCAGCTCGTCACGCGCGACGGCTCGCCGGTGGAGTCTGTACCCGGCGTCGTGCGCGCCGGAGCGCCACTCGAATACCCGACAGAAACGGCCGCGATCACCGATTTCCTGCCGAACTTCGATGACTACGAGGGACCGCCGATCGAGCTCGGCCGCATGGAAGCAACGGCCTCAGATCCGTCGGTCTATCAGCAGTTCGGCATGACGGTCGGTATGCCGAACGCCGGCCAGACCAATGCGCTCGGCACGCTGAACTTGCGTGGTGAGCGATCCGTCACGTGTAAGGGCGATGCCGACCGGCACCCCGACGACGGTCCGTTGCCGGCCGGTGCGCCCGCGGTCTGCGAGGTGTTCCGCCAGTATCCCGATGCGCTCGAGCAGGCCATGCGCCTCGACGAGCAATACGGCTCCGAACCGGATCTCGAGCGCCACCCGATGTACTGCATCCCGTTCAGCTTCAAGGATCCGTTCGATACGAAGGACATGCGCACGACGGCTGCGGCCGATGCGCGTTACGACATCGATTTCCCGGCGCGCGACCACACGCTCGTCGAGCAGCTACGCGATAAGGGCGCGATCGTCTACGCAAAGGCCGTCAATACCGAATACAACGGCCGCGGCTGCGGCGGTAGCGGCTGCGATCCCGGCGGTCGCCACGCGCCCGACGCGGTTTTGCCGTCGACGCTCGGCTATCAACGCAGCACGTGGTCAGGAAACCCGAGCTCAGTCTATGACACGACGCGCGCCGCGTCGCTGGGGTCGAGCTCAGGCTCGGCCGTCGGCGTCAGCGCGAATCTCGTGATGTGCAGCCTCTGCGAAGAGACGTCGATGTCGTGTCGCGGCCCGGCCAATCACAACTCCGTGGCCCTGCTGCTGCCACACAAGTCCGTGATCTCGTTCCACGGTAACGCAATCGGCTCCGACATCTACTACGACCGGTCGGGCATCCACTGCCGATCGATTGCCGATTCGGCGAAAGTTCTCGACGCGTTAAAGGATCCCGAGGACGGTTACTACGATCCGCGCGACATCTGGACGACGGTCCCTCGAGCCACGGTGCTCGACAGCTACGCCGAGCACATCGTCGACGATGCGCCGACCGGAGCGCTCAGCGGCGTGCGCATCGGCGTGATCCGCGAGTCGATGCTGAAGTTCCCGGGCGTGCGCGCGGACGAGCCGATCGTCGATGCGGCCGTGCGCGAGATCGAGGAAGTGCTGCGCGAACAGCTCGGTGCGACACTCGTCGAATCCACGGATCCGTTGTGGCCGGACGACCCGGACATCGAGAACATGCAGCCGTCCTACACCGACGCGCTCGCGGAGCTCGTGCCGATCTTCTTCCCGGAGATCCTGTATTGGCTCGACGGCGACGATCAGCCGATGTTTCCGGATTTCGCCGCACGCATTCAGCCGACGGAGTTCGCGCCAGGCGTTATTCACGGCGCCGGCACGA
This sequence comes from Rhodospirillaceae bacterium, assembly GCA_024640685.1. Lineage (GTDB taxonomy): Bacteria > Pseudomonadota > Gammaproteobacteria > Steroidobacterales > Rariloculaceae > JAHEEM01. The sequence goes on from JAHEEN010000048.1 coordinate 2,081, forward strand.
TGACGCCTATCGATTACATGGTCGCGATGGCCGAAGGCATCGAGCCGCCGCCAAGTAATCTGAACATTCGCACGATCATGACGCTCGGCTTCTCGAACGCGATGCGTTTTCACATCAGCCAATACGTCGTGCGGCGCGCCGCGGACTGGGCCGAGCGCGGATTCACCGAGAGACTCAACGACTGGGAGACGCTCAACGAGCGTTCGAAGTTCTGGGCGGACTCGCAACGCGCGTGGTTCGCGAACTGGGCCGAGGTCGACGACATCCGCCGCGAGCACGGCGAGCGCCAAGGGATCGACGAGCGCATCAAGCTTCGCGAGCTTTTGCGGAGGCTCGAGGTCAAGGTCATGCAGGAGAACGACCTCGATGTCCTCGTGCGACTGCACTACCCGCTGCCACCCGGCAAGATCGGCCTGTCGCCGCAGCCCGAGCCTCCGGGCGATGCGCGCGGCGATATTCGGATGGGTCCGTACGCGGGATTGACGAGTGTCTTGATCCCGGCGGGCTACGTGCGCACGGCCTACGACCCAGTGTTTACGCTGAGCGACGACCGTCAACGCTATGTGCCGACGAACAGCAATACGCCGACGACCGCAGACGAACCGGGTCTGCCGTACTCGCTCGTATTTCGGGGCGATCCAGGCAGCGAGGACATGATTCTGCGCGTCGCGTCAGCCTACGAGTCGGCTTCGCGACGACGCGTGCCGCCGCCGGCGTATCCGCCGCTCGATGGCGAGCCGTGAGATAAGAAGCTAGCGCGCTACGCCAAGGTGCTCTTTGAGAAACGCGGCTACCAGCGCCGTGCGCTTTGCGTCGAAGAACTCCGGCGTGCCGTGCTTCGCGCCGTGGACGACCTCGAACTGAACCGGCAGACCGTGCGCCTCGTAGATACCGTGTAGCTCGTGTGCCTGATTGATCGGCATCTGCGGATCTTGATCGCCATGAAGCAGTAACAACGGCGGATCGCTAGCGTCGACGTGGAATACCGGGCTCGCGAGCTTGGCGATCGCCATCGTCGATCCCAGCGGCCCGCCGAATAGGCGTTCGAGGGCAGGGCCGCGCACGCTGGCGCCGAATCTTGTCGATTGATCCATGATGGTCGTCAGATTCGACGCGCCGAAGTAACTGACAACCACTTGCACGTCGGACGATACGTCTAGATGCGACCCGACGTCGCCTTCGAGCGCCTCGACGCCATTCGTGACGCCGACGAGCGCAGTCAGATGACCGCCCGACGAGCGGCCGTGGATACCGATACGCTCGGGATCGAAACCGTAGGTCTCAGCGTTCGCGCGCAGAAACCGAATCGCCGCCTTGATATCGTGAATCTGCGCCGGGAAAGGCGCATCCCCGGTCTGGCGGAAATCGACACTCGCAATCGCGAAGCCTTCCTCGACCAACGCCAGCGTGTTGATCGTTTCTTTTGTACCGTGCAGCCAACGCCCACCATGAATCCAGACGAGCAACGGAGGGCGCGCAACACCGTTAGGTCTGTAGATATCCAAGGCAAGCGTGCGACCGCCGACGACGGCGTACGGGATATCGGCAGTCTTCGAGTACGTCGCGGTCTCCGGCTGCTGCGCCGACGCGGGCAGCGCCAGCGACAACCATGTGGCCGCCAAACCGAAAAGCACGCTGCGCGTTGATCTCATGATGTCCCTTTAGCGCGACGATCGTTCCTCGGCGATTCTACACGGTCGCCGTCGGCACTCAGCCACCACGCTAACGCTCCCTCAATGCGGATGCCGCTCGTAGTGCTGGCGCAGCAGGTCCTTGCCGTAGTCGTTGCCGTTCGGCGTGCGCACGACCGTGTGAATGTGCTCCCGGATCGGGATGTCCGACCGCGAGCTCGGCAGCGAGATCGCGCCCTGATGGTCGAACTCGATAATGATGACCGGGCTCTGAATCCGGAAAAAGAACAGATCGTCCCGGCCAAGCGTCGCATCCCATTGATCCCAGCCGAAATAGGTCTCATCGAGGTGCGCGGCGACTTCCTCCATCTTCACCCTGGCGTGCACATCACGGTTGAACGAGACGAACTCCTCGATCAGATCGACGACGAGATTGCGCTGCTCGGCCGTCATGTCGTTGAGTCCGATACCCGCATACGGGATCACGACATTGTCTTGCATCAATTCGATCGAGCCGCGCCCGAACGCCCGGCCGCCCTGCTCGGGATCCATGTCCCCGATCTCGAGCTCCGCTGCCTGCTTCTGCGCGTCGGTCAACGACGCATAAACGGCATAGGCCTTATCGCGCTCGGGCTCCATGACGCTGACGCCCTTGTAGCGGCCCGACTCAGCGACGACGGGCTCGGATCCCGTGAACAACGGCGACATCACGACCTGGTTGCCGAGCACGAAATAGTTGACGACCAAGTGATGCCCATCGAGCTGCCAGCCCCACGGCTCGGTCTCCGACGGCTCACCCATGAACGTCAGGTAGTAGAACCACTCCGAGTAACGCTCCGGACGGCCCGTGAGCTCACCGAGATGATGGTTCAGGCGCATGATGTCCCGCGAGAGCCTAAACCCCTTCATGCTGAAAGCCGTGCGCATCAGCTCGAACGCTTGCTCACGCTGCGCGTCGGTCAACTCGTCGAAACCAAGGCCTTCGCGGATGTACGAGCTCGTATTGCTCCACCGCCGCCACTCGGGATCGTCGATCGAGTACATCGTCTTACGTCTTTGCACGGGCGTCAGCGCAGCAAGGAAATCCTGCGCCGCACGAACCAGTTCCGCATTCGACGCGCCGCGCGCCGGGTCGATAGCGAACAGCCCGCGGATTGGCGAGCCGTCGGTCGTGACCCCGACGTACGGCGTCTCCGACTGCGCGTGAACCAATTCCGTCGTCCGGTTCGTCGGGTTATCCGATGCCGGGCCGACCGGCCTCACGGCTTGTTGCTGACCAGCGGTGCTGCTCGATACGAGCAGCGCGAAACAGGCAACGAGCCCCGCAACACCCTTATTCATTGGCCATCCCCCCCGAACGCCGACTGGCAACGTGATCGCATCGGCGTCAATCGAGCGTCTCCACGGATTCCAGATCGAGCGCCAGCCTCGAGCGTCCCTCCCGCCCGAGCCGCCCGGACACTCTGACGCGATCGCCGACCTCGAGGGTCTCGATCGTCCAACCCGCACGCGCCATGACGCCGAGATTGTCAGACTCGACATCCCAGAGCATCGTGCTGCCGTCGTCGTTCGTGACCTCGAGATAATAGTGGACGTGAGGGTTACCCCAGAATACTTCGACAACGACGCCTTCGATACTGCCGGTCTCGCGGATGTAATTTGCGTCGTACGCATGGTGCGCGAGCACTGGCGACGCCACGACGGCAACCGCTATCGCGCCCAAGCCAGCGAGCGTCTTCATGCGAGCACCTCGCGAGTAACCTGCCAATCGCAACAATTCATAAACGATACCTCGACCGCCCCCAGTACTCGTCGAGCCGGCCTTCGAGATCCAAGCCGCGATAAAACGGATGCGGGTCGCACGAGTACGGCGGGATCTCGCGATCGTCGGGCTGCTTAGATCGAATCTGGTGCATCAGCGCGGGACGATCGTAGTTCTCGGGATCAGCCATGCTGAACTCGATGTGCAGATCGCCGTCATCATCCAAGTACCAACGCTCGGTGAACACGGCGTCGGTCGATATCGGCATGCCGGGCGCGTCCCAAACGCCTTTCTTCAAGCCGCGCGTCTCGATGACCAGCGTCGAGCCCTCCCAGCGACCGACTGAGTATCCCATCGACTCATTCATACGCTCGATGCCATCCGGGAACCCCCGGTCGAAATAGACCCGGCGCACCTCGTGCATGTCCTGGTACAGCATGATCAGGCGATTGCCGGCATCGACGACCTCGATGTCGAACGGGCCGTGCGACATCCGAATCAACCCGTCGGAGACGCAGCGCAAAATCGGATCGTCCAATGTCTCGTCGTAAGCCTCATCGGCCGCGCGGCCAGCCGCGGTCAGATCGAACACGCCCTTGCCTATGTAATCGGGCTCGCCCCAGATGCCGGTCAGGTCGACAGGCATCGGCGGCGCGTCAGGATTAGGCGCCGCGAGGCGTGCCGCACGCCACGCACCGCGATCGGCACCGTCCTCAGTGACTTCACCCTGAATGACGCCGTTCTCGAGCACGCCCGAGAGAGTACTCAGGCGCGGCGCGTCCCGCAGATCGACCCAGTCGAGGTCGAACCGTATCCGAGTACCGTCGAGCTCGAGCAGATTGACCGGCCCACCCTCGACGTACAGCGCGAGCCCGCTATCGGTTGCCTCAATCGCCAGCGTCCCGTAGGCCGGACGACCCTCGTAACCGGATTCGACCCACAGCAGCCAATCGCCGACAAACGCGCTGTCCTGAGCGACTGATAGTGCCGGCAGGGCGTAAGCGAGACAGAGCGCGACCAGTCGCTTGATGAACACCGTTCGCCCTCCGCGTTCAGCCGCCGGTTACGGATCGAGCGTCGCGAGATACGCTGCGATTGCGACCATATCCTCGTCGGTCAGATTCTCGACGGCCAACAGCATCAGCGTGCCCAACGTGCCGGCGCGGTCCCCGTTCTTGAAGTCGTTCAACTGCCGAACCGTGTACGTCGGCGAAATCCCGGTAAGCCGTGGCGTGTCACCGAATCCTTTCAAGTCCTCGCCGTGGCACGTAGCACACGCGAGCGTGCGGCCATCCGCACCCGTCGTCACGAGTTCTTCTCCCCGGGCGACGCTGCCGGTCGGCGCGTAGACCGTGAATCCGGAGTTCGGGTGGCGCGCCGTCGCGAGCTCGCGATCCTGCGGCACCTCGATGATGCGCCCGTTGATCGGCTCAGTGCCGCCATCTGGATGGATATGGCGCATTCGCCCGTCGCCGATATACGTTCGCGGCACGGTATCGGTCTCGATGACCTCGTCGATCCAGTCGATGACCGGCAGGCCGGAAAACCACTCTGCAGCCTCCTCGATTTGCTCTTGCGTCGGCTCGAACGTGTTCATCCAGTACCGGTCGCGCCGCATCGCCGAGGATCCAGACGGCGAGCGCTGTGCGCCGCTCCTGAAGTCCGCCATCTGCCGAGTGATATAACTGGCCGTCAACCCGGCCAGGTGCGACGACTCGGGGTGCCCAGCGCCGGTAAACCCATGGCAGGCGGCGCAGGCCCTGACAGTCGGCCCAGCACCGTGCGCGACGACGTCGGGCACCGGGGCGTAATGACTATCCGGAAACCAATCCGGGGGATTCCAGTGATCGTCGATCTGCTCCTGAGTGAGCTCGAGGTCGCTGCCCGGCACGGTGCGCAACGCTTCTGCGTCGGCCTCGAGATCCTGAGCCGGCAGCTGCGACTCGTCGACAACCTGGTAGGCCCACTCGACATCGGCGCGGGCCGCGAGCGCGACGGTCAGAGACATAATCGTTACAAGCCACTTCATACTGAAACTCTCCTGCATTCGACCATTCAGTCACCGGCGATCGGTTCCCTGAAAGATAGCAAATAATGCGCCCCACCCGAATATCGCGACCTCAAATAGACTCGTATGTGCTACGATTTTTACCTTGAATCAGGCCGCCCGGCTGCGAGCGACGCGGCGGCGACAGACTCCGCACGAAACCTAAGGAGCACTGGCATGTGGCACCTATTCTCACGGCGGCAATATCTGGCCGCGGGCACGGCGACCATCGCCGCCTGCGTAGCCGGTTGCACGGCGCCGGGCATCGATCTGGACAGCGACGATATCGGCGGCGTCGTCACGAGCGCGAACGGGCCCGAGGCAGGTGTCTGGGTCATCGCGGAAACAGACGCGTTCGAGACCCGCTACGCGAAAATCGTCGTGACCGATGACGACGGCCGCTATGTGGTCCCGGACCTGCCGGACGCCGACTACGAGATCTGGGTGCGCGGCTACGGTCTCGCGGACTCCGACAAGGTCAGCGCAACGCCGGGTCAAACGGTCGACCTGACCGCCGTCGTAGCACCGAGCCCCGAAGTCGCTGCAGAGGTCTATCCCGCGATCTCGTGGTACTCGATGATGAATCTGCCGGACGAGAGCGAAGTCAGCTTCTTGTCGGGTGGGCTCAACGAGTACATCAGCATCATGACGAACCAACAGTGCGTCGGCTGCCACCAGCTCGGCCAGAAAGCCACGCGCACGTTCCCCGAGTCGCTGATGGCGATCGAGGACTCGCAGGCGCGGTGGATGCGGCGCGTGCAGGCAAGCCAAGCGGCCCATCAAATGTTGAGACCGCTGGCCGGCACGCTCAGGGGTGTGCCGTTCAAGTATCTGGCGGACTGGACCGATCGCATCGAGGCCGGCGAGTTGCCGACGTTCATCCCCGAGCGACCGCAAGGCGTCGAGCGCAACATCGTCGCGACGGTACGCGACTGGGGCGACTCCCAGCACTATCTGCACGATCTGATCAGCACGGACCGTCGCGATCCGACCGTCAATCCGTACGGCGAGATCTACGGCGCACCCGAGCTCAGCACCGACAATTTCCCAATCCTCAATCCGGTAGAAAACACGGATCGAACGTTCCTCGCACCGGTCCGCGATGCGGACACGCCCACAACGAACAGCGATCCGGTCGGCGCACCTTCGGCGTATTGGGGTACTGAGCGCATCTGGGACAGCAAGGCGAACGCGCACAATCCGATGCTCGATCAGGATAGCCGCGTCTGGTACACGGCGCGAATTCGAGCGCCGAGCAATCCCGATTACTGCCGCGAGGGCTCCGACCAGCCGTCGGCACGGCTCACGCCCATGGACAACGCCGGACGGCACTTGTCCGTCTACGAGCCCGACACCGGCGAGTACCATTTCGTCGATACGTGTTTCTCGTCGCATCACCTGCAGTTCGCCGAGGGCGGCAACAACCGCTTGTGGACCAGCGGCGGCGGCCCGGTCATCGGCTGGCTCGATACCGACCTCTTCATGGAGACGAAGGACGCGAAGCGCGCCCAGGGCTGGACGGCGGCCGTGGTCGACATCAACGGCAATGGCAAGCGCGACGAGGGCTATACCGACATAGGTGCACCCATCGACCCGACCAAAGACGCGCGTATCGACCCGAACTATTACGCCGTCATGCCGAACCCGGCCGACGGCTCGGTCTGGGGCGCAACGGGCTTCGAGTTTCCAGGTCGCGTCGTGCGTCTCGATCCCGGCACAAATCCGCCTGCGACGGCGCTCGCCGAGCAATTCAACATCCCGCTGCCCGGCTTCGCGTCCCGCGGCGCCGACATCGACCGCGATGGCGTCGTCTGGGTCTCGCTAGGCAGCGGTCACTTGGGCGAGTTCGATCGTAGGAAGTGCGAAGGACCGCTGAACGGGCCGACCGCGCTCGGCGACCACTGCCCGGAGGGATGGACGTTCCACCGCTATCCGGGACCCGGATTTCCGCAGCGACCCGAGTTCAGCATGGAATCGAGTTACTACTCGTGGGTCGACCAGCACAACACCGCCGGCCTCGGTGAGAACGTGCCGATGTCGACCGGCAATCTGTTCGACGGCGTGCACGCGCTCGTTGACGGCGAGTGGGTCACGATGCGGATTCCGTATCCGCTGGGCTTCTACACGAAAGGCTTCGACGGCCGTATCGACGATCCCGATGCCGGCTGGAAAGGCCGCGGTCTCTGGGTGCCGAGCGGCGACCGTACGCCATGGCTCAAGGAAGGCGGCCTCGGGACTCGGCCGTTGGTCGTGCACTTCCAGGTGCGTCCGGACCCGCTGGCCAAGTAGCGCCTGCGACGACTCAGCCGAGCTATACGTCGCAAGGGGAACTCCTCGGCACGGCCGGGAGCCCCTTGCGGTCGCGACGGTGGCACGAGCGCTGTTGGTCACATGCGCTCTATCGAGACGCTTACGTCGGTGCCATTGCGCGTGATGTCGTAGACGGGCGAGAACTCGATGAGCGTGCGCAACGTCTCCATGTGCTTCTCGTCCGCATCGATGACGAAGCGTGCGCGGATACCGTTGAGCCCGGGGCGCACCTCGTTGCTCATGCCGAACAGGCCGCGCAGGTCGAGATCGCCGTCTACACGAGACTCGAGCGCACGAATCTCGATACCGCGAACGGCCGCGTGATAGACGAGTGTCGATGTTAGGCAAGCAGCCAACGCACTCAACAAGTGCTCCACCGGATTGGCGCCCAGATCGTGTCCCGCAAGCACGTGCGGCTCGTCGGAATCGACTGAGAACGCCTGAACGTGCTCCCGCTCCTCTCCGCCCGAGTAAAACCCCGTGATCCGCGACTGGTTGTGTCCGCCACGAATCCACTTATTGGTGAGTCGAAAACGGGTCTCTCCGAGACTCGCATCCTGCTGGATATTGCCGATAACCTGCTCGACGTCACCGACGTCGATGCCGTTGACTATCCGCTCGATCTCGATCTTCACTGCGTTCATTGTCAGTCTCCTTTCTCGTTTGGAAGCTTGGTCTCAGCGACCACGGCGGATACGTTACGGAACGGCGCCCAATCGAGCTTGTAGGCTGCATGCAGGCCCCTTGGAGATTTCGTGGATTTTTCTGACAATGCGGGTCGGACCGACGCCATGACCAGAACGACCTGACGACATGCACTACGTGATTGGTGAATACGAGCTCGATACGACGCGTTTCGAGCTGTCCCGCGCCGGCGCAGCCATATCAACCGAGCCACAAGTGCTCGAGCTTTTGATCTTCCTGGTCGATCATCGCAATCGGGTCGTATCGCGAGATGAGCTGTTCGAGACGATATGGAAAGGCCGCATCGTCTCCGAAACGACGTTGAGCAGCCGCATCAAAACGGCCCGGCAATGCATCGGCGACGACGGCAAGCAGCAACGGTTCATCAA
>JAHEEN010000048.1:11003-18573 GCA_024640685.1 Rhodospirillaceae bacterium
GCAAGCCTACCGAGCTTCGCGCCGTCCCTGGCTGGGGATACGCGCGCTCGAGATTGGTGGGGAAAGTTCGAGCGGCTCGGCGCCACACCCGGCGCTGCGATTGCTCTGATGAGGATGAACAGTCAAATCGACATATCCGACATCCTGCCAAACATCCGCGTACCCTGCCTCGTGATCCATCGCGCGCAAGATGCCGTGATCGACGTCCTCGCAGGACGCGAGCTCGCCCAATGCGTGCCGGGCGCCGAATACCTCGAGCTCGACGGCGAAGACCATCTGCCGTGGGTCGGAGCGACGGAAACCATGCTGGCGGCCATCGAAACGTTTCTAAAGCGTGCCGATGGATCGTCTGCCGACGATCGGGCGCTCGCGACGATCGTCTTGATCCGAATGGATCCCTCGGATGATCGGACGGGCAACTCGGCAACAACTACGATCGAAACCGCGTTGAGTCACTTTCGGATGACGCGTATTGAGCGCCGTGCGGACGATGTCATCGCCGCCTTCGACGGACCGTCCCGCGCGCTGGCCGCCGCTATCCGCGCATCGCAGCGGTTGCAAAGGCTCGGTGTCCGGCATCGCATTGGTGTGCATACCGGCGAAATCGGCATTCGGGCTGGCCGATTCGACGGGCCGACGCTCGAGATCGCCGCAGACGTCTGCTCGCATGCGCGCGAGTACGAGATCCTCGTATCGAGAACGGTCAACGACCTCGTCGCCGGCTGCGGCGTTGCCCTCGAGGACCGCGGCGAGCATACGGTGCCCACTGTCGATAGCTGCTGGCGCCTGTTCGAAGCCGTACAGTCGTAGCAGGACTTTCAAGCTTCTCTCCCGGGGGTCTACTTGCGCTTTACGCGCGACGGGCTCCGGTGTACCGTAGCCGCGCAAAGAACAACACGATTGACGGCAGGGGGTCCTTCGGCCATGGCGACGCGCTACGTTCTTTCAGCTTTCACGCTGCTCACGCTTTCGCTCATGCAAGCAACCTCAGCGCAGCCCGCAGGCGACCCCGCGAAAGGCGAAGCCCTGTGGCTCGAGACGCTTCACGTCGAGTGCCGCGACTGTCATGGCGATGAGGGCGAAGGCGCATTCGGGCCGGATCTGGCCGGCCGCGCTCTAACGCGCGCACAGTTCATACACGCGGTGCGCAAACCATGGGGCATCATGCCCGCGTATGCGGAATCGCAGATCAGCGATGACGAATTGACAGACGTGATGGCCTACCTTGGCACGTTACCGGGTGTCGATGAACCCGGGCCCTGGCGACGCCAGGTACCGGTCGGCGCCTCACCGGGCCTCACGGCCGCAACGACGACCGGATGCACGCAGTGCCACCATCCGTTGTTCAACAACGGTCGCGCAATGATGGGTGCAGTCAACGCAGACTTCGCGTGGTTCCGATCGATCGTCTACGCGCACACGGCCGCCTATCCGGCAACTCGTGCTCGCGTCGGCGATCCGCCGTTCGAGCGTTTGGCGATGGGCAGTTTCTCGCCGTCACGCGTCCCCGATTCCGTGTTGCAGAGTATCTGGACCTATATCGTCGACTTGGGCTTTCGCCCCCGTGTGCGTGGGCGGCTCAGCGCCGGTTCACCGTCATCCGACGGCGTGGTCTACACGCTGGACGTCGACAACTCGGGTGTCGAAGGCATCGGTATCGCCGCCGAGGACGTGACGCTGTCGCTGGCTATACCCAATGGCGCGAGCGTCGTGTCGGCAACCGGTGCCGGCTATCAAGGTGTGCGCCGCGACGAAGAAGCGAATACCAACGTTGCGGTTTGGGAAGTGGAGCGCATCGGCGCCCAAGATCATCAGACGTACACGCTGACCCTGTCTCAAGCCGGTAGCGGCGGCGACGACGTGCGCGGCCGGTTAGCTTGGGCGAATCCGTCGGTCACGACGCCGTTCGTCAACATCGCCCCACCCGCGCCGCCTGGAGGCGGCGAGGCGCACTAGCAGAGTAGAGATTCGGGGCAGCTGATACCCTGCCCCGTCTTAGCTAACGGATTCTCGCCGGCGCGTTACTGGCGCAGCCCCCCGTCAGAGCGCCCGCCATCGTCAGCGCCGCGCTGCGAGTCGCGCAATACAGTGCCGTCATCGAACTCCACTTTGTTGAAACGGCCAACCGGTGCACCCGATTTGGCGGGCCAAACATATAGCGTCACGACGTCACCGGGCAGCAGCGCCGTTCGAGTCCAGCCGACGAGCTGCGAGGACACCGTGCTGCCCATCTCCATCGTCCAGCTTTGGGTATTGCCTTGCTCGTCCGTAATGTCCGCCTTGATCAGGGGGTGCGGATTGACCCACAGAAACTCCGTAACCACGGCGTTCTCGAGCACGACTGGCGCGCTCATGTCGAACGCCGCGCCACTGTGGTGCGCGAGGGTCGGAGCGGCGAGCGCGGTAACGCCGGCGATCAGTGCGGCGGCCTTTTTCCTGATGTTCATTTTCATCGTTCACCTCCAGAAATCATATCCATCGTATTCTGGCTCTGATTAAGGTACGGGATCGCCACCGCCAGCAGGATCCGCCATCTCTTCCAGGTAGCGCTGCACCGTCGAGGGCACGCACGTGAAATCGAAGAACGTCTGCCGCGGCGACCAGCGGAAATACACTTCACCCATCTGAACCTCGCGCGTGTAGAGCCGCGGGTCGACCATCGTTGTCGTCACCGTCAAGTCGTTCTGGCTCGAGCGGTGAAAGCGCTCGGTGACGACTGCATCGATGCTATGCGGATGGCCCCATTCAGTTGCCCAGGTACCGGGATCCAAGCCGGTCGTCTTGACGACGAACGTATAGTCGTCCTCCCAATAGCCGACCGAGTAGCCGTTGTACGTTGGATCATGGACGTCCGGGCCCCTGCCGCGAAACGTCGTCGGCAGCTCGCGCCCATCTGTCCAGATCTCGCGCCAGATGTTCATGAACTTGAGCATGACGAACGTTCGGTCGGGCATTGTCGCAATCGTCATCGAACGAATCTGGTCGTTCATGTTGCGCGGAAAACCGAAAGGGTCGCAGTATCGATAGTGTGGATCGTTGGTCTCCGACACCGAAACGTCGCCGCCCTCGACAATGTGACTATCGAACAGCCGCTGCCCGAGCTCGGTCAGCGGCGGAGGCGTCTCCGGACGGATCAGTCGCTTGACGCCACCGCCCGAGGACTCACCGACCCACGTGCCGGTGATGTCGTGCACGGGCGCGGGTCCACCTGGACCCTCGTTGGCCCTGACTTCCTCCGGATAGTATTTCCACGGCGAGCGCGGCGCATCGTCTTGCGCAATTACCAGCGCTGGTAGCAACAGCATGCTCGCTGCGCTAACGATGATGCCCGAGCACATATTTCGCATTGTTTGGCTCCTAGATCGCTTCGTTGCACTCTACTGCCAGAGCTTGCAGTCGCCGGTGCCGGCGCTCAATCCTCCAGCCGAGCGGACTATTCGAATTCGGTTCTGATCCCCGACGGCTGCGCGAGCGCGTCGCGGTACTGGATTCCCTCTGACGGAATGCAGATCGTCTCGGCAAATTCCTGGCCGAGCACCCAGTAAAAATTCGCCCGCATCCACGTCCACGGCTCCATATAAAACTTCGGGTCGTCGATCGTGACCGTCAGCTCAATATTGTGCTCGTCCGTACGCGTGTAGCGTTCGACGATGCGCGCCTCGGAGCTGCGCGGATGACCGACCTCATCGAGCCACGGCCGCTCGTCGAGACCGGTCGTCTCGATGACGAGTGTATGGTCGCCTTCCCAACGACCGACCGAGTAGCCGTAATACCGCGACTCGGGCGCACCTCGGACATCGACCGCTTCCGGCAGCCCACGTCCATCGAGCCAGATTTCGCGCCAAATTCGCTGCTGCTCATAGGCGATCAAGATCCGGTCGGGCGCATCGGCGAAAATGAAGCGCCCGCGGCTGCTGACCGCATGCGCGAGCAGATTGCGCGGAAACCCGAGCGGATCGCAGACGATAAAAGGGTCATTCGAGACGCCGAGATCCGCGTTCCGGCTGACGGCGCCATACGAATGCCGACCCTCGAACACGACCTGGCCCGCGGCAGTCATCGGTGGCACCGGACCCAGCTCTCGGTTGTTCGGTCCAACCCAAACGCCGGAGAAATCCCGCACCGGCGCTGGCCCGGGCGGGTTTGGCATCCTCAGTATGCCTTCGCGAATGTAGTCGCTGGGATCGACGTCCTCGGCCGCATGAAGGTCTTGAGCGCGGGCCGCGAGAGTAGTCAGACTGACCAACAGGGCAACTGACAATAGTCTGAGTAGCGTCTTCATGTCAGATTAGTTCCTGAAGCCATGAGGATCGTACCGGGTCTTGCCACCCTCGTCACCGCCGAGTTGTGAGTCGTGCAATTCGGTGCCGTCTGCCAACCTCACCCTGTTTAGGCGGCTGACCGGCTCGCCGTTGCGTGCCGGATACACGCGGATCGTGACCTCATCGCCCGGCATCAGCGAAGCCTTCGCCCAGCCGATTAAGCGCAGCTGCTGCGGTGCTGCAGTCTCGGCAACCCAATTTACGACGTTGCCGTCCGCGTCCGTCGTATCGAAAAAGATCAGCGCGTGCGGATTCGCCCACGCGAACCGCGTGATCGTCGCCTCGAATTCCACGATATCGTCGCCATACGGCGCATTGCTGTGATGCGCAAGCACTGGTGCACTCACGGCTGCGAATACTGCGAGGGCCAACGCGCCCGCTACGAGCCATATGCGTTTCATGTCACTCTCCATTCAATCGTCGCGCCCACCCCGTACAAGGCGTGTGGCCATCTAACCAGAGGCCAGTCTCGCGTTCCCAATGATAGCTCAGAGGGTAGCGCAGCAAGCCTGTATTTACCGAAATCAAGCTAGGTGCCGAGCCCGAGCTTGCGATCGAGGCTGTACTTGCCGGCACCCATGAATAATAGAGCCGCATAACCGATCGCGAGTTCCACCGCGTGCGCCCGCGCCATCAGCAGAGTGCCGCTGTTGTTCAGGTGATAAACGCAGATCACGAACATCGTCAGGATTAGAAATGCAGCGGCCGGGCGGACGAATAGACCGATCAGCAGACACAGGCCACCGACGGCTTCGGCCAGCGAGCCTACGAGCCCCCAGAACACTGGCCAGAAAGTGATGCCCAGATAGGCCATAGCACCGCCCATCTGCTCCCAGCGCTCGGGCCCGCCAGCCAACTGCCAGATACCGCGCAGGAACAGCGACGCAAAGCCGAGCCCAACCCGAAGGATCAAGTGGCCGGTATCGGCGTTCTCCTCGAAGAACTTCAACACGTCGCGCGCTCCTCAATCAGTGTCAGTCAGATCCATTCGGTATCGCCGAACCATTACGCCGTCGAGAATCTCCCGAAGCGTCGACTGTTTTTCTAGGCGAATGCGGCGGCGAGGCATCGCCTCGCCGCCGCAGCTGGACGCTGCTCAAGTTTTACTCTGCTCCGACTACAGTCCGAAGTTGTACTGGAACTTCAGGCCATAGGTCGCGAAGCTATTCCGCGAGACGTACTGGGTGATCAGGCCGTCGTCGAACTCCGGCACCTCGTATTGCGGGAAATAAGTAATCTGCGGCTCCAGCAGATTGCGTCCGTAGATTGAAAGAACCCACGGGCCGTTCGCCGGGCCAATGCCAACCGTCAAATTCAGATCCTCGTGCTCATCCATGCTGAGGACCGGGTCGAAGCCACTCGTGTCGGTGATGAAGCCGTCCGAAATATAGCCTCTTGCGTTCAGCGTCAGGACGTAGCTGTTGAAGACCGGCGTCTCCCAGTCGAGGCCAAATACGACCTTATAGTCCGGCGTCTTTGGTGAAGGCGTACCCGAGCGGTCGATCGTACCGACGAGGTCCGGATTGGCGATACCCTCAGGGTCGTTCTCGGATACGCACGGGCCGGTATCGCGGTCTCTGAACTCCGGTCGATTGCAGCCCGCACCCGGGAAGAACGAGAACTCGCCGTCCATGAGCGCGATGGCCGTACTCAGGGTCAAATTATTGGACACGGCGGCGGTGAGGCCCGCTTCGATTCCCGTGACCGTCTGCTCACCAGCGTTGATCGCGATGAATGGGTTCTCCAGCTGCCCGGTCGGTGCCTGGACCTGAAAGTCCTCGAACGTCGTCTGGAATACGGTAACGTCGTAGCGCGCGCGCCCATCCCAGAGGTTACCCTTGGAGCCGAACTCGATCGTCCAACCGGACTCGGGCCCGAACCGCAGCTCTTCAACGTCGGCCGGCAATGACTGCACACCGGTGTCGAATCCGCCAGCCTTGAACGACTCGGCGTACCGCGCGAATAGGGAATGATCGTCGTTCGGACGGTAGCGGAACGTGACCTGAGGCATGAATTCCTGCTGGTTGAAATTGCCGCCGTTTTCGGGACCGAAGGGCCCGTCGTGGCGTCCAAGCATGCCTTCGTGATCGACGGGAATCGTCATACCCACAGCCTGGGCGCGGCCGCCGATCCACGACGACGGCGCATAGCGATCTTCTCGGTAGGGCATGTACCAGAGGTTGTCGGCATCTGTCCCCGGCAGCAGGAACAGCGCGTCGGCGGCCGTGGCTTGAACGGCGTCGGGATGCAGCGCGCAGCTCGCGGGATTGTTGTCACCGGTACCCGGGACACCGTCGACGATATCGTCACCCCGCGGATCGCAGGGATTGACGTCGTAAATCCATTCACCGGAGACCTGCGAGATCCAGCCGTACTTCTTGAGATCCGTCCAGCGCCCGCCGAGATCGATCGAGGCCTTGTCGTCTGCGAAGTTGAACGTCACGGTGCCGAAGATCGACTTCCATTCCTGCGTTTCTCTGACCGTATTGAAGCGCATCCCGCGAACGACGTTCGCTCTCGGGTTGTTCGCCAAAATGTCCAGGTCCGTGTCCTGCCAAAACAAGCCCGTCATCCATTCGATGCGACCAGGCCCCGACGTGAAACGCAGCTCCGAGCTGTACTGCGTGAATTCCTCGGAGCGCTCGCGCGGTGAAATAACGAACGGCGCCCCATCGCCCGTGACATTGACGCGGTCCATGCCGCTATAGCCGGTGAGCCATGTGACCTGGACTTCGTTATCCATCTGGTAGTCGAGCTCGAAGTAGGCGTTCGGCGACTCGAGCGTCTCGGCGAGATTGTCGATGCTGCCGCCTTTCGTCGTTCTCGAGAACCACTCCTGCGCCGCGTCGCGTATGTCGAGCAGCCCATAGTTATGATCTTCGTCGCGGACGTTATCCGGTGGCGCAAATGCTGGCCCACCATCGCGTGCTCCCTGATCGCCGATGTCGTCGGCGCAGTTCGACGGCAAGTTGAAGCCGTTAGGAAAGCCGCCGTCCGCCCAGCCTACACCGTTGGGCGGACCGTCCCAGATCGCATAACCGACTTCGCCTTGCCATCCCGGTCGAGCCGCGGTGCCCTCCTCGCCGCGCTCCCAGATCAACGGTGCGCCTGTGCGGCATAGCACGGGCGCGCCCGAGTCGCGCGTGATCTTCGAGTACTCGACCTTGCCTGTCAGCGTGAGTCGGTCGTTGGCCTCGAACTCGAGAATCACGCGCCCGCCGATGTTCTCGTAGGCGCCGGCCAAGCCG
>JAHEEN010000219.1 GCA_024640685.1 Rhodospirillaceae bacterium
GCGAGGTCGAGATCGAGGGCTACTCAACAGTCATCGGCCGCTGGGGAGGCGCAATCGTCGGCGAGGCGATCGGCAGCACCGCGGACGGCCGCCGGACCCGCAGTGTCGCTCGCGCCGTCGGAGGTGTTACCGGCGCGATCGTCGGCGAGGCCATCGAGCGAGAACTGACGTCGGAAGCCGGTCTCGAGTTCACCGTGCAGTTGGCCAGCGGCGGTACGGTCGCCATAGTTCAGGCCAGCGATGTCATGTTCGCGCCCGGTGATCAGGTCCGCTTGCTGTTCGGTCCGGAGGGCAGCGCCCGCGTCACGCCGCCCTAATCCAGCAATACAGCCATTTTCGTAGACCCGGCGGTTCACTGAGCCGTGATAGCGCTCACAGTGGCTGGGCCCGTAATTTGCTGTAATACCCCGTGATACCAGCTAGCGCGGCAATCACAGGGATGACAGACACCCCTCCTCCGGGAACTGGCTCCGCATCGAGCCCGAGCATTCGGTTCATTCAGCAGTTCATCGGCCAAAGGAAGTCGAACTGCTTGACGGGGCTGCTGCTCGGCTGTCTCGATAGCTTCAACCGGATCAGCACGACGTTCGGCGAGGAGCAGGCCTCGGAGTTTTGCGCAGACTACGTCGAGAAGTTGCGCGAATTGTTTCCGCCGGCCACGCCGATCATCCGACTGTCGGGCCGCCGTTTCGTCGTCTTGACGTCTCCGGCGTCGATGTCCGAGGTCATGGACCAGGCGGCCTGCATCACCGACGAGAGCCAGCCGCAGATCCATGTCGGCGAGGACAGTTTCTTCGTCGACGTGACAGTCGGGATTTCGGTGCATCCAACGCATGCCGTCGACGCGCCGACGTTGTTTCGTCGCGCCGAGCTCGCGCTGCAGGCCGCGAGAGAAAAGGAGATCTCATACAATATCTACACGACCGACGCGACGCGTCAGCTCGCAAATCTATGGAAGATGGAAAGCGATCTGACGGCGGCGATTCGCCGCGGCGAGCTCGAGGTCTACTATCAGCCGAAGATCAGCATTGCCGAGCGGCGCGTTGGCGGTCTCGAGGCGCTCGTGCGCTGGCGCAGCTCGGATGGCGGATTCGTTCCGGCCGACGAATTCGTGCCTATTGCCGAGAACTCCGGTCAAATCGTGCCGATGACGTGGCTCGTGTTCGATCGCATCATCGAGGCGGCCGAAACCTGGAAGTACTTCTCCAGGCCGATCGATATGTCCGTCAACGTAGCG
This sequence comes from Rhodospirillaceae bacterium, assembly GCA_024640685.1. Taxonomy (GTDB): domain Bacteria; phylum Pseudomonadota; class Gammaproteobacteria; order Steroidobacterales; family Rariloculaceae; genus JAHEEM01. Next base: position 1,238 of record JAHEEN010000219.1, read on the forward strand.
CCGCAGCTCATCAACCTGACCGAGTTCTATACACGGCTGGTTTCTCTAAAAAGCGCATTGAAGGATCACAACATCAGCCTGAATGTCGAGCTGACTGAGGACAGCCTTCTGGGCATCGACAGCATGGCGCTCGCGGGCCTGAATCGGATCCGCAAAGCCGGCGTCGGTCTTGCAATTGACGATTTCGGCAAAGGCCATTCGTCGCTGAGCTACTTGAAGCAGATTCCAGCGAACGAGATCAAGATCGACAAGCGGTTCATCGACTCCATTGCCTCGGATCACGCTGATCAGCAGATCGTCAGAGCCGTCATCGAGCTTTCGCACGCGCTTGACATGCAGGTCGTTGCCGAGGGCGTCGACAGCCGCGAGAACTACGACGTCGTTTCCGAGCTGGGTTGTGATTTTGCGCAGGGCTTTTTCTTTGCGCGTCCGATGCGCAGTGACTTGGTCGTTGAATGGATCTTGAGCTACTCCGATAGGTCCATGATGCGCAATTTGTCTGCCGAACGTATTCGTCAAGAGAAATCCGCGGCCGGCTGAGCTGAATCGATTGCGGTGCGTCGCCGCAAACCGTCTACAATAGCGGCCTCTTGTCGCGCTACCGGGATACTCCGACGTCGTGAGCCTGCTGCTCGATATCAGCTACCTCGTCGCCGCGATCGTTACTAGTCCCTGGCTCATTTACCGTTTGCTCGCCCGCGGCGATGCACGGGAGCTGATGTCACGATTCGGCTTGCGCCTGGGCGAGCGCATCTCGGGCTCGATCTGGCTGCACGGGTCGTCGGCCGGCGAGATCGCGCTGTTGGTGCCGTTGGTCGCGATGATCGAGCAGAGCTGCGTCGACTGTCGGATCGTCGTCTCCGCATACTCATCGACGGGTCTGGCCGCGGCGCGACGAGCGTTTCCAAAACACAAGGTCGTCGTTTTTCCGTTCGACTTCAGCTTCGTCGTCAGGCGCATCTTCAATCACCTGCAGCCGCGGCTCATCGTCATCGTCGAGTCGGAGTTCTGGCCGAACTTTTTGCAACACGCGCATAGCCGCGAAATTCCAGTTGTCGTCGTCAACGGCAAGATGTCGTTGCAGTCCCATAAGCGTTACGCGCTTCTGCCGCTGCTCGCGGCACATTTGCGTCGATTGAGACTGCTTGCCGTGCAATCCGAGGACCATGCACGGCGCTTTCGATCGCTGCGCGTGCCTGCGGATCGCATTCATGCGACCGGCAACATGAAGTACGACGCTGCCGTCGAGCCCAGCGACAGTAGTTCGTCATCGGCGCTGCGAAATCGGTACGGATTCACCGACGATGACACGATCGTCATTGGCGGTAGCTTGCACGACCAGGAAGACGCGGCGCTGATTGCCGTATTCACCGATCTCGTCCGAGCACATCCAGATGCTCGACTGATCGTCGTGCCCAGATATCCGGCCGATAGCGGCCGTGCAGAGGCGTACTTGCAGGCGGCCGGTTTGCGCGCAATCAGAAAATCGATGCTCGATGCTTCGCGTGACCGCGCACCGGCTGCGGACGAAGTCCTCGTCGTCGATACGGTCGGCGATCTCAGGACGCTATACGGCCTCGCCGACATTGCGTTCGTCGGCGGCAGTTTGTTCTATCGAGGTGGCAACAAGGGTGGCCACAACCTCATGGAGCCTGCAGTGTTTGGAATACCCGTTGTGTTCGGGCCGCACAACGTCAGCTTCGCCGACACGGCGCTCGCCCTGAAAAGCGAGGGCGGAGGATTCGAGGTCACGGATCAGGCATCTCTGCTGGCCATACTGAGCGACTTGATTGGTGACGACTCGCTACGCCGTCGCAGCGGCCAGCTCGCGAAGCGGGTCATCGACGCGCGACGTGGTGCGACACGAAACAACTTTGAACTGTTGCTGCCGCTGCTCGACGTCCCGTCTTCGTGACGCTTGCGAGATCGTGACAGAAACTCCACAATGCCGCCGTCAACGAGCAATCCGGGCCTTCCGCAAGGAATCGGAGTCCGATTTGCACGCGTATCGCACTGAGCCGCAACGATGATTCGAAGCACGAGCCGCGCTTCCAAGCCAATCTCCAAGGGTGAGAAATGAAAAAACACGTTGACGTTGCCGGCATCGATTGTGGCTCCGATCAGCTGTTCTTGATATGCGGACCGTGCGTCATCGAGGAGGAATCTTTGATGATGGCGACCGCAGAGCGCTTGAAGCACATTGCGGGCGATCTCGGCGTGCCATTGATATTCAAGTCTTCGTTCTCCAAGGACAATCGCAGCTCGCTTGACTACTACCAAGGGCCCGGTCTCGAGAAAGGCCTGCGAATCCTGGAAAAGATCAAGCGCGAGTTCGGTTTGCCGTTGCTGACCGATATTCACTATCCGGATCAGGCAGCGCCGGCGGCCGAGGTCGTCGACGTCCTGCAGATCCCGGCTTACCTCTGCATGCAGAGCGAGCTCGTCGTCTCAGCGGCGAAGACCGGCGCGGTCGTGAATTTGAAGCATGGCCAATTTATTGCGCCTGACAACATGGCCAAGCCCGTCAAGAAAATCGAAGTCTCGGGAAACGACAAGATACTGATGACGGAGCGCGGCTATACGTTCGGCTACAATGACCTCGTCGTCGATCCGCGAAGCTTTTATTTGCTCAATCAGATTGGTTATCCGGTCATTTTCGATATTACGCATACGATCCGTAAGTACGGTATTCCGAGCAAGGATCCGCGCGGCGGCAATAGAGAGTTTCTTTCGGTTCTTGCTAGAGCTGGCGTTGCAGCAGGCATCGACGGGCTGTTCATCGAATCGCATCCGAATCCCCCCGAAGCGCTATGCGATGCCGCGAGCCAGTACGCGCTCGGAGATTTAGCCGAATTCGTCAAGCCGCTGATCGAGATCCACAATCTCGTTCGAGATCGGGCGTATACCTAGAGGATTCCCATGGATTTATATCTCGATTCCGTCGATTTCAAAGAGATAGAGCGTGCTTTCGAGTTCGGGTTTCTCAAAGGGCTGACGACGACCCCGACGTTCATGCATCGCCATGGAATCACCGATATAGACGGTGCGATCGTCAAGCTATCCGGCATGGTGCCCGAGCTCCAGGTCGAGGCGCTTGGCGATACCGTCGAGACGATACTTGCCGAAGCGGATCGCATTATGGCGCTGCCGCTCGAGAGCGAGCCTGTGTTCAAGGTGCCGATCTCGAATGCCGGCGTTACAGCGTGCCAGCGACTGACGGCGCAGGGTCGGCGCGTCAACGTGCATCTGATCTACACGCTGAATCAGGCTTACATGGCCGTTGCTGCCGGCGCTGCGTTCGTGTGCCCGTTGGCCGGGCGCCTACAGGACCAGGGACACGATGCAATCAAGCTGTTCGAGCAATGCGTCGAGCTGATCGACAAATACAACTACAAGAGCAAAGTCATGTTCTCGTCGGTGCGCCATCCCGAGCACGTGCGCCAAGCAATGCTTTCAGGCGTGCACGTCTGTACCGCGCCGTACAACGTCATCGCGCATCTCTGTGACAACTCGTTGACGGCGCTCGGAACCGCACAGTTCCGTGAGCATACGGCGCTGATGACGACGCACGTTCGGGGGCTGATCAGGCCGCAGAATCCGACGTGCCAGCTGACCGAAACGCTAACTGTTGCGATGGTCAGAATGACCGAGTCCAGGCTCGGCGTCGTGACGCTCGTCGACGCGGACGGCCGGCTCGCGGGAATCTTTACCGACGGCGATTTGCGTCGACGGTTGCAGGAGGACGGCACGGGAATTCTCGACAGCACGTTCGAGAACATCGCGTACACGCAGTCTCCGGTAACGATCGGTCAAGACGCATTGCTGAACGATGCCGTGACTCTGTTTAAGGAGTTCGAGGTCGACAGCATCGTCGTCGTAGATGACGAGCGTCCGAC
>JAHEEN010000220.1 GCA_024640685.1 Rhodospirillaceae bacterium
CGGCTGCGCGCAGCTCAGGAAGACAACCAACGCCTCCGCGATCAGCTCGCCGAGGCGCAGCAGAAGCTAGAAGCCATAACGAGCATCGAAAGAGCAATCAGGGAGCGCGATGGTGGCACAGGTATCCCGTAAACCGGTCTCGAGCCAAGCCGATCACGGCAGTGGCCGGATCCTCGTCGTCGACGACGATCCGGGTCTGCTGCGCCTGCTGAGCATTCGGCTCAATGCCGAGGGTTACGACGTCGTAGCCGTCGAGAGCGCGGCCGAGGCGCTCGCAGCACTGCCGCGCTTCCGCCCCGACCTCGTGATCACCGATCTGCGCATGGAGAACATGGACGGCATCGGGCTGCTCAAAGAGATTCAGCGAGAGCGCCCAGGCCTCTGCGTATTGTTGCTGACGGCCCATGGCACGATTCCGGATGCCGTCGAGGCGACGCAGAGCGGTGCTTTCGGGTTCCTGACCAAGCCGATCGACAAGGATCAGCTGCTCGACTACGTGCAGCGAGCGATGAAGATCTCGGGGCTCACAGAGACCGTCGAGGACTGGAATACCGATATCGTTACGCGCAGCCCGCTGATGGAGGCATGCCTGCAGCAGGCGCGCATGGTCGCCGAGACCGACACGCGCGTGCTACTGACGGGTGAGTCGGGAACCGGTAAGGAGCTGCTCGCAAAGGCAATTCACATGGCGAGCCTGCGACGGGATAAGGCCTTCGTCGCGATCAACTGCAGCGCAATGCCCGAAAACCTGCTCGAATCGGAGCTGTTCGGCCATGAGAAAGATGCGTTCACGGGCGCGCACCGCAATCACGAAGGGCTGTTCCGTGCCGCCGACGGCGGCACCCTGCTGCTCGACGAGATCGGCGATATGCCGATGCGGCTCCAAATCAAGCTGCTGCGGGTGCTGCAGGAGAATCAAGTGCGCCCTGTCGGCGCAACGGAACCGGTCCCGGTCAATACGCGCGTGATCTCGGCGACACACCAAAATCTCGGCGAGCTGATGATGTCGGGCGCATTTCGCGAAGACTTGTTCTACAGGCTCAACGTGGTCAACATCAATCTGCCGCCGCTACGCAAGCGCAGGGAAGACATACCGCTGCTCGTCGAACATTTTCTCGTGCAGATCGCCGAGGAAACAGGCCACGAGCGTAAGGTCTACTCGCCCGAGGCCATCGAATGTCTCGTCGCCAATGAGTGGCCAGGCAACGTCCGGCAGGTGTACAACATCGTGCGACAAAATGTCGCGCTGAGCCCGACTCGCATCGTCTCGGCCGATCAGGTCCGCACGAGCATCGGTGAGGAAGCGGCGAGCGCACTGCCGTCATTCTCCGACGCGCGTGACGAGTTCACGCGGAACTACTTATCGCAGCTGCTACAGATAACGGGCGGGAATGTCAGTCAAGCGGCGAGATTAGCGAAGCGCAATCGGACCGACTTCTATAAGCTGCTCGGACGGCATAACTTGAATCCCGAGTACTTCAAATAGCCGGGGCGCCGCGGAAGCTACGTGGGCATGTCGTACTTCTGAATGAAGTGGTAAAGAGTTGGTCGCGTTATCCCTAGCAGCTTGGCTGCTCTGGAGATGTTTCCGCATGAACGCGCCATCGCCTCACTAATGGCTCGCATTTCAGCCTTTTGCCGAACTTTCCTTAGATTTAGCGACGGTACCGACTGTGCGGCTGGCAAGCCTAAATCTTCAGCGGTGATAAACTTTCCGTCTGCCAGAATAACTGCGCCCTTGATCTTGTTCTCCATTTCTCGCACGTTGCCTGGCCAGGCGTAGGCATCGATTGCGTCCTGCGCCTCGCTCGAGAAGCTTCGGGCGGATCCGGCGTGCTGGGCGGTATACCGATTCAACAAATACTGTGCCAGCAGGACTCTGCAGCCGTCTCGTTCACGGACAGGCGGAATATCAACGGTGATCTCGCTTATCCGATAGTAGAGATCCTCCCGGAACCGACTGACCTGAATCGCCTCGTTTAGGTTCTGATTCGTCGCGCAAACGACGCGAACATCGACGGCAATCTCGTTCCGACCACCTATTCGCTCGAATGTCCTCTCTTGGAGAAACCGCAGCAGCTTGGCCTGCAACGCCAGCGGCATATCGCCGATCTCATCGAGAAAGAGCGTTCCACCGTCAGCAACCTCGAGTTTCCCCTGCGTCTGCTTGACGGCGCCGGTAAACGCCCCTTTCTCGAATCCGAATAGCTCCGACTCTAGCAATGCCTCCGGGATCGCAGCGCAGTTGATCGCGACAAAGGGCTGGTTAATCCTGGGACTAAGGCCGTGAATGGCACGTGCCAAAACCTCTTTGCCAGTGCCGCTTTCACCCATAAGCAGCGTCGTCGCTGTCGTTGGCGCGACCTTCTCGACCATTCGGCAGACTCTTATCATCGGCTCGCTCGACGCGATGATGCCATCGAGAGGTGAGTTCTCACGGAAACCCATCAATTGCCGGTTCTCGGCTTCTAGCTCATGAATTCGAAATGCGCGGGCGACAATGAAGCGCAGCACGTCGACATCCACCGGCTTGTGGTAAAAGTCGTGCGCACCGCAACCCATTGCGCGGACAGCATTGTTGCGGTCGTCATGCCCTGTAACGACGACAACTTTGGTATGCGGTGACAGAGACACTATTTCCCGCAGCGTGTCCAAGCGCTCGTCCACGGCACTATCACGCCGCGGTGCATCGAGACCGTGCAGAACGACTGGCGGTTCGTGCCGCCTTAGCTCGTTGATTGCGGCGACGCGATCGTCGGCCGCGATCACGTCGTAGTCATCGAAACAGCTTTGCAACTGGCTTTGAGTGCCAGGATCGTCTTCGACGATTAGCAATTTACGGCTAGCCGCGACCATGGATAGTACAGCCGAGATCTCCGATGACCAGCGCCCCGAATGGGCGAAACACACCGCACCAACACGGTGAAACTCGTCCCAATCAGGGTGCGCATCGACCCGTCAGATCTCCCACTGTCCAACGAAAAATCGATCGATGCCTAGTGGCATGCTGCCACAAGCGTTCCCGGAAGCGAAGCGCCTAGATCACACAGTCGCGAGCTAGAAACCAACGAACCCAAGTGAGAGGGGGGCAACGCCAACAAGCGCCCAGCACCCAAGGAAACCTCCGCCGACAAACGGGACTACCCATGGCTCCCATCAAGCGCTCAGAGCCTGATGACGCGCCCCCACAACCGAAAAAACGGGCGGGCGGTCCGCTAGTTCTAGTGCCGTGGAGGATACCTGCCCCAGCCCTCCGAGCCAAGCCCACAGTGTTTCGCAGTGGCTCAGGGACCACATTAAGTTCCCGCCATTTGACCCTGGAGCCGATAAGTAAAATGCTTGGCGCGAGGAACGCCCTAAACTGCTGCGTCGCAGCATTTTAGGGCGTAAGTTGGGCGAATTGCGAGCTATTCCAGCGAGAAGCGGATTCTGACGCGGACGCGCCGTTCGTATACTCGGCCATCGAGCTCAAACGGGACAAACTCGTACGCTTCAGCCGCTTCCAGCGCAGAAGCTTCGAATAGTCCCGCAGGCTCCGCACCCATGACGACAATTTCGCGCGGTAAACCCTCAGAATCGATGATTAGCTCCAGATCAACCCAGCCCTCGATTTCACGGGCGATGGCAGTGTTTGGATAGCTTGGCGCCGCTAACTCGACTACCGCTAGCTCGCTCGCCGGCGCTGGCTCGGCTAGAAATGCCATCTGGCGCTCGCCGAAAGCTAACTCCTCGCGCAGCGCCTCAACTGCTGCGGGCGAAGCGCCGACTTGCGCGAGCGCGTCAATAGTCGCTGCCGCTTCGGGCCAGTTGGCGCTACTGACTGCCTCTTCAGCAAGTGTCTCGAGGGCCTGTCGAACCTCGGCAAATGCATTCGGCAGCGCCGGGAAACTCGGATTCAGCTGCTCGAGCTCAAGCAAAGCGTCCACTGCGCTTGCCCCCGGCGGCTCGAAAACCTCGCCACGCTCCAAGCGGTCGACCACGCTCACCGATAGCGCAGCCTCAATCTCGCGTGCCCGCGCTTCGCGCGCCAGCGCGAGATCGAGCTCGAGCGCAGAGACATCGGGGCTGCTCACACCGAGACTTTGAGCGCGGATCAGCAGTGCTTCGGCTGCCGCAACGTTGTCCGCGGCGAGCTCCGCCTCGGCGACTGAAAGAACGGCGCTGCCGATCTCAATTGATAACTCGTCGAGATCCGGGTCGGGGACGTCGAGCGCCCTAGCGCGGTTGTGGTAGTCGAGCGCGCTGTTGCCATCCGGTTCAAGGACTAGCCCCTGCGACAATCGCGCGCGTGCCAGCCCAATCAAGCTCGAAAGCTCACTCGGCATGGCTGCCTCCTCGCCAGCCAATGCCGCTGTCTCTTCGACAGCGACGACCTCCACCGCTCGCGCGCGATCGAGCTGGGACGACAGGAACGAGGCGCGTGTGGCGCTCGGATCGAGGGTCGACAGCTCCGCGAGTAGTGCTTCCGCGGTGTCGAGGTCATCAGCAAGCAGCGCGGCCTCCACCGCCGCGTATTGCGTCTCAAGATCGGCGACGGCTGGACCGGGCGCTACCACGGGATCGGCTGTGAGCTCGGTGTCCACGACTCGTTCGTCTAGCGCAGGACTGCCAACGGGCTGCCCGACTTGTAGGTCCTGTGTCAGCTCGGTGTCTCCGCCGATAGAGTCGTCCGCATCGATCGGAGCCTCGAGCGCCGGCGCCGGATCGACGACGACCGCAGCCGCTGGCTCGTCGACAGCCACGGAGCTCGCCACGGGAGCCGAATCCGGCGGGCGTGACGCCTCGACCGGCGGGAAGGTGTCTGCCCTCGAATCGACCCCGGGACGCCTGACGACCGTCTGAACGGGCTCGTCTCGCTGGCTTACGTAGTAAAACGCTGCGATAGCGGCAATGACGCCGAGCACGAGCCCGCCCGCCAGTAGCCGAATCCGCCTGCTGGACCGGCGGCTCCGCCCGCCGGTCCGGCGGCTCTTTGCCGGCAAGGGCCGTACTTGGGCGGCCTGTCGCTGTTTGAGCTCGATGTGCCGATTGACCGCTGACTCGACCAGCAGCCGAGTGATTTCTACCGTGGGCGGCTTGATCAGCAGACGATGAATC
>JAHEEN010000049.1 GCA_024640685.1 Rhodospirillaceae bacterium
CGAATCGTGTCGTCTTCTGCAATATAGTCATCGAGGCTTTCGGGGAGGAGCGTGGTCTGAGATCGGTTCTGGCCTTCAATGAATCGCTTCATCTGCTTCACCGCGCCACGTTGGTGTACGCAGTATACTCACCAGAACGTTTTCACACAGCCTCGGCCGAAAGCTGCCGCAGCTCGCGGCCAACCCAAACTTGGTCAATCGTTTAATTCCTGCCGCTAAGTTAAAGGAGTTGGTCCCTTGAAGCACTCAAGTCTGGTGACAAAGGAAGATGTTTCCAGTGCCTGCAAGAGTCTCGGTATACGAGACTGGAGCAATGTCGCTGATCTGACAGTTTCCGATGACGAAGCGCGAGCGATCTTGAAGGAAGTCGGTGGCGAAGCTCGCGATGTCGGGCTGGCGGACTTTCGAGAAGGTCTGCAGATCGAACTCGAGCACGGGACTCGCTTCTCAGACGCCAATGTGACGAACAACCATCCCGTGTTAACAGGACAAATTGTCCTTGCGCATCTAAAAGAGTCACTACTCTATTACAAGAGATTGATTGTCGTAGAGCTTGAAGGTGACCTTTTGAAAGCGACCAAGGCGCGCGATGCGGACAAGATGCGCTCATGCGTGCAACGCCTATCGTTAGCACGGCTCGCCCTGCATAAGGCAGAGGTTAGATTTCTCGAGGATACGTGAAATCCGGTACAGTAGATCGCTTCAGCCGCGAGACAACAGTCCATCACTCCACCCTGTCAGCGACATCGGGCGGTAGCGCCTGCTGAAGTCCCTATAAATGTTTCCGCTGAAACATTAGACTGAGTCTTATTCTCATCTGATCAACTGCCTGGCTGAGCATCCTTCCCCTGCAGGGCAACGTGCCGCCTGCCTGAGCTCCGATCCGTAGCGTTCTTTCAGTGTGGTAGGCTGACTGAGCCGACGTTGGTGCGGTCGAAGTACCGAACCGATACGCGTGAGGGGGCTCGAGCATGCTTCGTTCAAAGACGCTGACTGTCGTCGTTCTTCTATCTCTCGGTAGCTCTGCATTCGCGCAACGGTGGGTCGAGTACACGAGCGATCGAGACCGCTTTGCGATCTCGTTTCCTCCCGGCGGGCCGATGGTTCGCGAGATCGCGTACGAATCGGAGTACGGCGCGACGTTTCCTGCACGTATTTACTCATCCGAGTACGACGGCGCGCGTTACTCGGTGACCGTTGTCGATTTTTCCGATGCCCAGCGAATTCACGCCGAGCGCACGAACAAGACGAACGCTGATGACGGCTCGCTGTACTGGGCTGTCGACGTGCTCGGATCGATTGCGTATGCGGCGTGGAATATCCGTAAGCGGGGCGGCGACGTGACCTACGATGCCTTCCACTACATCCAGCGTGTCGCAGGGCATCAGCTACAGATCACGAGTGCCGATCGCTCGCGTACGTATGCGGGGATTTATCTTCACGACACGTTTCTATACATTGCCGAAGCGACGGTGCCGGCAGGTTCGCCGCCGCCGATCATGTTCCAGCAGTCGCTGGCGCTATTCGATCAGGACGGCAACACGTTCAACTACGAATATATCCACCATCCGCAACTAAGAATCGGAGGCGGATGATGCCGCGGGGCTCGTCCGCACCGCTCTATGAAGAAGCACAGAGGTAGCCATGAGAACTGGAGTCGCTAGCGGCGCGCTGATCGTCGGTCTTTCAATGCCTGCTCTCGGGCATCACAGCGACGCGGCGCTGGATACCGAGTCCGTAACGATGCTCGAAGGCACAGTCACGGAATACTCGCTGAGAAATCCGCATAGCTACTTCGTCGTCGAGATCACAGGCGAATCCGGGGAAACGGAAGCGTGGGAAGTGCAGATGGGCTCGGTGCCGAGCCTTCGCAGGCGCGGCTGGACGCCAGACACGCTTGCGATCGGCGATCGCGTCTCCGTCGGCGTTCATGCGGCACGTGATGGCAGGCCTTACGGATTGATCGCGTCACTCGTCAAGGATGGCGAGTTCATTTCCTACGAGCCTCGGCAGCTGCCGGTCGCTGAAGCTCGCACGTCGACGCTAGCAGGCATTTGGATTGCCGATCGGGAGCGCCTGGCACCGGACTACCCAGGCGGCCTCAGTGAGCTGATGTCCCGCGATTTGACGGTGACGGAAGCCGGACGTACAGCTGCGGCGGACTTCGATCAAAACTCGCTCGAGAATCCGGAGCTATCGTGTATCGGTAAGCCGACGCCCGGCAGCTTGATTTACACAGATCTCTTTCCGATGCAAATTGAGTTTGTCGACGACCAGCAGATCATCATGATTCGTGGGCAGTTCTTCGACCAGGAGCGTACAGTCTATTTGGACGGACGCGGGCATCCGCCAGCGGAAGAACGTAACCACGAAGGGCATTCGATCGGCCGCTGGGAGGGTGATGTGCTGGTCGTTGACACAGCCAACTTTGCTGACGACCGCTCACCGTACCAGAACGGCGTGCCGTCCGGCGCGCGGAAACACGTCGTCGAGCGGTATCAGCTGCTCGACGGTGGAACTCACCTGAGACTCGAGTTTACGCTAGAGGATCCCGACTATATCGTCGGAACGTTCACTCACACGCGGGATCTGCGTTATTCGCCGCAGCTGCAGATGACGCCGTTCAACTGCGACCTGGAATCCACACGACGGTATTTGCCGTCTGAGCCGCGCTAGCCGGTATGACCCGGCGTTGGACGGTAGGCTGCCGATCTACTCGAGCCCGATAAACCGCGCCGGGTTCGTCTTCGTCATGACGTCGAGCTCGGCTTGCGTGAAGCCCGCATCGCGCATCTGGTTGAGATAGCCGAGAAAGCCGTCTGCCGGCGTCGGTCGCATGACCTGGCCGAGGTCAGTACTGAGGATCACGTGCTCGGGTCCGACGTCGCGGATCTTCGCAGTGAACTCCTCGAACGTCATCGCATTCGGGTGCAGTGCGATACCGATCGGATATTCGAGCCATGCACCGAGTGCAGCAGCCTCGCGCTGCATGTCAATTGGCATCTTGACGAGCGCCGATTCCGGATGTGTCACGATGATGCGCTCGACACCGGCAGCCTTGGCGATCGGAATCATCGCCAGCGTCTCGTCCGGGCTCGAATGGCCGGTCGCAAGCGACAGATCGTGCTCGGCGACGAGCTCGAACACGCGTAGTACCTCTGGCAAGAACTCGCCGTTACGCCGGATCGGCACGTGCTGCGGATTTGGCCGATTCGTCAAATGACCGTGCTCGGAGTCGAACGTCGGCAGCCAGACGATCTTGCCGAGGCCACCTGTCGTCAGCGCCATGTGCTCGACTGCAGCTGGATTGACGCCGCCGAGCGAGCTATTGAGTGCGATGCCCCCGAAAAACTGGACCTCGGGAACGACTTGCGAGACGACGTAGGCCAGCGAGGCCGTATGCGTGTAGTGGTTCTTCATGACGACCGCGCGCATGCCGTAGCGCTGTGCCATCCGCGCGACCTCGAGCGCGTCGAGCCCGCGAGCGCGACTGTCGGGCGCGCTGTGGACGTGAACGTCGATGACGCCCTCGAGCTGGGCTTGAGCCGTCAGTGGAACGACGATTAGCAGCGCCGCGACTGCAGCTATAGATCGATGCATCATCGCCGCATTCTGCGCCCGTTGCGCATGGATTGACAAGCGCCGCGCTGCTAGGCTCAACAGTTCGATGGGCCGCCCGTAGAGGCTTTAAATGCGATCGATATTCCGCTTACTTTTGGCTTGCTGGTTTGCCGGCACGAGTCTCTCGACCGCTGCCCATCACAGCCCGGCGCGGTTCGATCTCGACCGCGTCATTACGCTCGAAGGCACAGTGACGCAATACGATTTCAAGAATCCGCACGTCTATATCTACATCGACGTGCCGGGTGCCGATGGCGTCGTAACGACCTGGGAGCTCGAGGCATCGTCGACACCGAATCTGGTTCGCCGGGGCTGGAGCCCGGACTCCGTGACCGTCGGCGAGCGCATAGAGGTCGATATCAATCCGCCGCGCGACGGCACGGACAGAACGGCGCGGGCACAGATCGTCACGTTTGCCGACGGCAGTAAGCTCGCCGTGCGCGGTGGCGGCAGCGTCGTGCCCCCACCCGAGACCGTCGTTCGGACCGATACGCTCGCAGGTGTCTGGCTCGGGCGCTATGGCCTCGCGCAGGTCGGCACGAACCTTGCGAGCTGGCCGCTGACTGCAAAGGGCAGGGCCGCGCAGGCGGCGTACGACGGCTCGCAGAACCCCCACATCGACTGCATCTCCGTAGCCGCACCATTACTGATGCTCTATTCGAACGTCTATACGGTCGCGATCGAGCCGGCAGCCGTGACGTTCAATATCGAGTGGATGGACACGCAACGCGTCATCCATGTCGGGAATGCGCAGCCGTTCGAGACTGTCGAGCGCGCCAATCAGGGGTACTCGGTCGGCCGGTGGGAAGACGGCGCATTAGTTGTCGAGACGCGGCGGTTTTCCGAGCATGGCGCCGGCAACGCGTTCGAGATTCCGTCGGGCGCGCAGAAGTCGGTCATCGAGCGCTTCGAGCTCGCCGCCGACGGCCGCGAGCTGCACTACGAGTTCGTGCTCGAGGATCCGGAGTATCTGAGCGAGCCAATCCGTGGCGAAGGTACGTGGGACTACCGGCCCGATCTGTCCCCGCTGCCCAATCGATGCGATCCGGAGATTGCGCGCCGATTCCTGGGCCAGGGCTAAGCGCCTTTTATTGGGCCAGATTCCTTCATAGAGAGGTAACACCGTGCTCGTTTTCGTTGCGGCCGTAACGACCGCGTTGGTCGTCTCTTTTTTCTGCTCGATATTCGAATCCGTCTTGCTGTCGATCGGTCACGCGCAGGTTGAGGCTCTGGTCCGCGAAGGTAAGCGATCCGGCATGTTGTTGCGTGACTTCAAGCGGCGCATCGACGTGCCGATTGCCGCAATCCTGATTATCAACACAATTGCGCATACGATCGGTGCTGCCGTTGCCGGAGCCAGTTACGAAGATGCATTCAATGGCGATACGTTGTGGTTGTTCTCGATCGTCTTCACGATCGCCGTGCTGCTGTTCACGGAGATCATCCCGAAAACCCTAGGTGTCACGCACGCTGAAACACTCGCGCCAGCCGTTGCCCACGGCATCAAAGCACTGACCATCATGCTCGGACCGCTGGTCCGGCTTTCCGAGCGCATCTCGTCGCGTATTCGCGGCGGACGCGAGCTGCCAGTCACGTCGATCGAAGAGATCCGGCTATTGGCCGCGCTCGGCCGAGCCGAGGGGATCGTCGGCGCACGCACGGCCGGTATCATCGTCGGTGCAACGCGCTTAAGTCAGCTGCGCGCAGCCGACGTCATGCTGCCGCGGCCGCAGGTCGTTTTTCTGTCGGCCCAAGCGAGTCGGGACGAGACGCTCGCGACTATCGAGCAATCCGGATATAGCCGTTTCCCATTCTCGCCGACGAAAGAGCTCGACGATGCGACGGGTATTGTGCTCGCCCGGCAGCTCTTGTTCCGCGTGCTCGCTGCACCGCCGGAGCAGCCGATCGACTGGGCGAGCGTTGCACGCGAGCCGCTCGTCGTCCCGGCAACGACGTCCGCAAATGCGTTGCTGAGAACGATGCGCGATGCGGCCAACCACATGGCGCTCGTTGTCGACGAGTATGGAGGAGTCGAGGGCATCGTGACGCTCGAGGACCTACTCGAGGAAATCGTCGGCGACATCACCGACGAGAGCGATCGGCCGACGCAAGACGTTTGGCGCGAGCCGGACGGCTCGGTACGCGTGCTCGCGAGCGTCGATCTGCGTCGCGTTTGCGCGCTCCTCGGTGTCGAGTGGGAGCCCGACTTCGAGGTTGCGAGCGTCGGCGGTTTCGTTGCAGATACCCTAGCGCGCGTGCCGCGCTCCGGCGACCGCGTCGCCTGGCGGGATTTCGAGATCGAGGTCGTCACGGCGAATCCGATGCGCTCCGAGCTGCTGATCATTCGCCGCAAGGAGAGCGCGGAGGCGGATTAATCGGGGTGTACGATTACACTGAATCGGGCAAAGACGCGAGGAAAACATGATGTTGAGTCGACGAGAATTGTTGGGTCGCACTACGGCTGCCGGCATTGCGCTGGCGCTGCAGGCGAGCGGGCTGTCCGCTCAAGTTGCAGCGACCCCGATTCGCCGCCAGATCCCGTCAACGGGCGAAGAGTTGCCGATCGTAGGGCTCGGCAGCTCGGCGACGTTCAGTGAAGTTGCCGACACAGACGATCACGCGGCGATTCGGGACGTCTTAACGGCGCTCGTCGAGAATGGCGGCAAAGTCTTCGATACGGCGCCTGTCTACGGTGCCTCGGAGCAGGTCGCCGGCCGTATCGCGCGGGACGACGGCTTGCATGACCGGCTGTTCTGGGCGACGAAGGTCAACGTCAGGCGGCAGGGTGGCTCGGCCGAGGCGGCGCGTGCACAGATTGAGTCGTCGTTCGAGAACTATGGGGCTACGACTATCGATCTGATCCAGGTCCACAACATCCCCGACTTCGACACGCAGCTGCCTATCCTGCAGGCGCTCAAGGACGAGGGGCGGATCCGGTACATCGGTGTCACGACGACGAACAGCGGTCGTTACGATGACATCGCTGCGATCATGCGCACGGCGCCGATCGACTTCATTGGCATAGACTATGCGATCGATGGCCGCGAAGCCGCTGGTACCGTTTTGCCGCTCGCACAGGATCGTGGCATCGGCGTGCTCATCTACGAACCCTTCGGCAACACGCGTCTGTGGCGCCGCGTTCGCGGTCGCGACGTGCCCGAATGGGCTCGGGAGTTCGGCGCAGCGACGTGGGCGCAATTCTTCATCAAGTACATCGCTGCACATCCGGCAGTCACTTGCGTGACGCCCGCGACGAGTCGCGCTGTCAACATGATCGACAACCTCGGCGCGGCATTCGGGGCACTACCTGACGAGGCGACCCGCCGGCGCATGGTCGAGGTCGTCGACGCGCTGCCGTCGGCCTAATTCACCAAACGAGCCTTCAAAAAAACGGCCGCGGATCGCTCCGCGGCCGTTTGTTCTTCAGTCAGGCTAGAACCTAGCCCGATTCTTCTTCAGTCGTCGTCGCTGTAGCTGCGAACCGGCGGGAGGTAGGAACCCGTGCGCTCAGCAGGCTCTTCCTCGGCCACGACGTTGAAGTCGAACGAGCCGATGCCATCGATAGAGACAGTGACCGACTCACCAGCCTGCATCCAGCGCTGCGCGCCGCGATAGGCGCGGCCGGCGCCCGTGCCGCCCGACGTGCCGTTGTTGAGCACGTCGCCCGGGTACATCGTGATGATCGATGAGCCGTACTCGATGAGCTCGTAGATGGAGTGGATCATGTCGCCAGGGCCTGCGCGCTGCATGACTTGACCGTCGAGCTCGAGCACCTGGTCGAGGCGCTCCATCGGATCGCCGTAGAACTCTTTCGGCACGATCCACGGGCCGAGCGGGGCGAAAGTGTCGTGCCCTTTACCGACGAGCCAGTCGGAGCCCGGACGCGAATTTGGCGGGCGGCCGCCGCGGTCGGAGATGTCCACGCTGACCATGTAGCCGAAGATGTAATCTGCGGCGTCTTCCGCCGAGACGTACTTGGCCGTGCGGCCGATGACCGTCGCGAGCTCGACTTCCCAGTCGAGGCGGTGGCGTCCCCAAGGAATGACGACATCGTCACCCGGGCCGATCACGGCGCCTTCGGTCGGTTTGATGAACAGATACGGGATACCGCGTGTCGCACGGCGCTCTTCAGCGGCTGCACGCTGCTCTTCGGGCGTGCCGCGCTCGTTGACGTGGCTGTAAAAATTCACCGCCGCGTTCAGCATCTTGCCGGGCATCAGCGGTGCGAGCAGGCGCACGTCGTCGACTTCGTGGGCATAGCTCGGGCGATTACGTGATGCCATGCGATTGTTCGCGACGATATCGTTGACGATCTCGTACAAACGATACTTCAGGCCGTACTCATACTGACCGATCAGCTCTCGCATATTGGCCGGCATATTGACGGGCGGATAGGTCGGATCCCTCTCGAGCGCCGCGTTGGCCGCGTTGAGCTCGACGATCAGCTCGTCACCGAGCACGATGCCGATGCGGGCGTCGCCGTCGACCTCGATCGTCGCAAGCTTGAACGGCTGCGCGCTGGTCGTCGCGACTTGCGCGGACGCTAGCGTCGGTATGGAAAGAATCGCGACCGCGGCTAGAAACACGGTACGTTGCATGTTGTTTTCCCCCTTCTGGGTGGTTCGCAGTTAGACGTCCGCTACGCGAGCGGATGCATAACTGTGGCGCGTGCCCTCGCGCATGTCAACAGACGTTGCACTGGCCTATTGTTACCTGTTTTCCAAAGGTTTTTTGACTGAGTCTAGCGACCGTTGCCGGTCGCTCAGGGCACGTGGCGCGGGGCGGCCATTTCGGTTTGCGCTAATTGCACATCTGAAGAACGTGCTGTACAGTCGCCCGGCCCAGTTAACTAAAACGAATCATAAATGTGGGGTCAACTATGGATCTAATTCCTAGCTCCGGACCGCATCTGCATGTCTTGCTGAATCACATACCGTCGTTGGGGTCGGTAGTTGCGCTAGGCATGTATCTCGTGTCCTTCTATCACAAGAATACGCGATTGCAGAACTACGCAATCTTCGCGTTCATGGCGTTGGCGTGGCTTGCGATCCCGACATTCATCAGCGGCGCTGCGTCGCGTTGGGCCCTGCAGGGTCGTGACGACGTAGACGTGATGACCGGATTGATATTTAGTCATCAGAACGCAGCCCTGTGGGCGCTCGGCGCAAGCGGCGTGACCGGCATTTTTTCCTACTTCGCACTGTGGCAGTTCCGACGCTGGGGCATGGTGCCGAAATGGAACCAGATGACCATCTTGGCGTTCGCAATTGCGACCGTCGTGACGATGGTCAACGCGGGCAGCTTCGGCGGTCGTATCAGCCACCCCGAGATCCGCTCGGGCATGGAGGCGGTTTCGGCCCCCGGAGAGCCTGGCATCATTACGTTCACCGAGAACATCATTACCGGTAACAACTGGGCGTGGCCGGCGATGGAGGCCGCGCATTTTCTCGGTCTGGCGCTGATCTTTGCGACCGTCATGCTGATCTCGCTGCGCATTCTCGGCGTTGCCAAGGATTCGTTGTCTTACTCAGCCGTTCACAGACTCTTGCCGCTCGGTGCACTTGGCATCATCATCAACGTCGTTACCGGCATGTTCTTCTTTATCGGCGACTCAGGCCGCTACGTTGCGATGGACGGCTTTCCACCGAAGATCCTGTTTCTCGTGATCGGCGGATTCGCGATGCTCTATTTCACGAGCTTCGACGGCCCCTGGAAGCTCAAAGCTGGCGAGGATGCATCGATCGTCTCGAAGCTTATGGCTGTCGCCGTGCTCGGCTCGTGGGCCGCTGTCATCATCTTCGGCCGATTGCTGCCGTACTACGGGGGAGGGGGTTAACCAATGGGACCAGTACTCATACCGGCAGTCATTTTCATCATTTGCGTGATTGCCGCAGTCGCTGTCGTTTCTTATCTCGTCGATCAGAGCGCGGAGCAGAACGACCAGAGCAACGGCTGATGCTGCTGCCGTTGGTCGGTTACCGCGAATTTTGACGACGATACAAAAGAAGAATTAGGGAGCAGCTATGCTTACTTGGATGGAGAACACGGCGTACGCGCAGTGGATTTTGACGGGTCTGACCGGTTGGCCGCTCGTGCTATCGATGCATGCGATGGGGCTAGCGATAGCGGTCGGCATGATCTTTGCGATGAATCTTCGCATTTTAGGCCTCTACAAGACGATTCCTATGAGCGCAACGCGAACGCTGTTGGGCTTTGCATGGATTGGCATTGGCTTGAACATCTTTTCAGGCTTCTCGCTGTTCATGACGCAGGCGTCGTTCTATGTCACGAGCCCGCCGTTCTTAGTCAAGATCACGGCGATCATCGTCGGCATCGTCTTGTTGGTCATGACGCAGAAATCGATGGGCCGCGAGCTGGCGACGTGGGAATCGAGCGGTGTTTCTAGCCAGGGCCGCAACCTCGCGATCGCCTCGATCGTGCTGTGGGTGCTCGCGGTCGTGACTGGGCGTCTGATCGCTTATCTGTAGGCCTTATCTCTTGATGCGTTGGCGTCAGCACAAGAAATGGGAGCTTTAAGCTCCCATTTTTTTGGCTCAGTCGCAGGTCATGCCGCTAGTTGAGAAAATCGGCCCAGTCGGACGAAGTGGTCCAGACCGAGAAGGCCCGCATACGAGCGTCGGCGCCACGCACGAAAATTCTATCGGGGCGCGCTTCGTTGATCAGGCGTAATTGATCGTAGGTAATACGCGATGCGAGCCGGCCCTGCAATTCGACTGGCGTTGAATAGAGATTTGCGGACTCCGGCGATAGGTAAGGCGGCGGCCAATCGTCGAGCTCGAACGCCATAGGCTCGCCCTGAATCATGATCTCGATTTCGATCGGCAACTCGTTCTCGGGCGCGAAGTATCCGCGGTCTAGCGTTGAAGCGACACCGATCCAGAGAAAATACTCGCGAACCCCTTGGCGGTTCGTCTGAGCCGGGCCGAGATAAACATAGTCGCGGGCACTTCTCGAGAACTGCGCGTCCAAACGCGCAAATACCATGGGTTCGCGAGCGATGACGACCGTTGTGCCTGTAGACGCGTCGAGGCGCGAGAGCGGTGCGTCCGCGCTGCGTAGCGATTGGCAGCCGAGCAGGCCGAGTAGACAACTGCCGACAAATAGATAGGCAGCCGTCGCGATCCGACGCATCGAGGCGAATGAACTAATAGTTCGCACGGTAGCCGAGGTTAACGTAGTAGCCGGACGTCGTAGTCTCAGTCGTTGCGTTCGACCGTCTCGCTTGGTCGGCGCCGACCTCGAACTCGAATCTGAAGTGCCGGCGAGTGTTGTACAAGACTCTAAGGCCCAGATTGACGGTCTCGCGCATCGTTCCATCGAGCAGACCGTCGCGCACGGCAATCCGCAGTCTCGGATTCAATCGCAGGCGCCGGCCGATCGGAAAGCGAGCATCCCACGTTAAATAGCGCGTCTCGAAGTCGTCGCCTCCGCCTACTCGGACGTTGAACATGCTGACATCGTTGCGGCCGAACAGGCTCGTACCGACGAGCGTGGTCGTTAAATAGGTCTGAGCGCCCGTACCCGGAATTGCATTGACGCCGCCCGAGGCGACGGTTCCGTCGATGTCGGTGCTCGTCAGGTCGACGTTGATCTGAAACCGCTCCCCGATTGATTGCGACGCGCCGATCGTCAATGTCGTCGACTGCGCAGTCCGGTCGACCGCGAGCTGGCGAATTTCGTCCTCGGTCCAGACAATCAGTAGCTCGTCGATTGTCGTCACAGGCTGTCCGATCAACGCATTGCGTGTCGTTAGGATCGGGCTCTTGCGGACATCGACGAGTCCACTCAAAGTCGTTCGGTCCGAGAGTCGCCATGCGCCGAGCGTGAGTATCGAGTTTATCTCTGCGTAGTCGACGTCGTAGTCGACCATTGCGGTTACATTGCCACGTTCGTTCGCGTAATGGATCTCGGCGCCGACCGCGCGTCGGGCATCGATCCCTTCAATTCGTTGATCATTGAGGAAAACGCTGACGTCGGCTTCGCCGATGAGCTCATCGAAATCCCAGGCGAGCCCATAGAACTGGCGATTGGTTTCGACGCCGTCGCGTGTCGTGTCGACCGGATAGCCGGAGACGAAATGTACGCGCTGGTCGGTCCTGATGCCGTAGGAGGCGTGAATGCCATCGAATCGGCCGAGAACGCCCCAGTTGTGCAGTGACTGACGACCGAGGCGTAGGCTCCAGTCACGCTCCGTATCGAGCATGTCGAAGTAGGCGTAGGTGACCCGTGTCTGGTCGCCCGGACCCCGGTTGTCTTCGCCGATCAAGTCATGAAAGTGGCTTGCGCTGATACGTGAGAGCAAATCGAAGCGCGAGCCATTGCGGCGCGAGGAAAAATCGACGTCCGTCATCAAGGCCGAAAGGCCGACGAAGTCCTCACGGTCGGCATCGAACGTGTCGACGTCGCGGCGATAGTACTGCGAGACGCCGGAGACGAAATCCCAAGCTGACTCCTCGAGCGTCATTGCACGGCGCAGCGTGGGCTGCGGCGGCATGCGCGCCGTCGTCAAGCTTTCGAGGCGTTGCATGACGCGAGCGGACTCGGCGTCGTTCGGGTACTCGGTGAGGTAGGCGCGAAACTCGGCCGTTGCGCGATCGATCTGGCCGAGACGCTCGCGCGCGACCCCGAGGTTCTCTCGCGCTCGCTGCTGATGGGGCCCTGGCTCGGCGAGTAGCTGCGCATAGAGCCCGGCAGCATCCTCGTAGCGGCGATCGAGCATCGCAGTCTCTGCGGCATTCGTCAGCTGTGTGATTTGCTCGGCCGTCAGTCCCGCCGACTCCGTGCCGCGCGGCGTAGCAGTCGCGGCGATCGCCGCGGTCATGATGCGTTCGATGACTGTGCCGCCGGTTGCGAAGTCGGTCCTCGAGGCCGTGTCGATTTCGCTGGCCTGGGCGCGGCCGATCCATGCACGCGGGAACAGCGCGCGCAGTGGCTGGAGTGCGGCGTTGGCCTGTGCCTCCGAATCGAAGAAGCCGAGGCGCAGGCGGTGCCACAGCTGACCGCCCTGCGTGATCTCGGAGACATAGACCGTTCGCCCGTCGGGGACTGCGATTGACTCGATGGTTGCTTGCTCGACCGACTCGCGCGTCGACTGGAGGTTGATGACGAAGTCCGCCGTGAGTTGCGGCACTCTGAGCGTCACATTCTGTGGGACCTGGCCGCCGGCGCTGCGTGAGTTGTCGTTTGGTGGGCCCGCAACCGTTGCTGCAGGTACCGTTGCGTCCGTGCGTGGTGCACTGTCTCGTATCAGGGAGCCAGGTTCGTCGATCTTGACGATGACGTGACGAAGATCGGACGATTGCGATATCGAGTAGCCGACCGGGCGTTCGAAGCGAAAGAACAGGATGTCGTCACCGAGTCCGAGCGACTCGTACTCAACTTCCGTCAATGAGGCGAGTTGACCGCCGACGGGGCGGTACGCTTCGCTGGCGATCCCGGTGCCGGAACCGAGTAGTCGACAGCTCTCAAACGGTGCAACTCTGACTTCGAGAATAGGGCCGGTACCACCGCTGAGCGTGTCCGAGATCCAGCGCATTGGGCAGGCGAGATCAACGATGATTTCAGCGACTGTGTCCGTGCGTGAGATCCGGATGTCTTCGATGTAGCGGTCTTGAGCAAAGGCCGAGATCGGGACAGCTGCTGAAATCAACGCGCAGACCGCGATCGAGCTTGAGCTTGGGAGCCTCGGCACCGCTCACCACTCGCGGCTGTTGACGCTATGCTCGGGCGAGCTCTGGTGACAGCTGCCCGCGCAGTCACGTAATGCGGATACAGATGCGTTGCGATGCGGTCCGGGCTCATAGTCCGAGGCATGGCAAGCTGCGCAGTCAGGCGCGAACGCCGGCGTCGGCCAGGGCACGTTCTCGGCGTTCGTCGTGTGACAGTTCCGGCACGTTAAGTTGACGCGGTGATCGCCGGGATACGTCGCGGATTGGTGATCGAAGATCAACGGCGCCCAGAAGTCGCGGCTGTGGCAATGGTCGCACGCACGCTGCGTCTGGAAGTGACCTGTCCCCTTGCCGGTCGCAGTGGTGCCGTCGTGGCAGCTCGAGCACGTGCCTGCCGTGACGTTCAAATGATCGAACTGCGACGGTATCCATGCCTGGGTCGAGTGACAGACGTCGCATTGTGCGGCCGTCTGTAAATGCGTCGGATGCTTACCTGTTGCGGTAACACCGTCATGGCAGTTGCTGCAGCTGCCGATGACCTGACTGTGATCGACTTGCTGCGCCGGCGCGAACGTCACGACCGAATGACAGTCCTCGCAGACGTCCGCCGTCTGCACGTGATTTGTAGGCTTGCCTAGCGCATCAGTGTTGTTGTGGCAGCTGACGCAGTTCTCGGTAATGTTGTCGTGGTCGAAGTTCGCTGGGATCCATGCGGTCGTTGTGTGACAGTTGCCGCAGGTATCGCCGCTCGCGATATGTCTGGGCGTCTTACCCATCGCGATTGTGCCGTTGTGACAGGAGCTGCAGGTGCCGATGACCTGACTGTGATCGACTTGCTGAGCAGGCGCGAACGTAACGACTGAGTGACAGTCCTCGCAGGTGTCGGTCGTCAGAATATGTGTCTGATTCTTGCCAATCGAGTCGACATTGTTATGGCAGCTCACGCAGTTGGCCGTGATGTTGTCGTGATCGAAATTCGCCGGCGCCCACGCAATCGTCGTGTGACAGTTATCGCACGTCTCGCCGCTATCGATGTGCCCGGGGTTCTTGCCCACCGCCGTCGTGCCGTTGTGGCAGGAGCTACAGGCGCCGAGTACTTGTGTGTGATCAACCTGCTGAGCGGGCGCGAACGTCACGACGGAATGACAGTCTTCGCAAACGCTCGTTGTGACGATGTGAGTCGTCGGCTTGCCGATCGCCTCGACACTGTTATGACAGCTTGCACAATTGCCGGTGATATTGTCGTGGTCGAAATTCGCCGGCGCCCACGCAATCGTCGTGTGACAGTTGTCGCAAGTGTCACCGCTCAGAATGTGCGTCGCGTGCTTGCCCGTGGCGACGATGCTGTTGTGGCACGAGACGCACGACCCGAGTACTTGAATATGGTCCACGCTCGACACCGGAGCGAACGCAACGACGGTGTGGCAGTCCTCGCACAAATCGGTCGTCAACGCATGCGTTGGGTGCTTGCCGAGGGCCGTGACGTTGTCGTGGCAGTCGACGCACTCGCCTGTAATGTCATCGTGCGCGAAGTTGCCTGGACTCCAGGCGAGCGACGTATGGCAGTTGTCGCAAGTATCGCCGCTCGGAATGTGCGTCGCGTGCTTGCCCGTGGCCGTCAAGCCGTTGTGGCATGAGGCGCAGGTGCCCAAGACCTGAGTGTGGTCGACCGTCTTTGCAGGTGCGAACGTCGTCGTCGAATGGCAGTCCTCGCAGAAGCTCGTCGATGTGATGTGCGTAGCGTGCTTGCCAGTCGCGCCGACGCTATCGTGGCAGCTAACGCAATTCGCCGTGATGCCGAAATGATCGAAGAAGACCGGGAACCAGGCTTCGGTTAGATGACAGCTATCGCATTCGGCCTGCGTCGGCGGATGATCGGGCGGCTTGCCGACACTTTGGATGTTGTTGTGGCAGGTGGAGCAGCTACCGAATATCGAGTCGTGGTTCATCTCGGTCAGCGGAAACCACGCGGACGTGCGATGACAGTCTTCGCAGAAATCCGTTGAGAAGATGTGATCAGTCGGTTTCGCCGTCGAGCGCACGCGGCTGCCTTCCGAATGGCAGCCCACGCAGGTCATCGGCGTGCCCTGAAAGACGCCTCCAAAGTGGCACGATTCGCAGTCCGCTGCCAGATGTGCGCCATCGAGATCGAAGCCGGTTGTGAAATGATCGAAGCTGGACGTGAAACCCGATTGCGCTACCGCGATGCCCGGAAGCGATAGCAATAGTGTGAGCCAGATTAACTGTCGCATCGCTCGACGTTCCCTATAGCTCGACGAACGCGCTCGTCGAATGGCAGAGCTCGCAGTCCGCACCGAATGCGCCCGAGTGCACATCGTCGCTGCGGTGGCAGCTGCCGCAGCTCATCGACACAGCGACGGAGTCTGTCGTCGGTCGCGTATGGCAGGCGTGGCAGTCTAGACCCTCATGCGCGCCGTCGAGCAGAAAGCGGGTTTGCTCGTTGTGATCGAACTGCCAGATCAGCCAGTCGTTGGGGTTGTGGCAGAGGTTGCAGTCCGTGCCGAGACGTAGCTCATGAACGTCATTTTCGCGATGGCAGTCAACGCACTGGTTCTGGTTTTCGCGAAAGGTCGGATCGGCGTGACAGCTTTCGCAGGCAACTGCGGCGTGTAGGCCGAGTAATGGGAACACGGTCAAGTCATGGTCGAACCGTACCGATTCGGCCCAACCGGTCTCGCTATGGCAATCAGCACAACTATCGCCAAGCGCCGTCTGATGGACGTCGATGCTCCAGTGACACGAAGCGCAGCTCGGGTCGGGAAGTGTGGTATCGACAGGACCACGATGGCAGCTCGTGCATGTGAGCTCGGCATGTGCGCCGTTGAGAGCAAAGTCAGTGTCGGTGCCGTGATCGAAGCTCACATCCGGCCAAGTCAGTGGTGCGTGGCAGGTATCGCAGCTCGTGCCGTTGTTGCCGGCATGAATGTCGTCGGCGCGGTGACAGCCGATGCATCCGGGATTGGGCGAGTCGCTGCCGCGAACATCGACGTGGCATGCCGTGCAGACGAGGCCGTCATGCCCGTCTTCGAGCGCGAAACCGGTCTCGGTGAAGTGATCGAAGCTCGTTTCGAGCCACCCGGACGGTGTGTGGCAGTCCTCGCAAGTCTCACCATTTCGGCCAACGTGCACATCGTCGATACGATGACAGGTCGCGCAGTCGGTTTGCGTGTCGACGTAAGTCTCATTGCGGTGACAGCCGCCGCAGTCGGCGCCGTCATGATGACCGACGAGCTGAAACTCGGTCGTGCCGTGATCGAACTCAGCGTCGGTCCAGACGGTCTCGCTATGGCAGTCGTTACACGACTCGCCAAGATTGCCGTTGTGGCGATCGTCCTCGCGATGGCATCCCGCGCAGGTACCATCGGTATCGCGGAATCGCTGTTCGGCAGCGTGGCACTCTTCGCAGGACAGGCTCGTATGACTTTCCATGAGGGGAAAGTCCGTAACGTCGTGATCGAACGTGTCTCGATCGAGCCCGACGATATCTGCATCGCGGCCCTCGTGCTCGGTATGGCAGGCCGCGCACTCAATCGTTGCAAGCGGCTCGTAGCGACCGTGGAAGCCTTCGCCCGTGAGCAAGTCGTCGTTGATCTCGGTATGGCAGTCGAGACACAGTCCGCGTTGATTTTCACGTGAGAACGCTTCGTGACAAGATGCGCACGCGTCCTGGTACTCAGCGTGATCGGCTGCAACCGGACCCGGCATCAGGATGCGCTCGAACACCTGCGCGGTGGATCGTTCCGACGTAAGCGTCAGCAAGAGCGTAACGCTCACAACGATTCCTCCGATGACAGTAGCGCGTCCTTGCACGTGTTCATTTCCGATCAGTACATGTGCACAGCGAGTATGTGGATCAGTGTCGCGACCACGAGAATGTAGAAAAACGGTAGATGGAACAGATGCCAAAACGAGAACATGCGCTCGTAGAACTCGAAGGTCGCGACACGTCGTACGCGCCGCAGGTGTTCCTGGACAAATGTGCCGAGGACGCGCTCGAGGCGCTGCCGGTTGTCTGCAATGACCCGGTTCTCCGCAGATTTGAGCCGCAGCCGGCGTCGCGCATATCGTGTTAGCCAGAATCGCGCCCAACGCGTTCGGATTGCGAGTATCAGTGGCAGAAGCGCCGCACCGACGAAGCTGCGTGGCGGCTCGAGCGCCTTGCGGTCGTAGCGACGCATCCGTTCGAGCAGCTCGGGCACGATGGTCGATGCGTATTGGGATTGCTCAGACGTGATCTTGGCGCGCTCGATGAGCTGCTCGAGATTCTTGCGGCTGCCAGACAAGCCGACGTGCAGCTTGGCGTAGAGATAGCGCCCGACGAGTCCGCTGATCGCGACGAGCAGCGTACAGAATAGCGCTACGCGGCTGTTCAAAGATCCGAGCGAAAAATTGCTGTGATAGAGAATCAGAATCGGACCGAGCACACCGAGAAAAATGTGCGTCTGGAACCAGAGCCGCGTCGAGCCGATCCAGTGGAAGTGGCGAACGTGCTTCCGGACGGGGTAGAGCAACAACAGGCCCATCATGCTGGCGCCGGCGATGCCGAGCCAATAACCGAGACCGGAGTCAGCGATGATGTGGCGCTCTGCGCGTCCAACCCAGCCGATCAGAACCGTAACGGCTGCGAGCACATAACCGAGTATGGGCAAGACAGCATTACGCCTCGGCTCATCACGCTCGACCTTGTTCCGGTGCGCTCGGTTTGGTCGTGCGCTCGATTTCGGCTGCTCGGCGACCACCGACGTTGCCACTGTTCTCGCGTTGGCTGCCACGAAGCGACTTCAGCGCACTTGTGGCGGCAGGTTGAACGACGCAGATGTCTGACCGGAACCGACGCTACGGTCTTGGTGAGTCCCTGAGCTCGCGGCCGAGTCGACGCGGCTGCGCAAGTCACGCTCGTCCATGCCGAGGGTCACGGCGTGGGCGATGGCCGTATCTACACGCTCGGTGTTGCCGAGGAACGCATACGATTGGGCCAGCAAGACCCAGCCTTTT
>JAHEEN010000221.1 GCA_024640685.1 Rhodospirillaceae bacterium
TGCCGCTGAAGAGCATTCCAGTCGGCACGCTCGTGCACTGCGTCGAGATGAAGCCGGGCAAGGGCGGTCAGATCGCGCGTAGCGCCGGCAGCTCCGTGCAGATCGTTGCGCGCGAGGGCGCGTATGCGACGCTGCGGCTGCGCTCGGGAGAAATGCGCAAGATTCACGTCGACTGCCGGGCGACGATCGGTGAGGTCGGCAACTACGAGCACAACTTGGCGAAGATCGGCAAGGCCGGCGCGAAGCGCTGGCGTGGCGTCAGGCCAACGGTCCGCGGTGTTGCCATGAACCCGGTCGATCATCCGCACGGCGGCGGTGAGGGCCGTACGTCCGGCGGGCGCCACCCGGTGACGCCTTGGGGCGTGCCGACGAAGGGTTACAAGACGCGCAACAACAAGCGCACCGACAACATGATCGTGCGTCGTCGGAAACGCAAGTAGTCGTAGGAAGTCGTTATGCCTCGTTCCATCAAGAAGGGCCCGTTCATCGACACGCACCTTGCGAAGAAGGTGGAGCGCGCGGTCAAGGAAAACAATCGCCGGCCGATCAAGACGTGGTCGCGCCGCTCGATGATTATTCCCGACATGGTCGGGCTTACGATCGCCGTGCACAACGGCCGTCAGCATGTTCCCGTACTGATCTCGGAGAACATGGTCGGCCACAAGCTCGGCGAGTTTGCGATCACGCGCACGTTCCGCGGCCATTCCGGGGATCGTAAGGCGGCATCGAAGTAACGGACTGGAGTCAGCGAGATGGTCACTGCAGCCACGCTTAGATACGCGCGCATTTCACCGCAGAAATGCCGCCTCGTTGCCGATCAGATTCGCGGTCAATCGGTCGCGAGCGCGCTCGATACTTTGCAGTACAGCCCGAAGAAGGCCGCGCATTTGATTCGTAAGGTGCTCGAGTCGGCGATCGCCAATGCCGAGCACAACGACGGCGCCGATATCGACGAGCTGCGTGTCGCCAAGGTCGTCGTCTCCGATGCGCCGAGCTTTGCGCGGTTTCGTGCCGGCGCCAAAGGCCGGGGCGTGCGCATACTGAAGAGAAACAGCCACATCACGATTGCAGTCGCGGACGAGTAGAGAAGCATGGGTCAAAAAGTTCATCCAATCGGTATTCGCTTGGGCGTCACGAAAGAGTGGTCGTCGAAGTGGTTCGCCGATGCCAAGCAGTACCCGGAGTTCGTGCTGCAGGATCATCAGATCCGCGAGTTCCTGAGAAAGAAGCTCAAGGAAGCATCGGTCAGCCGCATTCAAATCGACCGGCCCGCGAAGCGCGCCAACATCACGATCCATACGGCGCGGCCTGGCATCGTGATCGGTAAGAAAGGTGAGGACATCGAGAAACTGAGAATCGACGTCGCCAAGGTGCTCGGCATGGCATTGCCGGACGTGCGCCTGAATATCGCCGAGATTCGCAAGCCCGAGCTCGACGCTCAGCTCGTTGCGGAAGGCATCGCGCAACAGCTCGAGCGCCGCGTGCAGTTTCGTCGCGCGATGAGGCGAGCCGTGACGAACACGATGCGTGTCGGCGCCGAAGGCATCAAGGTCAAGGTCAGCGGCCGCCTGAACGGTGCGGAGATCGCGCGCTCGGAGTGGTATCGGGAAGGGCGCGTGCCGCTGCACACGCTGCGCGCCGATATCGACTACGGCCTCGCCGAGGCGAGGACCACGTACGGCGTTATCGGCGTCAAGGTCTGGGTGTTCCGCGGCGAGGTCTTCGACTCGACCGAGACGCGGTCCGAGTCCCAGGATCCGGCGGCGCGCCAGTAGGAGTTTGCAGCCATGCTACAGCCCAAGCGAACAAAGTTTCGTAAGCAGCACAAAGGACGCAACCGCGGCCTCGCGCAGCGCGGCAATCAGGTCAGCTTCGGCGAGTTCGGTTTGAAGGCCGTCGATCGAGGCCGAATCACAGCTCGGCAAATCGAGTCTGCGCGACGCGCGATGACTCGGCACGTCAAGCGCGGCGGGAAGATTTGGATCCGACTTTTCCCGGACAAGCCGATTACGAAGAAGCCGCTCGAGGTGCGCCAAGGCAAGGGTAAGGGCAACGTCGAGTATTGGGTCGCACTCGTGCAGCCGGGCAGCGTTCTCTACGAGATGTCGGGTGTCGACGAGGCGACGGCGCGCGAGGCCTTCAAGCGTGCTGCGGCGAAGTTGCCGGTTCAGACGGCGTTTGTGTCGCGGCAGGTGGCGTAATGCAGATCAAAGAGGTACGCGCGATGGAGTCGGTGCAGCTACAGGAAGAGCTGCTGAAGCTGCGTCGCGAGCAGTTCAATCTGCGGATTCAAGCGGCGACGGGCCAGGGTGCCCGTTCGGATCAGCCGGGTAAGGTGCGCAAGGACATCGCCCGCATCAAGACTGTGCTGCGCGAGCGCCGCGATGACAGTACGACAGGGTCGGAGACATGAGCAGCGATAACGAGACGGCGACGGATACGGGCGCGGCGAGCGCATCGGCTGCTGCGACGCGCACGGTGATCGGCCGCGTTGTCAGCAACAAGATGGACAAAAGCGTATCGGTCGCGATCGAGCGCGTAGTCAAGCATCCGGTGTACGGCAAGATCGTGCGTAGAACGACGAAAGTGATGGCGCACGACGAGGACAACGCCTGCAAGGCGGGTGACACGGTCGCAATAGTCGAGTGCCGACCGCTATCGAAGCATAAGTCTTGGCGAGTCGTCGAGATTGTTGCGTCGGCCGACGCTTAGTAACGGCAGGATTGAGGACGGACCAGTGATTCAGGCACAGACGGTATTGACAGCCGCCGACAACAGCGGCGCTCGACGCTTGATGTGCATCAAGGTGCTCGGGGGCTCGAAGCGTCGTTACGCTCGAATCGGCGATGTCATCAAGGTGACGATCAAAGATGCGATCCCGCGCGGGCGAGTCAAGAAGGGCGAGATCTACGATGCGGTCGTCGTGCGTACGGCCCATGGTGTTCGCCGCCCGGACGGATCGGCGATTCGCTTCGACGGTAATGCGGCGGTGCTGTTGAACCCGCGGCTCGAGCCCATCGGCACGCGTATTTTTGGCCCGGTCACGCGCGAGCTTCGAACGAGCCGGTTCATGAAGATCATCTCATTGGCGCCGGAAGTGCTGTAGGTCGACGGCATGAAGAAGATTAAACAGGGCGACGAGGTCGTCATCGTTGCTGGAAAGGACAAGGGCCGCCGCGGCACGGTGTTGCGTGTCTATCCCGATGAACGAGTCATCGTCGAGGGCGTCAACATCGCGAAGAAGCATCAGCGCCCGAATCCTAATGCGGGCGTTCCGGGAGGCATCATCGACAAAGAAATGCCGATCGACGCTTCCAACGTAATGATCTTCAATCCGGCGACGGACCGTGGCGACCGTGTCGGCATTCGCACCTTGGAGGACGGCCGCAAGGTGCGGTTCTTCAAGTCGAATGACGAGGTCTTGGATAGCTGATATGAGCAGATTGCAGGAGTTCTACGTTAAAGAGGCTGTGCCTCAGCTCATGGAGCGGCTCGAGCTCAAGAACGTCATGGCCGTGCCGAAGATCACCAAGATCACGTTGAACATGGGCGTCGGCGAGGCGTTGGCCGATCGCAAGGTGCTCGAGCATGCGACCGCCGATTTGCGGCGCATCTCGGGGCAGCAGCCGATCATCTGTAACGCCCGTGTGTCGGTTGCGACGTTCAAGTTGCGCGCCGGTTTTCCGATCGGCTGCAAGGTCACGCTGCGGCGCGAGCGCATGTACGAGTTTCTTGACAGGCTGATCAACGTCGCCATTCCGCGTGTGCGCGACTTCCGGGGCTTGAACCGTCGCGCGTTCGACGGCCGTGGCAATTACAGTCTCGGCGTTCGCGAGCAGATCATTTTTCCCGAGATCGATTACGACAAGGTCGATGCGATTCGCGGACTCGATATTGCGATCACGACGACGGCGCGTAACGACGACGAGGGTAGAGCGTTGCTCGAAGCGTTCAGTTTTCCGCTTCGGGCTTAACAGGGTAACGACTATGGCAAAGAAATCGATGCTGGCTCGAGAGGTCAAGCGCGCCGCGACAGTGAAGCGTTACGCCGCCAAGCGTGCGGAGTACAAGCGGATCATTGGCAGCCGGCAGTCCACTGATGAGGAGCGTTACGAGGCACAGCTCAGGCTGCAAGCGCTACCGCGGGACGCAAGCCCGAGCCGGCTGCGCAATCGCTGCTCGATCTCCGGGCGGCCGCATGGCTATTATCGCCGCTTTGGGCTCGCGCGAAACAAGCTGCGCGAAGCGACAATGCGCGGCGAGATACCGGGCCTTTCGAAGGCGAGTTGGTAGTCGGAGCGTAGACATGAGCATGACCGATCCGATCTCCGACATGTTGACGCGCATTCGCAATGGTCAGAAGGCGCGCAAGGTTTCCGTTGCAATGCCATCGTCGCAGCTCAAGGTCGCCGTCGCGCAGGTTCTCGCCGCCGAGGGCTATGTCGAAGGTGTCTCCGTCGAAGGTGAAGGTGTCAAGCGGACGATGTCGGTGACATTGAAGTATCACGACGGCGCTCCGGTCATCGAGCGCCTCGAGCGTGCGAGCCGACCGGGTCTGCGCTATTACTCGGCTGCAAAGGAACTGCCAAAAGTTCAGGGCGGCCTCGGCGTTGCGATCATCTCGACGTCGAAGGGCGTGATGACCGATCGCCAGGCGCGGGCCGAAGGCCATGGCGGTGAAGTGCTTTGTGTGGTGTCTTAGTTTCTGAATCGAGTACGAGACGATGTCGAGAGTTGCAAAGCGCCCGGTCGCAATCGAGAAGGGCGTCGAAGTTGACCAGAAGGGAGCGACGTTGACCGTCAAGGGCCCGAAGGGCACGTTGACGCTCGACTGCAACCCGGAGGTTGAGGTCATTCGCGATGGCGAAGAGCTTGCCGTGCGGGCTCGCTCCGGCAGCCGGTTCGCTCGTGCGATTGCCGGGACGACGCGGGCACTTCTCAGCAACATGATCCGCGGCGTCAGCGCCGGCTTCGAGCGCAAGCTCGAGCTCGTTGGCGTCGGCTACCGCGCGCAGGCGCAAGGCAACAAGTTGAACCTGACTCTCGGTTTTTCGCAT
>JAHEEN010000222.1 GCA_024640685.1 Rhodospirillaceae bacterium
CCGGCCGCAGGCTGCAGCGACCCGCCCTCACCGTCGGCCGCAATATCCGGCGTCACGCGCACGCGCCCGACGACGGCATTCGCCGTGCGGTCGTTGTCGGGCTCGAGTGCCGCGGCGATGTCGACGACAACGACGACCGGCTCCCAGCGGCCGGCCACGAGCGCGTAAGGCCCCTGGGCGCGGGCCTCACAATGCAGCGCTGCGACAACTAGCGCTGTCCACGCGAGAGCATCTGCAGTTCGTCCCAACGTCACGCCCCAGTAACACATACCTCACCAAGCGTAAGAACGATACCGCAGTACCGCGCGCGGCGCTGCAGCTCGCGAGTTGCCCGGTCGCGACAGACCGACGCGTTCCGGCGTATATTCTGGGAGTCGAAAGTGACGGCTCGATCACGGGAGGTTCCAATGCAAACCCTCAAGCGCTTGACGCTAGCAATAGTATTGATGTCTATGGCCGCGCTCGCGTCCGGTCAAGAGCGCAAGCTCGTCTACGACCTCAAGCTCGGCGATGCTGACGACGTCGTCTTCGGGCTCTTCGATGACATCAAACGCAACACCGAGCACTACGCCGAGCGCGGCATAGCGTTCAAAGCTGCCGTCGTAATCTCCGGCCAGGCTTACAAGTTCTTCGTTGCGGACATCGCGAACTCGCCGTTCAAGGACGATCCGGAGCTGCCTGCCATCCAAGCGAAGTTCAAACCGATCCTGACCGAGCTCGTCGAGGACTACGGCGTCGAATTCAACATGTGCATCGTCGGCATGCAGCGCCGTGGCCTGACAGCGGACGTGCTTTATCCGTTCGTCGATGCGACGAAGTCGCAGCCGGTTTACCTCGCCGATTACCAGGCCGAGGGTTACGGCTACATCCCGTTGGACTGATTCGCGCGCACACGGCTCGGAATTGACGACCAGGTTCGACAAAGGGTAGCTGCTCGCAGCGCTACGCCGCGACTGCGACCGCGTAGCGCGCCCCGATATAGACGAAATACGCGGCCAGAAAAATTCCACCCTGCAAACGAGAGATTTGCAAACGCGTCGATGCGATTACCACGAGCACGATCGTCGCGACCACCATGACGAGAACGTCGCCGATCCGAAGCTGGGGCGGGACATCAATAGGCAATACGAGCGCGGTAATCCCCGGAATTCCGAGAACGTTGAACATGTTGCTGCCCATGACGTTGCCAATGACTACGTCCGACTTCCGCTTCAGCGACGCGGCGATCGTAATCGTCAGCTCCGGTAGCGACGTGCCGACCGCTACGACGGCGAGACCGATAAATGTTCGCGAGACGCCCCAGATTTCTGCAAGCGCACTGCCTCCCTCCACGAACAGCCAGGCGCCGCCGAGGACGCCGCAAAGACCCACTGCGCTCATTAACGACGCCATCGGCAGTGATTCCACGGCGGGCTTCGCGATGCTCGCTTCGGCGACGAGTGCGGGCTTCGCCGCCCAGGCGTCGCGCTTCTCCAGCGCGAATACGGTCACGATGTACGCGACCAGCGATGTGGTCAACAGCGCTCCTCCAAGACGGCCGATGTGCCCGCTCAGAATCATCGCCGCGCCGAGCACGGTCGCTGCGAGCAGCGCCATCGCATCGCGGGCGAACGTCTCAGGACGACAAACGACGGGGGCGATCGCGGCGGCGACGCCGACAATCAGCAGGATATTGGCGATATTGCTGCCAACGACGTTGCCGATCATCAGTCCCGGGTATCCGGAGGTCGCTGCAGTCACGCTCGTCACTAGCTCCGGGAGAGAAGTACCGAAACCGACCAGTGTCAGCCCGATCACGAGCTCGGAGACGCCGAGCCGGCTCGCAACAGCGACGCTGCCGCGAAGGAATAACTCTCCGCCGAGCCACAGCGCGAGCGCCCCGAGACCAAGAAAAACGATAATCACGCGTCTCTCACCATCAGCTAATTAGCTTGTCTCAAGCCATATTTTTAGGTGTCGGCATCGGTACGACGCGGTGCTCCACCACTGCTGATACCAGCTGTCAGACTAAACCGCAGCGCCTCCTGCGGCGTCATGTCGACGGGCTCGACTGCATCGCGATGCACGATCAGAGTTTTTCCGCCAAGTTGATAGCTCCACGGCAAGAATACCGCGACGTGTTCGCTCCCCGCATAGAAGTCTAGTTGTTCGGCTGTGATTAAACCCAATGCGCGTGCGTTCTGATAACCCAAGTCGACCAATACCACGGCACCGCCCTGCGGAAGCTCCGCGCCACTCATATACGAAATGATGCGCTTCAGCGCTTGAAACACGTGGCTCAGCAACGGCATCCTGGCGAGCAGTTGCTCGCCAAGACGCCAGACCTTCTGAGCGAGGATCGCCTGGAGAACGAGCCCGACGCAGAAAACAACCAGAAACCCGACGACGACACTCATCCCTGGGATGTAATACGCGTCCGAAACGAGCTTTTGCACGAATGGACGGAATAACGACTCGAAACCGGAAATCAGCCACACCGCGATTAGAACCGTAACGGCAATCGGTAAGAGCGCGACCAGACCTCTGAAGAACACACCGCGAACGTACTTGATGGCCATCGATTGTTTCCCTGCTGTGAGTGATAAATGCCGCCAGTGGGCTAGAGCGTTAGCTTACGCGCGATCCTGCCGCGAGCCCGCCCGTGAGGACCACCGATTCGTGAACGGTTCAAGCTTGCATACCCGCCGCTTCAATTCGGATGTTTTGCGGCACTTTCAGCAAGCGTCAGGATCGTCGTCGTCACGATCTCATCGACGCTCGCGCCGCGGGACAGATCGCTGACTGGCTTCGCGAGTCCCTGTAGCAGCGGACCGAGCGCCATAGCGCCGGCGAGATGCTGCACGAGCTTGTAAGCGATATTGCCAGCGGCTAGATCAGGAAAGATCAAGACGTTCGCCTCACCGCTCAACGTGCCGCCACCATCGAGCTTCAAATCCGCGATCCACGGCACGATCGCAGCATCGGCCTGCAACTCACCGTCGATCGCAAGGCTCGGCGAGCGCTCGCGCACGAGCGTCGCCGCATCACGCACTTTGTCCACAGACCCGTCCGTGCCGCTACCGTGCGTCGAGAACGACAGCATCGCGACGCGCGCCGCGTCGCCGGTAATCCGCTCGAACGTCTGCGCCGACGCAATCGCGATATCCGCAAGCGCTGACGTATCCGGCGCGACGTTGAGTGCGCAATCGGCAAACAGCAGCGGCCGATGCGACGGCTGATTCCTGTCTGGCACGAGCATCAGGAATGCGCTCGACGGAGTGCTGATTCCTTCGGCAGGACCGACGGTCATCAGGCTGGCCTCGATGACACGCGCGGTTGGCGTAGCAACGCCGGCAACCATCGCATCGGCATCGCCGGCAGCGACCATCGCGCCGCCAAAAAACAGCGGCTTCGTCAGTATGCGGCGTGCGAGCGCGGGCTTTGCTCGATCGCGCTGACGACAGTACGCATCGACGTACGCATCGGGCGCCGGCTGGCTCGCCGCGTCAACGAGAGACATGCCGTCGAGCGAAATCTCGGCGGTCTGCGCCGCCGCACCGATCTGCTGCTCGGACCCGAGCAGCACGACGCGCGCTCGATCCGCATCGACGAGCGCGCGCGCGGCCGCGAGCATACGTGGGTCGTCACCCTCCGGGAAGACGACGGTCCGGCTGCGTCCTTCGAGCGACGCCGCAAGTGCGGCGATGAACGGCGTCGAGCTCGTCGCAGACCCCGTCATCGCGCTCGCTCAGTCGACCGAGTAGGCCTTGTACTTGGCCAGGTGCCGCACCGGCTTTTTCAACGCGTCGCGGCGGAACGGCTCGCCGAGCTCCTGAGTGACGACGACCTCGAGAATCGTCGCCTTGTCCGACGATGTCGCCGTGCGTAGCGCATCACCGACCTCGTCCGCACTCGTGACACGAATGCCGTTGGCGCCCATGGCCTTACCGATCTCCGCAAAGCTCGGGTTTTTGAGATTCGAGCCAACGAAGCGATTCGCGTAGTAGTCGATCTGGTTCTTTTTCTCGGCGCCCCACTG
Source organism: Rhodospirillaceae bacterium (assembly GCA_024640685.1). GTDB lineage: Bacteria > Pseudomonadota > Gammaproteobacteria > Steroidobacterales > Rariloculaceae > JAHEEM01. Next base: position 4,019 of record JAHEEN010000222.1, read on the forward strand.
GCCGTTGTTGAAGACGACGGCTGTGACCGGAATGTCCTCGCGCACAGCTGTCAGCGTCTCCTGCAGGCTCATGCCCCATGCGCCGTCGCCGACGTAGGCGACGGCGGGTCGATCGGGTGCGGCGACCTTCGCGCCGATCGCCGTCGGGAACGCATAGCCGCAGTTGCCGAAGCTCATCGCCGCAAGGAAGCTGCCGGGTTGCTCGAAGCGCAGATAGCTGTTCGATACCGAGCAAATGTTGCCGATGTCGGTCGAGACGATCGCATCACCGGGCATCGCCCGCTCGAGCTCGCGCAACGCACGCCGTGGCGCCAGCTCGCCGTCGGAGCCGACGCTGATCGAATCGAGCTCCTGCTCCCAATCGGCTTTCTCGGCCGCGAGCTGCTCGAGCCGTTGCGCGGCCGTCGCAATGCATGCCGGCTGCTTCGATCCCGCTTTGAGCCGCTCGAGAATGTTCCGCGCCGAGGCTTCGGCATCGCCGCGCACACCGACGGTCATCGGCTTGACGAGACCGAGCACGCGTTGATCGCTATCGACTTGAACGAGCTTGACGTTCTCGGGCCAGTAATCGATACCGTACTGCGGCAGCGTGCCGAACGGCCCGAGCCGCGTGCCGAGCGCAAGCACGACATCGGCTTTCGCTATCGTGCGCATGGCTGCCTTCGAGCCCTGGTAACCCAGCGGCCCGCACGCAAGCCGGTGACTCGCAGGAAATGAGTCATTGTGCAAATAACTCGTAACGACCGGCGCCGACAGATACTCCGCCAGCGCTTTGACCGTGTCGACACCGTTGGCCATCGCAACGCCGCCGCCGGCGATAATGACCGGAAACTCGGCCTCGGCCAGCAGTGCCGCCGCGCGCTCGAGGCTCTCACTGCCGCCCGGCGACGGCTCGATGCGAATTGGATCGCGCAGCTCGACGTCGATATCGCCGTAGAAATAGTCGCGCGGAATGTTGACCTGCGTCGGGCCGCGCTCGGCGATCGCAATGTCGAACGCGCGACCGGTCAGCTCGGCGATGCGAT
>JAHEEN010000223.1 GCA_024640685.1 Rhodospirillaceae bacterium
CGTCCTCCGGAAGCTCGTCGAGGAAGCATTCGATCAATGTCGTCTTTCCCGAGCCGATCTCGCCGGTCAGGACGACGAAGCCGTCCGCTAGCCAGATCGTCGATTCCATGTACGCCTTCGCGCGCGCATGCTGCTTGCTCGCGAACAAGAACTGAGGGTCGGGGCTCAGCCGAAACGGCGGCTCGGACAAGCCGAACAGCTCGCAGTAAACCTGGGCAGGTGTTTGATTATCCACGGCTCGAAAGCCTAATACAGACGGACGGTAGATTCGAGCGCAGCGGTCACGGAATGCCAGCTACCGCAATTAGCTCATCAGCACGGACGGACCGCTCTTCCTCGGTCGCCGTCACAAGCGTGCAGTGACCAATCTTGCGCTTTGGCCGCGGCGTTTTGCCGTAGTCGTGTAGATGCAAGCCGGCAATCTTCAACAGCCGCTCGCGATCCGGCAATTCGCCGATCAGATTCAACATGAACGAGAAACCGGTCGGCGACGTGCCGCCGAGCGGCAGTCCGACGATCGCACGCATGTGGTTTTCGAACTGGCTCGTTTGTGCGCCTTCGATCGTCCAGTGACCGGAGTTATGTACGCGCGGCGCGATTTCGTTCGCCATTAACTCGCCATCCGCAAGAAAGAATTCGACGGTCAATACTCCACAGTAGTCGAGCTCGGCCAGCATCAGCGCGAGATAGTCCTCGGCGCGGGATTGCGTCCGTTCGTCCTGATAGGGGGCCGTCGTCGTATGCAGTATGCCGTCGACGTGCACGTTCTCCGCCAACGGATAGAAGGCCGTCGCGCCGTCACTGCCGCGAACTGCGATCAACGACAGCTCGCGCTCGAAATCGACCCAGCCTTCCGCTAGCGAAGGCACGCGGCCGAGCTCGCGCCACGCGACTTCGAGTTCCGCAGCCGATTGCACGAGGCGCTGGCCGCGGCCGTCGTAACCGAGTCGCCGCGCCTTTAAGACGATCGGCCAGCCGAGCGCGTCGGGGGCTCGCTCGAGATCCCCTAGAGAGGCTATCGGCATATAAGGCGCCGCTGGAATATTGAGTCGTCCGAACAGTTGCTTCTCATTGAGCCTGTCTTGCGCGATCGACAGAGCCTCGGGCGGTGGTCGAACGATTGAATCGGCGGTACCTGCACGCAGCGTATCGACGGGCACGTTCTCGATATCGAAAGTAACGACGTCGACCTGTCGTGCAAGCGCGTCGATGCGCGCTGCATCGTCGATTTCGCCGACGACGACTGGCCCGACTTGTCCGCCGGAACCATTGGCATTGGGGTCGAGAAAGCGCGTTTGGATGCCGAGTGGGTATCCGGCCAAAGCGAGCATGCGGCCGAGCTGGCCGGCGCCGATGATTCCGACCCTCATCGATCGCTTGATGACGCTCGAGCAGTCTGTTGAAAAACTCTCAGCCGGCATATTTTGGCGTCAAAAACGCTCTCAAAATGCTCATGTACTGGCGTGTACACTGCGCGTTCTCGAGCGCTTTCGCCTTGAACTGCACTCGTCTGAGACTTTTTCAACAGACTGCTAGCTGCCGCGCGGGTCAGGATGATCGAGCACGGACTGCGTCTGCGACTGACGAAATGCGCGCAGCGCGCTATCGATCTCGTCGTGCTTGTTTGCGAGAATCGCCGCGGCCAACAGCGCGGCGTTGACGGCGCCAGCACGGCCGATCGCGAGCGTGCCGACTGGAATGCCCGCGGGCATTTGCGCAATCGACAGTAACGAGTCGATGCCGCTCAGCGCCTTCGACTTGATAGGAACGCCGAGTACCGGCAAATGGGTTTTGGCCGCGGTCATTCCGGGTAAATGGGCAGCGCCGCCGGCGCCGGCAATTAGTACCTCGAGGCCGCGATCGGCCGCGACGCTCGCATAGTCGAACAGCAGATCCGGCGTTCGGTGAGCGGATACGACGCGCGTTTCGTGGGCGATGCCGAGGTCGGTCAGTGTTTGATCGGCGTGCTGCATGGTCTCCCAGTCGGACTGTGAGCCCATAATGATGCCGACGAGCGGTTTCATCTGCGCATTGTAACGCAGGTAGAATCCGCTGCTCATCCAATGGAGTGCGAAACGGTGGATGGTATCGAAACGCGGCAATCACTCGAAGGCTTGGCAGTCGAAGCGGTCGAGCTCGCGCGCAAGCTCGGCGCCGATCAGGCCGAAGCGGGTGCGAGCTACGAGGAAGGCTCTTCCGTGACCGTGCGTCTCGGTGAGCTCGAGTCGGTCGAGCGGCAACGTGACCGCGGGCTGGCCGTCACGGTCTACCGCGCGCACAGAAAGGGCAGCGCGAGCACGGCCGACTTCGACGCGGCGTCTGTCGAGGAAGCGGTGCGCAAGGCAATGAGTATTGCGAGCTTCACTGCCGAGGACAGCTATTCGGGCTTGGCCGACGCCGAGCGGATGGCTTTCGATTATCCCGATCTCGATCTCTACCACCCATGGGCGATCGACGTTCCCGATGCCGAGGCGGTCGCGCTCGAAGCAGAGGCGCATGCGCGCGATTTCGACTCGCGTATCACGAACTCGGAGGGAGCGACGCTGTCGTCTGGTTCCGCCGCGCAGGCATACGCGAATAGCCACGGCTTTGCTGGCTCATATCTGACGAGCGGCCATTCGCTGAGCTGCAGCGTCGTCGCCGAGCAAGCCGGTACGCTAGAGCGCGACTACTGGTTTACGTTCGCGCGAGATCGCGAGACGCTGGAGAGTCCGGCCGATGTCGGCCGCACGGCGGCGGAGCGTGCAGTGCGCCGGCTCGGCGCGACTCAGATCGCGACGTGCCGCATGCCGGTGATCTATCCACCGCATTTAGCCCGCGGCGTGTTCGGCCATCTGATCGCTGCGATCCGCGGCACGAGCCAGTATCGTGAGGCGACGTTCTTGCTCGGCGCGCGCGGCAAGAAGGTGCTCGCCGACATCGTCAACGTCAACGAGCAGCCGTTGCTGCTAGGTGCGGTCGGGAGCACTCCGTACGACAACGAAGGCGTCGCTACGCAGCCTAGGCAGATCATTTCCGACGGAGTCTTGGACGGTTACGTGCTGTCGAGCTATTCGGCTCGTAGGCTCGGGCTCGAGACGACTGGAAATGCAGGCGGCGTGCACAATCTGATTGTCGCGCCGACGATCGACGATTTCGACGCTCTGATGACGGCTTATCCGCGATGCTTTCTCGTCGGCGAGTTGCTAGGGCAGGGCGTCAACACCGTGACGGGCGATTACTCGCGCGGCGCTGCGGGTTTCATCGTCGAGGGTGGCGAGATTGTCGAGCCCGTCAATGAGGTCACGATTGCCGGTAACCTGCAGGAGATTTTTCAGCGCATTGAAGCGGTCGGGCCCGACGTCGATTGTCGCGGAACCGTGCGTTGCGGCTCGCTGCTAGTCGGCGAAATGACGATCGCGGGCGCCTGATCGCGCAGTGTGCGATCAGGCGCTAGGCGGTCGACTTTAGTGACTGCTCGCGCGCCGCTTCCTCGGCAACGAGATCGGCCAAAGTCTGCTCTGCGACGGCACCGAGAATGGCATCGTTGATGCGTTGATTGACGGACTCGATCGTCGAGTTCCATGTGACGGGCACGGCGCAGTGGCGTCCGGGCGTCGTGCCGCGTACGACGTGGAGAATCTCCGCGAGCGTGATCCGCTGCAGCGCTTTCGCCGGAACGAGTCGTTGCTCGGTCGTCGCTGCAAGCAAGCCTGCATCGGTCAGCATCGTGATGATCGGCTCGAGCTGGTGGCGCGGAACGCCGATGCGCGCCGCCAGGCTCTGCTCACGCCAGCCGTGGCCGGGTTGATCGAAATCCCTTGCAACGAGCAGCATTGAACTCATGGCCAGCCGCTCGCGGAGCTCGTTCGACGTGCCGGGCGTGCGGTGGCTCAGCGCCAGGTATTCCGGATTCTGGTGATAGAACACGAACTGCGCACCGAGCAGCAGGATTATCCACGAAATGTAGAGCCACATCATCGCGACGAGAACGATCGCGAAGCCTGAGTAGATCGCCTCTGTCCGACTTGCGCCGGCGACGAACTCGGCGAAGATCTCACCGGTCGCCGCCCAGCTCATGCCCGCCAACAGGCCACCGAACAATGCGCTGCGAACGCGCACCGTCGTGTTTGGCACGAATGCGTACAAGAAGCTGAACGCGCCGATCACCAGCAGATAGGGAATCGATTGACCAAGCGTTACGAGCAGGCTGCCGAACGGATCGATGCGTTGTAGGCGCTCGACGACCGCGGTGCTGGCGACGCTAGCCGTCAAACCCATCGCGATCGCCATGATTAACGGCCCAACGAGCATCACGCTCAGATACTCGCTGAAACGCCGCGTGAAGTTCCGTGGGCGGTCTACGCGCCAGACAAAGTTGAAGCTGTCCTCGACCCGTTGGGCCATCGACAGCGCGGTGAACAGCAGTAGGCCCAAGCTCACGCTCGCGAGCGTCGAGCCGCTGACGTTATCGACGAAACCGATGATGTTCGTCGTCAACTCTTCGGCGCGCGGTCCGAGCGGCTGCAAGAAGCTCAGCAGCAAAGGCTCCAGTTGGCGGTGAAACCCAAAGCCCTTGAGTACAGAAAAGCTCAATGCGAGCAGCGGCACCATCGACAGCATCGTCGTATAGACCAGTCCCGTTGCCCGTAGGCCCAGTTCCCCAGTCCACAGCTCGCGCAGCAGCGCGAAGACGTACCTCGCGATGAGAATCGGCACTCGTTGCGCTGGCGATTCGGGAAGCGTCTCGGGCCATAGCCAGGCAAGAAAGCGTTGGGTCAGTTGCTCCATGGCGTGTGTCTGCGGCGTGGGGTCGGGTCTCAGTCGGTCAGTCGCACGAGCGCCTCACGGTATTTTTCGCTTGTCCGCTCGATGATGACGTCCGGTAGCTTCGGTCCCGGAGCGCGTTTGTCCCAGTCGAGCGTCTCGAGATAGTCGCGCACGTATTGTTTGTCGAAGCTCTGCGGAGACGAGCCCGGCGCGTAGCTATCGAGCGGCCAAAACCGCGACGAGTCCGGCGTGAACAGC
>JAHEEN010000224.1 GCA_024640685.1 Rhodospirillaceae bacterium
GCGAAGGCGTACATGGAATCGACGATCTGGCTAGCGGACGGCTTCGTCGTCCTGACCGGCGAGATCGGCTCGGGAAAGACGACATTGATCGAATGCTTCCTCGACGAGCTTCCGGAGGACGTGACGCTGGGCGTAGTATCGCAGACCCAGCTGTCGCCTGTTGAGTTCCTGCAAGCTGCGCTCGTCGAGTTCGGGCTCGACCCGTTTCACAAGGAGAAGGTCGAGCTGTTGTCGATGTTCAAGGATTTTCTCGTCGAGCAATATAGCCAGGGGCGCAAAGTCCTGCTGGTCGTTGACGAAGCACAGAACCTATCGAAAAAGGTACTCGAGGAAGTTCGCCTGCTATCGGGAATCGAGACAAAGAAAGAAAAAGTCTTGAGAATCATTCTCGCCGGGCAACCGGAGCTAGCGCAGACGTTGGACTCACGGCGCCTCGAGCAACTGTCTCAGCGCGTGCGATTGCGATTTCACCTCGGCCGCCTGTCCCGCAACGAGACGCACGAGTATGTCGAGCATCGACTCAAGATTGCGGGCGCGGGCGATCGCGAAATCTTCTCGGCCGAGGCGCTTCGGCAAGTTTTCCGTTACTCCGGCGGCGTGCCGCGCTTGATCAATATCCTGTGCGACACGGCCCTGCTATGCGCGTTTGCCGATGAGAAGACGATTGTCGACCAGAGCACGATCGCAACTGCTGTCGAAGAACTGCAGTGGAGCGAGTACGAGAATCGGGTCCGCGCGACCAAAGACTCGACCGGTAAGCACCCACTGCAGCGCAACGTGCTCGGCAAGATCGAACTCTATTTAGGCGAGGAGTTGGTCACCAATGTCGAGCTTCGCCCAGGTCGACTTATCATTGGCCGAACGCCGGACAACGATCTACGAATCGAGAGCAAGTTCGTCAGCCGACACCATGCACAGATCGTCACGGACCTACAGCATTCGACGATCGAGGACCTGAATAGCACGAATGGCGTGTTCTTGGGCGAGTCGAGAGTCAAGCGCCACCAGTTGGCCGACGGCGACATCATTCAACTCGGCGAACACAGGCTCGTCTACCGAGCCGCTACGCAACCGACGGAACTCGTCGACGACGACACGATCTCGGCGCAGGGCGAGGAATCGCTAGAATCTCAAGCCTGATCGTCAGCATTGAGATCCAGCCGGCTGCGGCTGCGGCGATAGTCCCGGCGTTTCAGCCACAGCACGAGACCGGCGACGAGACTTGCCGCGGCCACGAGCGCAAGAATCTCAGACCAATACCATATGTCCAGCCGATAGCTGCCTACGCCGGTGACGAAACCTAGCGCGATATAGTAGTACGGCAACGATTCGTAAAACGGCTCAGACAGCCACATTGGTGTGCTCCCGGATCCCCCAGGTCTCGGTTCGCTCGGTCTAGAATCTAACATATCGGCACTGCACGAGCGCCGCGGGAGAATCGGTGCTACTTGCTCGATTTCTTGTTGCCGAACAACGCGACGAAGCGCTCGAAGACCGATGCGCGCGCGAGTCCATCGACAGCCAAATCCGGCTCGTGAAGCCGCACGACCTGGAAGCATTTTTCCGATTGATCGAAAAGATGTTTCGGCAGTGCAGGATTTCTTCGTGTCGTTTCGAGGCTCATGATCGCTCCGTTGATCTGACAGCGATCCTACGTTCGATCGTAGTTGGCGACCAGGAACCGAATCACAGTGATCGACTGATGTATTTGACGTAACTCTGCAGCAGGCGTCGAATTGGCTGCGTTACGCGTCGGTGCCACCGACCGTCAACGAATCGATCTTCAACGTCGGCTGACCGACGCCCACCGGCACTGACTGGCCGTCTTTTCCGCATACGCCAACGCCGGCGTCGAGCTCGAGATCGCTCCCGATCATCGAAACTCGTGTCAGCACTTCGGCACCGCTGCCAATCAGCATCGCGCCTTTGATAGGAGTAGTCAGTTTGCCGCTCTCGATCAGATACGCCTCGCTCGCCGAAAACACGAACTTGCCGGACGTGATGTCGACCTGCCCGCCACCGAAGTTCGGCGCGTAGATGCCGCGCTCGACCGACGCGATAATTTCTTCCGGATCGGACTCCCCCGGCAACATGTAGGTATTCGTCATCCGCGGCATCGGCGCGTGCGCGAACGATTCACGCCTGCCATTGCCAGTCGTGGCCGTCTTCATCAAGCGGGCATTCTGCTTGTCTTGCATATAGCCGCGTAACACGCCTTTCTCGATCAGCGTCGTGCAACTCGTCAGCGTACCTTCATCATCGACATTCAGCGATCCGCGCCGGCCGGCGAGCGTGCCGTCGTCGACGACCGTGCACTGCGGCGTCGCGACTCGGTCGCCGATGCGGTTCGAGAATACCGACGTCTTCTTTCGGTTGAAGTCGCCCTCGAGTCCGTGACCGATGGCCTCATGCAGCAAGACCCCCGGCCAGCCTGGGCCGAGCACGACCGGCATCGTGCCGGCGGGCGCCTGTACCGCCTCCATGTTGACGGCCGCCTGGCGCACGGCTTCGCGTGCGATCTGCTCGAATCGCTCGGTGTCGGCGACGAGGCTGAGCGGGCCACGTCCGCCACCGCCGGCATAGCCCTGCTCTCGCCGTTCGCCGCTTTGCATGATCACGGAGACGTTCAAACGCACGAGCGGGCGCACATCGGCTGCGAGCGTGCCATCGGAGGCCTGCACCAAGATCATGTCCTGCACGGCTGCGAGGCTCGCGATGACCTGGACGACGCGCGAATCCATCGCTCGCGTATGCTGGTCGATCTCTCGCAGCAAGACGATCTTGTCTTCGTCCTGCATCGTCGCTGCAGGATCGACGGCTGGATACAGTGCGCGGGCGCCGGCGCGCTGCGGGACTTTGACGTGCCCGCTACCGTCAATGCGACTGATGCCGCGTGCCGCATCGACGGCATCGGACAATGCGAGCACGTCGAGCTGATCGGAATAGGCGAAACCAGTTTTCTCCCCCGCGATTGCGCGGACACCGACGCCTTGATCGATGCTATAAACGCCGTCCTTAACGATGCCGTCCTCGACCGTCCAGCTCTCGTAACGCGTGCATTGGAAGTACAGATCTGCGTAATCGAGCTGCCGAGACATCAAGCGGCCGAGCGCCCGGTCGAGCGCCCCAAGGTCGAATCCGGCCGGCTCGAGCATGCGAGTCTCGATCAGCGCAAATGCATCCTGCGTCGTCGCAGGGCTCGAAGCGTCAGTCATAGCTATAAGACTCTACTGCATTATCCAATGTCGAATTCGCGGCGATGCGCCAAGGCCGGAAAGCGCTCGCGTAATCGTTCGAGCTCCGAAAAGTCGAACTCTGCAACGACGACGCCCGGCCCGGCCGGCAACTCTGCAAGCACATCGCCCCAGGGCCCGACGATCGTCGAATGCCCATATGTCTGCCGATTGCCAGGATGAGAGCCCGACTGCGCGGCCGCAACGACATAGCATAGCGACTCGATCGCACGCGCGCGCAACAGCACGGCCCAATGCGCGGCGCCGGTCGGCGCCGTGAATGCCGCGGGCAGTGCCAGGATATCCATGCCGGCCCGCCCTAGATAGTCGAAGAATGCCGGGAAGCGCACGTCGTAGCAGACTGCGATACCGACACGCCCGAATGGGGTAGCGAACGTCGTCGGCGACTCGCCGGCGACGGCCGTCGCCGACTCCAGGTAGCTCTCGTCCTCGCCCGGCACACCGACGTCGAACAAGTGAATCTTGTCGTAGCGCGCGCAGCACTCGCCGGTTGGCGAATACAACAGCGACGCCGATGCGGGCCGACGCGGCTCGTTGCTCTGAATCGGGGTCGTGCCACCGATGAGCCAAACGCCGTGCTCGCGCGCCATGCGGGCGAGAAAGCTCTGAATCGGCCCCTCGCCGAACGGCTCGACGATCGCGAGCTTGCCCGTCTCGTCGGCGGCAAGAAACGCGAAGTTCTCGGGCAGCACGACAAACGTGGCGCCGCTACCTGCGGCCTCAGCGATCAATTGCTGAGCGCTCGCGAGATTCGCAGCGACATCGTCGCCGCTCGTCATTTGGACGGCGGCAAGCTTCACGGGGTTGCGTCGGCCACCGTTGCCGCACTGGGCGGCAAATCCGCGCACAGATACCCCGCTTCGATCTGCTCCGGCGACAAACGCTCGACGACCGGTGCCTCCCAGTCGCCCGACACGCAGTAGGAAGCCCGGCCAATGCCCTTCAACGGCTCCTTGAATATCTGAGTGAACAACAGCAATGCCGCGCCGACGCCCGGGCTCGCGAGGAACCCCATCGTCGGCAGCACTTTGCCAGGCTCCGCGGTTACGACGGCTTGCTGCTGATAGTCCTCGTTGCGCAGCCCAGTTCGCCCGACGACGCCGATATCGGCGACGGGCCCTGTCAGCAGCAAGTTGTCGGTATACGCGTTACCGTCCACGATCAGAAAATCGCCAGCGACCTCGTCGAATACGAGACCACGGTTGAAGACGTCACGGAAGTCGAGCGCGAGGCGCCGCGGCAGCGCCGAGAAGCTCAGTAGGCCCCACATGCGCCCGGCACCGGGCTCGAGGTTGATCATGCTGCCCTGATCCACCCGCAGACTCAGATCGCCGCTGACGTTCTCCTGCCAACGCGACGAGGGACCGCCAGGCCACGAGACGCTACCCGTGACTTCGAGGCCATCCGCTTCAACGATCGGCTGCAGCCCGAGATCCGCGAGCGTTGCGCCGACATCTTCGCTCACCATGCTGAACGCAAATCGCGTCATCGAATCGTCGACGCCGGCGAGCCAGCTACCGCTGCCTTCGACGACGAAGCTTTCGTTGACCGACGCGTAGGAGATGAGTCGCAAACCCAGTGGATCCGCCTGAACGTTCGCGCTCAGGCGGCCCAAACGACGCTGCCCGACGCTGAAGTCGGCTGCGTTGACCAGCAACCCGGGTAGGGTCCGCGGATCGAGCGTCTGCGGATCGCCGCCCATCGTCAGCTGCAGTCGCTGCATGTCCGCGATGATCTGAGG
>JAHEEN010000225.1 GCA_024640685.1 Rhodospirillaceae bacterium
TCCGCCCAAGCGTCTGGCGCAATAGCTCCGCAGCGTTCGGCTTGAAGAAGAGGCGCGTTTCGAAATCGAGCCCAGGCGAAAGATTCATGACGGCATGGCTAGGCCGCGCATAGCAATACACGCAACCGTGCTCGCAGCCACGATAAGGATTGATCGATTGCGTGAACGGAACGTCAGGCGAGTCGTTGCGGCTGACGATACTGCACGCCTGCTCGGGCAGCGCGATGGTCGCAAGCGAAGACGGTATCTCGTCGAGGATGCCCCAACCGTCGTCTACAGCGTCAGTGCTCGTTGCCTCGAACCGGCCGGCCGGATTGCTCGCAGCTCCACGGCCCGCGCGCACGTGATGACGATCGATACTCGGCATCGGCCGAGTATACTGTATTTTTATACAGTTTCGTTTAGCCGGTGTAGTTGCGCTTCAACAGCGGCTCACCGTCACGCTCGATCTGCCCGGTCCACAGCGACGGCGCACCGCCTCTCGCCGGCGAGCCGGTGATCGTCAGCTCATCACCAGGCTTGATCGTGTCGCGGGTCCAGCCTTCGTTACCCTGCAAGCCGCTGGCACTCGGCAACCCAGCGAGCCACTCGACGGTCTCGCCGTTTTCGTCGGTGACCTCGAGAAAGATCAATGCGTGCGGGTTTACGAACTGAAATCGAGTCACGGTACCTGACACCGTGATTGTTGCAGTCAGGTCGTAGACGACATTCGAGCCGTGGTGCGCGAGCGACGTGACACTCGTGGCCACGCAGCCGATTAAGACCGCAAGTATTGCAACGAGTCTAGCTCTCATTCGATGTCTCCCTGCGAAAGGGACGCACGACCCATGGCCATGCGTTTCGTTGGGCCCTGCCCTGCTGCGACGGCTCAGTGCCGGCTCGTAGTGGGGCCTGACGTATTCTCGTATTATCGGTATCTTACGGCCAATATAAAGGCTCGGGGCCATCGTGGGATTCCGAAAGCGCGGCTACGAGACGTATCGCAGTCGAGTCGAATCCGATCGAGGCCGGCACAGAACCGAGCCATCTATGCCGTTCCGGCCTAGCCCGGGCTGCCGGCGGGAGGGAGTAACGAAATGACCGAGCGAATCGTGCGTCAGTGCACGATGACCGTGACGATCGCAGTCTGCACGCTAGCGTCTTCGATGACGCATGCGCAAGGGAGTCAAGCGTTCATCGCCGACTCGGCCTGTCCGGACAATGCGCCGGTCGTGTTCCATGCCTGTGCGCTGGACGCCGCGCGGCACTTCGAGCCGCCGCGCATGCCGAACGGCCGTCCCGACTTCAACGGCACCTGGGTATTGCCCGGCGGCCAGATCGGCGGCGCCTACGAGGATCTCGAAGAGCATCCGAGAACGCTCGACGACCTCGGCGGCCCGACGGCAATCGTCGATCCTTCGGACGGGAAGTTGCCGATTCGCGCATGGGCCGATCAGCGGCGGCACGATCATCCGCAGACGTACTTTCATCACAACGCGGCGTGCCTTCAATCCGGCGTGCCGAACTCGATGTATCACGGCGGCACGCGCCAGTTCCTGCAAACACCAGACCAGCTGGCAATTCTGACGTACAACGCACACGGCTTTCGCGTCATCGCGCTGGACGAGACGACGCGCCCGAGCGACCGGCTGCGGCTTTGGAACGGAATATCTAACGGCCGTTGGGACGGCAATACGCTCGTTATCGAGACGAAAAACTTGAACGGTATTCCATGGCTCGACCAACGCGGACGCTTCGTGACCGAGGACATCCATGTCGTCGAGCGGTTGACGCTCGTCGATCCGAACACGCTGCACTACGCAGCGACAATCGAGGATCCCAATGTCTTCACACAGCCGTTTACAATCGTGCTCGCATACCGCCGCAGCACAGCTGACAGATACGAGATGCAGGAACTCGCGTGCTATGAGAACAACGAGGCGTTGATGAGCATTTCGCGCGCGGCCGGCATGCGAATGTTCACTGGCATCAGCCCCGAAGAGGCGCGTGCGGCCGAGGAGGCTTCGCAATGATTAAATCGGCAATTCGAGTTCTGGCGATCGCGATCGTCGGAGCCGGTGCGGCGGCACAGCAGACGGCAAACGACTACGAAGCGCCGCGAACGGCGTACGGCGACCCAGATCTACAGGGTCTGTGGCAAACGATGAGCCCGGCGGTCTGGAACCTCGAGGATCACACGGCAGAGCTCGGTATTCCGGCAGGCCAAAGCGTCGTCGTCGGTGGCTCTATTCCTTACCGCGCGGACGCCGCCGAGCAGCGCGAGCGCAATCGCGAGAACCTCGCGACCGACGATCCAGAGGCGAGCTGCAAGATGGTCGGCGTGCCGCGCACGATGTACATGCCGTATCCGTTCCAGATCGTGCAAACGCCAACGCAGGTCACGATCCTATCGGAGTACGTTCACAGCGTGCGGACGATCTTCCTCGACAGCGAGCACCCGGCCGATCCCCTACAGCAGCTATGGATGGGCGACTCGCGCGGCCATTGGGAAGGGAATACGCTGGTCGTCGACGTCAACAACTTTACCGGCGAGACGTGGCTCGATCGATCGGGCAACTTCCACAGCGATGCGTTGCACGTCGTCGAGAGATTCACACGCACGAGCCCCGATCACTTACTGTACGAAGTGACGCTCGAAGACCCGAACGTCTACTCGGAGTCGTGGCAAATCAGCATGCCGCTGTATCGACGCATCGAGCCGAACGCGCGGCTACTCGAGTACGAGTGCCATGCGTATCTCGAGACACTGCGTAACAACGAATAAATCCGATGCAGAGACGACGCCGCCGCCTACACGGCGCCAGCGTCGTCTTCAGTACTAGAGTCTAGCGGCTCGGATCGACGACCGGATTTGTCAGCGTGCCAATCGTATCGATCGAGCAGACCGCCGTATCGCCGTGCTTCATGTAGACCGGCGTCTCGCGCGCCGTGCCTACACCCGACGGGCTACCCATTGCAAACACGTCACCGGGCTGCATCGTCGTGATGTGCGAAACGTACTGCAGCATGTCGAACGTGTCGTGCGTCATGAAACCCGTGTTCGAGTCCTGCATGACCTGACCGCTGAGCGTCAGCGTCTGTGTCAGATTGTGCGGATCGGGGACGAACTCCTTCGGCACAATGAACGGCCCGAGCGGCGCGAACGTATCGTGATTCTTCTGCAGGAACCAGTCGCTGCCCATGCGCCCGTCGCCGCGGCCGCCGCGATCGGACACGTCGTTCTCGAGCGTGTAGCCGAAAATGTAGTCCTCGGCGTCGGCGGCCATGACACGACTCGCGGGCCGGCCGATGACGGCTGCGAGCTCACACTCCCAATCGAGTTCCTCGCGCTGCGGCGGCACGCGAATCGCCTCGCCATCGGCAATGACCGTGCTCGCCTGCTTCAGGAAGATGTACGGATTCTGACGCGTATCGTCTGCCCCGCGCTCCCATATGCCAGGAATCGGATCCGGGACTGGCGTGTCCTCGACCGGTGGCGTTGATCCGCCGCGGCCGGCCGCCGTGCGGCGCGCCATCTCCGCCGCGTGACGGGAGTAGTTCGATGCCGCGTTGTAAATGACGTTCGGCATAATCGGCGGGCGAATAGTCACGTCGTCGACGCTCTTGATATACGGTGCGTCGGTGCCGGCTTCGGCAGCGGCATCTGCAATCGCATAGAGACGTTGCCGTAGCGAATCGTACTGGACGATCAAATCGGTCATGTCGTTCGGAATTGCCGGCTTGACGCCCGGCACGGCATTGTTGCCTTGGCGCAGGTGGACCACCCGCGTGTCGTCGAGCACGAGGCCCAGATAGGTCTCCCCGCCGTCCTCGAACGTCCCGAGCTTGAACGGCGTCTGCTGTGCGAGCAGCGACGTCGGAGCGAACAGGACTGCGGCGAGCGTAATCGTTAGACGGTTCATTGGCTTCCCCCTCGGGAGTTCTCGTTATTGCGTGCCCCGGCGCAGCTGCAACGGGGACATCGAAAGTAGCTTCGCGCCGCGGCACAGTCAATAAAGCGCCTACGAAACCGCATCCAGCCTCGAGGTCGGGGCAATTCCGCGTTGTGTTTGCGAACCGATTCTGCTGACATTGGGCGCTACGAAGGGGGTAACGACAATGAACAGCCCGCTCGCAGTTACGGCCGCGCTAGTGTGCGTTGCGACGCCCGCAATCGCCCACCATTCGCGTGCGGAGTTCACCGACACGGATTTGGAGATCGAGGGTCGCCTGCTCAGCGTGCAATGGCGTAACCCGCATCCGCTATTCAGCGTCGCAGTTATCAACGATGCCGGCGTCGAGGAGACCTGGCGGCTGGAGGCCTACGGCAACGCTCTGACGTTGCAGCGCACCGGCATCAGCGGCGAGATGTTCGGAATTGGCGATACAGTCCGTGTCGCCGGAAAAATCTCGGGGCGGCGCGACCACGTGCTGCTCGCCAATCACATTCTGTTGCCGAACGGCACCGAGGCCGTGCTCGAGTACGAGGCGGAGCCGTACTTCTCGCGGGAATCCGTCGGCGGCGCGGCATCGTGGGTCGTCGATGATGCCGTGTTAAGCCGTGCTGCCGAAGAGAATCGCGGCTTCTTTCGTGTTTGGAGCCTACCGGCACGTGGGCTCGATCGGGAATACAAGCCGCTGCGACCGGAGGCGATCGCCGCAAGGGAATCGTGGGACCCGCTCGACAATTACCTGACTGACTGCATTCCCGGCGGCATGCCGCATGCGATGACGAACCCGCAACGCTACGAGATCGTCGAAGGCGATGGCGAAGTTTACGTGCGCGCGCAGTTCTTCAATATGGAGCGCACGATTCATATCGAAAACGCCGAAGATCCGGAGTTACAGCCACCGGGGAAATACGGCTACTCGGTCGGGCGCTGGGAAAACGAGCGCACGCTCGTCGTCGACACGACGCGCATCAACTGGCCCTGGTTCGACACGAGCGGTACTCCGCAGTCGGAGAACATGCGGATCTTCGAGCGCTACACGCT
>JAHEEN010000226.1 GCA_024640685.1 Rhodospirillaceae bacterium
CGGGCCGGGCGCCGGCGGTTATCCGAGGTTTCCGTAATAGGTCTGCAAGACGGCGACGACCTCCGGCCGGCTGAACTCCGGCGGAATTGGCTCGTCGTTGGCGAACATCTCGCGCAGACGCGTGCCCGAGATTGCGAGTCGGTCGTCGGCGGAATGCGGGCAGGTTCGCCCGGTCGCCATGCCGTTGCACCTGTAGCAGTAGAACGTGATGTCGATCTTCAACGCCTGCGTGATCAAGCTGTCGGCCGGCAACGTATCGAAGATCTCGTGCGCGTCGAACGGGCCGTAGTAGTCGCCGACGCCGGCATGATCGCGGCCGACGACGAGATGCGAGCAGCCGAAGTTTTGCCGAAACACTGCGTGCAGCAGGGCTTCGCGCGGGCCTGCGTAACGCATCTCGATCGGATAGCCGGCCTGCACGATCGTGCCGTTGACAAAGTAGTGTTTGACGAGCGCGTCGATGGCCGCGACGCGCACGTCGGCCGGAATGTCGCCCGCCTTCAGCGCGCCGAGCACCTGGTGAATCAACACGCCGTCGCATACCTCGATGGCGATCTTCGCGAGGTATTCATGGCTGCGGTGCATCGGATTGCGGGTCTGGAACGCGGCGACCTTCGACCAGCCGTTCTCGGCGAACAGCGCCCGAGTCTCCTCCGGCCTTAGATAAAGCCCGGCGTACGTTTCCGGAAAATGGCCCTCCGACAGCGTGCGCACGCTGCCGGCTAGGTTGACGGGGGGCTGCTCGTGGACTTTGGCGACGCCCGGGTGCTTCGGGTCGGTTGTGCGAAACACGGACTCGCATTCGAGCTCGCGGTCGATGCCGTATTGCTCGCTGACGGTCATGAGCCCGAGCAGCTGATCGGTCTCGCCGTCGACGAGCGCGACGTCGTCACCGATGGCAATCTCGTCGGCCAGCGCCTGGCTGCACGACAACGTGATCGGAATCGGCCAGAACACACCGTCGGCGAGCTGCATGGTCTCGCAGCAGCCGCGCCAGTCGCGCTCGTTCATGAATCCGGGTAGCGGCGTATAGGCGCCCATGCCGAGCATGAAGAGATCGGAGACCTCGCGGCTCGACAACGGCACGTGTTTGAGCTCCGCAGCGTGGTCAGCGGCATCGGCGCGCTCGTCCGCGGGTAGCAATAATGGCTTCAGGGCATCCGAGCCGTGCGGTGGCACGAGAGTGGGCATCAGGTCTGCTCCTCGAGGATTTAGTGATGTTGGTTGTGCCCGCGCGCGACTCGGGCTGGCTCGCGGAGCGACACGCGCGCCGCAAGCGACGTCGTAACGGCCGCGATTCTAACGTGCGCGCTGCGTGCGATGGTTGGTCAGGCGCCGATTCAAGATCGCCATGCGCTCGGCATCGCGGCCGTCGCCGCCGCCGAACTCGACGCCGCTGTCGAGCGTGATGCTGTCCCAGCTCATCGTGTTCGTCCCGCGAAGCGATGGGTTGCCGACGACGTGTATGCGGTCGCCGGGCTTGAGCTGATCGGGCGCCCAGCCGGAACGGCGTAGCGCAACGGAGGCGTCGCCTTCGGCCATCCATTCCTCGGTCGTGCCGTCAGGGTTCGTGATCTCGAAATAAACACGTGCATGCGGGTTTATGAAACGAAACTGCGTGACGACACCGCGGTGCTCGATGATCTCGTCACCGACGTAGTGCGCCGCGAAGTTGTGGTGTGCTGCGAGCGGCGAGGCGGTCAATGCGACGGCGCCGGTTAGTAGCCAAGTCTTGATGTTCATTGTCTGTCTCCGCTCAGAATTGGCCGGCGATCGCTTCGCAGGGTGCCCGGTCGAGCTCGACGTCGGGCGTCAGCACGCGAGGGCGCACGATCGTCAACGGCTCCTCGAGCATGACCGGATCGTACAGTGTGAAATCGGCATAGAGCTGGTGGCCGTCGTGCGAGACCCGGTAGTGCTCCACGCTGCGAGCCTGGTCGCTGCTGTGAATCGCAAGCTGATCGTCGACGAGCCCGGGCGGCACGTTGACGGTCTCGACGACGAGCGTGTCGTCCTCATACCAACCGATTGAGTGGCCCGCAGGCCCGTCGACCGTGTCCGGATGCTCGCGGCCGTCCATCCAGACCGTGCGATCGATCGTCAGGTCTTCGCCGCGGATGACGATGCGATCGTCCAGCGTCTCGAACGTGATCGGGTCGGAGTGCAGGACCGTGCGAAACACGTTAAAGGGCTCGCACTGGATCGCCGGGTCGTCGGCGAGATCGAAAGCGTCGCCGACCATGCGACCATGGTCCGTGAGGCGATTCGCGATGACCTCACTCGTGTGCTCGGCGAGCGTGGCGACGATTTCCTCGGCGTCCATGGCGTCGTTGGCCGGATCGTTGAGCAGACCATCGAGGACGTCGTAGGTTTCTGCGGTGCAGCGACATGAGAACGCGCCGACGATGTTCCACCAGGGGTTGTCGAGCGTATCGACGCTGTTCGTGCTCCAGACGCCGTCGAGAGTTGGCGTGTCGCCCGCCTCAACGGGCGCGTCGCCCGAGGGCGAACATGCTGCAACACCGAGCCAGGCGATCAAGATCGCCGCGTGTCTTCGCCGCGGTATTGCCGGCAGGGAGGAAGAGATGTTCGAGCTCATTCGCTTCTCCGAGCGCTTTCTAGTCCAGTGAATTTCGCGATTCTAGCCGATATTCATAGCCCGGACGGAGTCGGGGAATCCCGTATACTTCCGGCCCATGCCGCTGAAGCATCCGACTTGGCCCGCCGGGCGCGTCGTTACGCTCGAGCATGTCTCCGAGATCCTTGCCGATAATCCATTGGGCGATTCGGCGACGCGCAACGTCGCTGTCTGGCTACCGCCGCAATACGACACGCGCGCGAAGAAGCGCTTCCCAGTGCTGTTCGATCTCGTCGGCTTCATGGGTTCGGGTCCGGCGCACACGGCGTGGCGGCCGTTCGCCGAGAACGTGCCCGAAATTGCTGCGCGTTTGATACACGAGCGCAAGATGTCGCCGTGCATCATCGTCTTTCCCGATTGCTTCACGGCACTCGGCGGCAACCAGTATGTGAACTCCTCGGCGATCGGCAACTACGCGGATTATCTGACGCAGGAGCTGATCCCGTTCGTCGACGGTGAGTTTCGGACGTTGGCCTCGCGCGAGCATCGCGGCTGCTTCGGCAAGTCGTCGGGTGGCTATGGCGCGATGATTCACGGCATGCGCTACACGCGCTACTGGGGTGCGATCGCGAATCATTCGGGCGATGCGTATTTCGACTTCATCTATCGCTGCGATTGGCCGAACACGCTGACCGAGCTCGCGAAGCATCGGCGGCCGGTCCGCAAGGCAGGTCCGGTCGACGTTCTGGCCGAGGAGGCAGGTGCGGCCGAGGGTCTCGACGACGGGCGCGTCAAGCGCTTCCTCGACAGCGTTTGGCGCAAGTGGAGCCCTAGCCATGCCGAAGGCCACTGTCTGATGAATCTCGCGATGGCTGCGACATACGATCCGGACCCCGATGCGCCAAATGGTTTCCGTCTGCCGTTCAATCTCGAGACCGGCGAGATCATCGACGCGCGCTGGCGGCAGTGGTTGAAGCACGATCCGGTGCGGCTCGTGAAGCGCTACGCGAAGAACTTGGTGCGGCTGCGCGGCATCTACATCGACTGCGGCTGGCGCGATCAGTATCACATCCAATACGGCAGCCGGATTCTGTCCAAGCGGCTCGGTGAAGCGGGCATCGAGCACCGCTACGAGGAGTTCGACGGCACGCATTCCGGAATCGACGACCGCATGGCCTTGAGCCTGCCGTTTCTCGCGCACGCGCTGCGCTAGAGGATTCTCAGCGAGGCTCAGATCGGGTGCTGTAAGCCAGCTCGCCGGTGGTATATTCCCAGAATCGGGTCAGAGCGCCTTTGCATTCACCGTGGTGACCCGACGTGTTGGGGGCGGGTGGGGTATGCGAAGTCTCGTCGTCGCTGCAGTGTTCGGAGCCGTCGTCGGTGCCGCGGCGGTCGATGCGGCGCTGCGCGAGAGTGGCGGCGAGCTCGACGTTGCGCCGGCCGAGTGATCCGACTGCCGAGGAGTTGAGAGAAGGCGTCGAGCCTTTCAATGGCTGGGCCGTAAACGTTCGGTGTCTCGACGGAGTGGATGCGAGTAATCTGCCGATCAAGAAGATTTATGGCAGCGAGATTCGGCATGATGCCTAACAGGTCGCCCATTTATCGGGATCAGACGGGCACCGCATGATATTTGCCATCCCAAGCGACGGAGAAAAATGATGACAGCGGAAACTGCGCTTCTCAGCTTCGACAATCCAGTCTTTGTCGTTTACGCGCTTGCAGCTTCGATCATGTTGCTGAAGCTGCTGCTGCAACCGTGGATGACAGTGGTTCGGATGATGAGTGTCCGAGCCGGTTTTCGGAGCCCCGAGGATGCGAAAAAGAGTCCGCTGAATCCGAATCCGGACCCAAGTCAGATTGAGCCCAATGAATACGTTGAGCGTTCGAGGCGTTTAAATTTGAACGACTTGGAAAGTATTCCCGCGTTTCTGATTGCCGGGCTACTTTTCGTGCTCGTAGAGCCGCCGCTCCTATTGGCGCAAGTTCTGATTTGGACGTATGTCATTGCGCGAGCGGCTCACTTCGTCGCCTATGTAACCGCGCAACTGCACGACGTCCGGGCCACATTGTGGACATTCAGCTCGATCTCCATCATCGCAATGGTCGTATATACGCTCGTGCAAGTGCTTGTTGGCTGAAAAAGTATGCGGTGCCGTTAGGTGGCCGTTTCCATGCGATGCGTTCGCGTACGTTGACGAACCGCGAGCGCGGAACGTGCTGCACTTAGTCATGTTCGACATCGATGGGACGCTCGTTGACTCGAACGGTTTCGATGGCGATTTGTTCGCGCGTGCCGTCCGCGAGGAACTCGGACTCCAGGTCGACACCACATGGCAGTCCTATCGCCATGTGACGGATAGCGGTGTGC
>JAHEEN010000050.1 GCA_024640685.1 Rhodospirillaceae bacterium
GCGCTCGCCCGCCGCCGATGCTCGTCCAGACGCGAAAGAGCCCGAGCGCCCCTGTCGGATCGGCCGTGATCGCGCCACGGTTATCGGCGCCGATCGTGTCCTGCGTCCAGCGTGGTAGATAATTCGAGCCGAACAAGACCTCGCGGCCATCCTCGAGCAGCACGTTCGTCAGCCACATGATGCGTGGATCTTGCCGACCCGGATTGCCGGCAACGCGAACGTTCGACCCCGGTGCAACGAGATCGCGCGTCAGGCCGTAGCGGCTTAACACGCTGACGGAATTCGCCTCGATATGCCACTCCCGAGGCTCGGCGCCTTCGTCAGCACGCAGCGTCAGCGTGATGTGCGGATTGCGCCAACGCACGTCCGTAATCTCACCGGTGACCTCGACGATTTGGCCCTGGTCGAACGTCGGCGCCGTCGCATGGTGGGCGCCCGACAACGCAGGTAGCGCCATCGCAACCGTGACCGCAATCGACCGGCCGAAAGCTTGCGCGGATAGTGACATGACCTCAATCTCCTGACGGCACCTACGTGGAATGAGCCTAGGTGCACGCCCGCACGTTGTCTACTGGGGAAACGCACCGGTCTCGCGCATCCGCGATGCACACGGCGATTTCGAGGTAGAATCGGCCCCAAGCTGCCAACGCCGGAGGACACGACGATGACTGCATTGCGTTCCGCGCTACTCGCCTGCTCGATCATGCCGCTGGCCGCGTTGGCCCATCATGCGATCGGCGGCAACTACGTTGCCAATTCCGTCGTTGAGGTCGAAGGTGTGGTCACCGACATTTTATGGCGCAATCCGCACGTCCAAGTTTCAATGCGCGTCGATGGCGACGACGGCACGACGCAAGACTGGGATATGTCGACGACGTCGCTGAGCAACATGCGCCGCTGGCAGATGGACCGTGACTTCATCGCAGTCGGCGACCGTATCCGTGTCGCCGGCAATCCCGCCCGCGATGGCGCACGCGGCATGTACCTGCGCAACATTTTGACGACTCGCGGCGAGGAGGTCCTTCTCGGCCCCAACATCGAGCCGCGCTGGTCCGATCGCCTCGTCGAGATGTCCGAGAGCCGGCAGCTCGGGCGCGGCGACACGTCGGCGCCGGAACTCGGCATCTTTCGCGTTTGGAGCCATCCGGACACGACCCCGATGTTGATCCCGCGTAACTGGGGCCGCATTCCGGAGAATCGGCCGAAGCTCACAGCGATGGCGCGCGAGTCCGTCGACGGCTTCGTTTGGGAGCGCGACAATCCACTCGGCAATTGCGCGCGGAAGGGCATGCCGACGATCATGGAAGCGCCCTACCCGTTCGAAATTCGCCAAGAAGGCGACGACATCGTCTGGCACAACGAGGAGTTCGACACGATTCGGCGGATTCACATGGATCCGGCCGCGAGCGCCGACAGCGAGGCGCCTTCGCTACTCGGCTACTCGGTCGGCCGCTGGGAAGACGATCGCACACTCGTCGCCGAGACGACGAAGATGGGCTGGGGTCACTTCGACGGACTCGGTGTGCCGCTAACCGCCGATGCCGTCATGGTCGAGCGGTTTACGGTGACACCAGAAGGCGACCGGCTCGACTATCAAATGACGGTCACGGACGCGGCCGTCTTCACCGAGCCGGTGACGTTCGAGAAGCATTGGGTGTGGTTTCCGGATGCCGAGGTCGGCGCGTACGAATGCCTCCGTGCAGCCGAGGATGTCTAGACCGAAGTGATTTAAACGGCGGCCGCTAACGCGGCGGCGCAACGGCACGAATCGTGCCGATCACGGCTAGCGTGCCATCGTCGGCGGGTTGGACGACGACGATCTCGCCTTCGTCGGGATACGCGTCTATGAGCGCTCCTATGTTGATCTGGTGCGTGACGAGCAGCAGCGGCTCACTCAAGTCCTGCTCTAGGATCCACCGTTGCGTCGCGGCCGTCATCTCGCCGCGATCGCGCGGATACGAGACGAGCGAATTCAGCGACGGCAGTTCCTCAACGGAACCGAGGTTGAGCAATTCAGCGGTCTCCCGACAGCGGCACCACTGACTCGACACGAGACGCACGCCCGCAAGGCCCGCGTCACGCAAGAATGCACCGATCTCTCGTGCTTGTTGCCGCCCGCCGTCCGAGAGGTTTCGCTGCGTCGAGCAGTCACCGAGCTGAAAGCTCGGTGGGTCGTTGGATCCCGGCGCGCGTGCGTGGCGCATCAACCCGACGTGTCCGCCTGCGCGCAACACCTCGAGCAACGCGTCATCTTGCGCGAACCCATCCGACGAACTGAACGAACCAATCAGTAACGCAGCAACTAATGCAATGAGGCGATGCACGGCGGGACCCTCCACCTGGCGCATGTGGTGTTTGACGGCTACGGCGCAAGCAACGGCAACTCGCCGACAGGGCGCGGCTGCGGCCGCGACTCGAGGAACGCATAGATATCAGACAGCTCCGACTCGCTGAGAACGACTTCCGAGTATGGCGGCATCTGGCCGGACGGCTGACGCACGTACCACGTGAAACGCTCCCAGCGGATCGGCGACGGCGCGATACGCGGCCCGTGCATAACACCCTGACCTTGATTGGAGTGGCAGGAATAACACCCGACGCGCTCGTAACGCTCGCCACCCGCTTGCGCATTGCCCGCCGGGCGCGTCTGCGGCCCAACAGCGACGAGGTGATCGCGAATTGTTTCGATGTCATCGTCACTCAGCACGCCAGGGGCATAGGCCGGCATCGTGCCACGCGGCGCGCGCACGGCCGCGATGAAACGCTCCAGGTCCAGCGAAGAATCAGTGATCCCGGGCGCAAGCGCCGTGCCGCGCCCATCAGCTCCATGGCAGGCCGTGCATCCCGAGCGCGCGAGCAATGCGGCGCCGTCGTCATTGCTCGCCTGCGCCGCAGCCGGCCCCGAGTGCATCGCGAGCACGAGCATGCCGCTGGCGACTAGCGCTCTCATCGTCGTCGCCACCGTTAGCGTACCTGCGTGACGACGTCGACGAGCGCGGGCTCGCCGCGCTTGACGACGGCCATCGCGCGTCGGATGGCCGGCCCGAGATCTGCCGGATTCGTGATCGGCCCCTCGGCGTGTATGCCCAGGCCCTGCGCCATCCGTGCGAAATCGATATTCGGATCGACGAGCTCGCTACCGATTCGGGCCCGATCGATGCCGCGATTGCGCGCGTTGCACATGCGCTGCACGTGCATGAGCTCCATGTGATAGGCGCGGTTGTTGTTCATGACGCTCAACAGCGGGATCCGATGGTGCGCTGCGGTCCAGAGCACGCCAGGCGCATACATCAAGTCGCCGTCGGTCTGAATTGCGACCGAGAACCGCCCCATGTCGCGGTTCGCCAGTGCGGCGCCGACTGCGGCAGGCGCGCCGTAGCCGATGCCGCCGCCGCCGGCGTGACCGAGCCATTGATAGGGCTTGTCGAAGTTCCACAGCTTGCGCGGCCAGGTGCCTGCGTCACTGTAATAACTCGAAACGAGCGCCCAGTCCTCGTCCTTGATCTGATTTCCAATCTCGGCCGTGAGGCGCGCCGTGCTAACGGGGCTTGCATCCCACGCGACAGCCGCGCCCTGCCGGAAACGCTCTGCGCTCTGCCGATGGGCCTCGGCCAGCCGCTCGCCACGTGCCTCGAGCTCGCGTCGCCGCCCGCGCGAAATCAGTCGCCGCACGGCTTCGATCAGCGACGGCAGGGTCGCCTCGGCGTCGGCGGCTATCGCGATATCGACTTCCTGCATGCGACGAAAATCTTGGTAGTTCGCGCGGACATACAGATCGCCAGTCGTGATCGACACGAGCTTCGCATCCGGCCGGGCCACGCGACTCGCCGACCGGTGCAGCTGATCGCGCAGCGAGTTCACGGTCGACCAAAAATCGACGACCTCGAGGCCAAGGATCATGTCCGCCTCGGCGACGAGCGCACGTGCGCTCCACGTGTGGTTGAGCGGGTGGCGCGACGGGAAGTTCATCCGGCTGCCCTGATCGATGACAGGCGCTTGCAACGCCTCGGCAAGCTCGACTAAAAGACCCATTCCCGCCGGCGTTCGCGCATAACGATCCGCGACGAGGACGGGCGACTCCGCCTCGACGAGCCACCTCGCCGTCTCCTCGACGGCACCCGAATCCCCCTGCGGCAATACCGGCAGCGTGAGCTTCGGGATAGGCAGTTGCTCGCTCTTCGATATCGGGTCTTCCTGCAAGTGCCCATCGAGCGTCAGCACGACCGGTGCCATCGGCGGCGTCAGCGCAATCTTGTACGCACGCACGGCCGACTCGGCAAAGTGCGTCAGCGACCAGGGCGTGTCGTCCCACTTCGTGAAGTCGCGAACCATCAGCGCCGCATCTTGCACGCCGTGATACCACTCGGCCGCGCGGCGCAATGCCGCATCGTTGTGATTACCGAGAATCATGTACACGGGCA
This sequence comes from Rhodospirillaceae bacterium, assembly GCA_024640685.1. GTDB lineage: Bacteria > Pseudomonadota > Gammaproteobacteria > Steroidobacterales > Rariloculaceae > JAHEEM01. The sequence goes on from JAHEEN010000050.1 coordinate 4,422, forward strand.
CGCGGTCGCACCAGGCGTTGTAGAGCGCCATCGCAGCGTGCTGCAGGCCCACGGTTCCGTGCGCCATGACCGCAAGCGGTTTGCCCGATGCCTTGTAATAGCCGTGCGCCATCGCCACCGAGGATTCCTCGTGACAACACGTGATCAGCTCGGGCGACTGATTGCCACCGTAGTTGATCAGGGATTCGTGAAGACCGCGGAAGCTCGAAGCCGGGTTTGCACAGAAGTAGTCGAAGTCGAGCGACTTCAAGACATCGACCATATAGTCCGAGCCCGAGCGCTCGTTGGAGCGCAGCACCTGCACATCCCCGACGTGAGCGTCGGCCGCCGCCGACGCTTCGCCGGCACCGGATTGCCCCGCAGCGCTTCCGGCGGTTTGCGCTGCAGCCGTGCCGGCCGCGCCGACGAGCGCCGCGGCGCCTGCGATCGCGCTCGTCTGCAGGAATTCTCTTCGAGCGGTCGAAGTCGTATCGTCGCGATCTGAGTCTGCCATCGTGCCAATCCCCCTGGCGATGATTCGGTGTCTCGCAACCGGCCGCTGCCGAATAGCCGTGCGGCTGCGTGTATTCTCGCGCATTCTAGCAGCTGCCTAGGCCCGTGAGCCGCAGGCCAGCTGATTGAGCGCGCGCAATGAGCGACAATAGCGCCCCGACCAATTCACTGAACCCATGGACGACGCGATATCCATTCGCCAGCTGTCGAAGCGCTACGACTCGGGCTTCGAGGCATTGAAGCACGTCGATCTGGATATTCGCCGCGGCGAAATCTTCGCGTTGCTCGGCCCGAACGGTGCCGGTAAGACGACGTTGATCGGCTGCGTCTGCGGTATCGTTCGACCGACGGGCGGCACGATCGTCGTCAATGGTCACGATGCGGCCACCGCGTATCGGCAGACACGCGCCGAGATCGGCCTCGTTCCGCAAGAGTTGACAACCGATGCGTTCGAGACGGTCTGGAATACCGTCACGTTCAGCCGCGGGCTGTTCGGCAAGCCACGCGACGACGCGCATATCCGCCGAACGCTCGAGTCGCTGTCGCTGCTCGACAAGCGTGACGACCGCATCATGAGCCTGTCGGGCGGCATGAAGCGTCGCCTATTGATCGCTAAGGCGCTGTCCCACGAGCCCTCGATATTGTTTCTCGATGAGCCGACTGCCGGTGTCGACGTCGAGCTGCGTCAAGAGATGTGGCGAATCGTGCGCGAGCTTCGCCGCGCTGGCGTCACAATTATTCTAACGACGCACTATATCGAAGAAGCCGAAGAGATGGCTGATCGGGTCGGCGTCATCAATCACGGTGAGCTGATCCTCGTCGAGGAAAAAACCGAGCTGATGCACAAGCTCGGCAAGAAGCAGATGTCACTCGAATTGACTGAGCAATTGCAATCCATTCCGGACGCGCTGAACCGCTATCAACTCGAGCTAATCGATGACGGCAACGTGCTGGTTTATACGTACGACACCCATGGCGCCCGCACCGGAATTACGCCCCTGCTGCAAGAGCTCAACGAAGCGGGAATCCGTTTTCGCGATATCCATACGACACAGAGCACGCTCGAGGACATCTTCGTCAGTCTCGTGAAGTCACCGCCATGAACTTGCACGCCGTCAAATCGATCTACTACTTCGAGATGGCGCGCGCTTGGCGCACGCTGTTCCAGAGCCTGATATCGCCGGTCATTTCGACGTGCCTGTACTTCATCGTCTTCGGCTCCGCGATCGGCTCGCGGATCAACGACATCGACGGCGTCAGCTACGGCGCGTTCATCGTGCCAGGCTTGATCATGCTTTCGTTGTTGACCGAAAGTATCTCGAATGCATCATTCGGTATCTATCTGCCACGCTTTACCGGCACGATCTACGAAGTGCTGTCGGCGCCGGTATCGCATGTCGAGATCACCATCGGCTACGTTGGAGCCGCGGCAAGCAAGTCGGTCGTTCTAGGCTGCATCATCCTCGCGACGGCCGGCTTGTTCGTGCCGATCGAGATTGCCCATCCACTGTGGATGCTGGCGTTCATGATCCTGACGGCCGTGTCGTTCAGCCTGTTCGGATTCATCATCGGGATCTGGGCCGACGGCTTCGAACGGCTGCAGATCATTCCGCTCGTAATCGTCACGCCGCTCGCGTTCCTCGGCGGGACGTTCTACTCGATCGACATGCTGCCGCCGATGTGGCGAACGATCACATTGTTCAATCCGGTCGTCTACCTGGTCAGCGGCTTTCGTTGGAGCTTCTACGAGAACGCCGATGTCGACGTTGCATTGAGCCTAGCCATGATCGGCCTGTTTTTGACGGCCTGCATGATCACAGTCTCGTGGATTTTCAAGACCGGCTACCGACTGAAGCCGTGATCGCTACCCACCCAGCGTCTCGCGCCCACCCAGGTATGGCTGCAATACATCCGGCACGCGAATGATGCCGCTGACGTCTTGGTAGTTCTCGATAACCGCGATCAGCGCGCGGCCGGCTGCAACCCCCGAGCCGTTCAACGTATGCACGGACTCAGGCTTACCGGTCGCTGCATTGCGAACGCGCGCATTCATGCGGCGCGCCTGGAAGGCTTCGCAGTTGCTGCACGAAGAGATCTCGCGATACTTCTGCTGACCCGGCAACCAGACTTCGATGTCATAGGTTTTTGCGGCGCCGAACCCGGTGTCGCCGCCGCAAAGCGTCACGACGCGATACGGCAGCTCCAGGCGCTTGAGGATCGTCTCGGCATTGCTGACCAGCGTTTCGAGCTCGTCGTAGGAGTCGTCGGCTGCACAGACATGGACGAGCTCGACCTTCTCGAACTGGTGCTGGCGGATCATGCCGCGCGTATCGGCGCCATGGGATCCGGCTTCCGAGCGGAAGCACGGCGTATGCGCGGCCATCCGTAACGGCAACTCCTCCGCGTCTAGAATCCGGTCTGCAACGAGATTGCTGAGCGGTACCTCGGCTGTTGGAATCAGCCATAAGCCGTCGTCTCCACTGACCCGGAACTGCTGCTCGGCAAACTTCGGCAGCTGACCTGTCCCGAACAAGGCCGTCGTGTTGACGAGATAGGGCACATAGTGCTCGATGTAACCGTGCTCGCGCGTATGCGTATCCAGCATGAATTGAATCAATGCTCGATGCAGCTGAGCAATTTCGGCTCGCAGGACAACGAAACGGCTACCGGAGAGCTGGGCGGCTGCCTCGAAGTCGATGAGGCCGAGTTGCTCGCCAAGCGCGACGTGATCCTTGGCCTCGAAGTCAAAGCTCGGCGGCTCACCCCAGCGCCGAGTCTCGACGTTCGATGTCTCGTCGGCGCCATCGGGCACCGACTCGTGCAGCATGTTCGGGATACCCGATAGCAACTCGTTGAGCCGTTGCTGGATATCGCCGAGCGCTTCCTCAGCTTCGCTTAGGCGGCGGGCAAGCTCACCAACCTCGCGCGTCAGCGGCTCGATGTCCTCTCCAGCGGCCTTTGCTCGCCCGATCGACTTCGAGCGCTCGTTACGCTCGTTGCGCAGCGTTTCGACCTTGACCTGCACATCCTTGCGAGCCGCCTCGAGCTCCAAAAACGTTTCGCGGTCGAGAACGAAGCCGCGCCGCGCAAGATTGCGCGCAACGCTGTCGAGATCGTGCCTCAGCGCCCTAATGTCCAACATGGCCGATACCCAGCATTGTCTCTACGCGCCGACACCAGCCGGCTAGATAATAAAATGAGAACAGCAAGCCGATGCCGATACCGACACCGTTCGCCACCATATCCTCGGGATCGAAGCTGCGGTATGACAAGCTGCTTTGCGCGAACTCCATTCCAACCCCGAGCAAGAAGGCAAATAGCCCGATCCAAACGTGTCGCCTCCTTGTATATAGGCCCGCAAACCACATCGTCAGCAGACTGTACGAGACACCGTGCATAATCTTGTCGTCAAACAGCCTATCGCCGAGGAATTCGCCGGGAGCGACGCTGCCGAACACGACACCGCTGACGAGCAGCCAGCCGAGCACCATCCACAGCCATGGGTAGCGCAGCGGCACCATCAATTCGCCTCGCCGATAACGTCAACCCCTGCCGGTGGCACGAAGTCGAACTCTGTGCCGGCAATATCGATATTGACCTCGACACCCGAGAACTCGAGCGATGTCGTCTGGTCGAGGCTATCGAGCAGCTCCAATCGCCGCAGCGTGTCGCCGTCGAAGCCGATTAGGATCTGCTTGAAATCGGAGCCGGACGGTCGCGGCGCGAGCCGTACCCAGCGCAGTTGATCCGCCTCGAAACTTTCCTGGACGACGAACTCCTCGTCGAGCGTCGCATCACCGCTCAATAACATCGCCGGCGTCGCGCGCGTCGCCTCATCCAGCGGTGTGACGGTCGCCTGCGAAAGCTCGGCGTCGTAAATCCAGAGGTTCGTGCCATCGGCCAACACAAGTTGGTCGAGCGGCTCGCGATAGCGCCACGCGAAACGGCCGGGCCGTGCGATCGCCAGCTCGCCAGTGGCACGCTCGACAGCCTCGCCATCGGACGCGTAAAGCGCCTGCTCGAATCGGGCGCGATAGGTCCGTGTTCGATCGAGAAAGTTGCGCAGCAGTTGCGCGCCAGCCACAGTCGGCTCGGCCGGCCGTTGGACTTGGGCTGAAGCGTCGTTAGCGTGCGTTGACAGGCCCGCGGCAACGAGCAGAGCCAGCGAAAACTTAGCTGGCATCGGGCGGCGGCGGCGCGAGCACCTCTCTGAATCCGTTCGATTGCAAGCTTCCAACGATGCCCGCCTCCTCCATGGTTTCCACCATTCGCGCCGCGCGGTTGTAGCCGACTTTGAGGCGACGTTGAATGCTGGAGATCGACGCTTTGCGCGTTTCCGTGACAATTCTTACCGCCTCATCGTAAAGAGCATCCTGCTCGCCGTCCATCTCCGTGCCGACACCGAAGCCCGACGACCCGCTCGAATCGAGCCCAGGCCCTTCGAGAATCTCTTCGATGAACTGCGGCTCGGCCGTGCCCTTCAAACCTTTGACGACCGCGTGAACCTCATTGTCCGAGACGAACGCGCCATGGATGCGCGTCGGCGTCGACGTGCCCGGCGGCAGGAACAGCATATCGCCGTGGCCGAGCAGCTGCTCGGCGCCCATCTGATCGAGAATCGTGCGCGAATCGACCTTGGCCGACACCTGAAACGCGATCCGGCACGGAATGTTTGCCTTGATCAGGCCGGTAATGACATCGACCGAAGGCCGCTGCGTCGCGATGATCATGTGGATACCCGACGCGCGTGCCTTCTGCGCGAGCCGCGCAATGAGCTCTTCGACCTTCTTGCCAACCATCATCATCATGTCGGCCAACTCGTCGATGATGACGACGATATTCGGCAACAGCTCGAGATTCGGCGGCGGCTCACCGGTCTGTAACGGATCTTGGTACGTCGGATCCGGCATCGGCTCGCCGGCATCGAGCGCCTCTTTGACCTTGCGGTTGTAGCTTGCGAGCTGGCGGACACCGAGCGCGGCCATGAGCGTATACCGCCGCTCCATCTCGGCGACGCACCAGCGCAACGCGTTGGCCGCGTCCTTCATGTTCGTGACGACCGGCGCGAGCAAATGCGGGATCCCCTGGTAAACGGAGAGCTCCAGCATCTTCGGGTCGATCATGATGAGCCTGACCTGCTCCGGTGAGGCTTTGTACAGCAAGCTCAGCACCATCGCATTGATCGCGACCGATTTGCCGGAACCGGTCGTGCCAGCAATCAGCAGATGCGGCATCTTGCCGAGATCGGCGACAACCGGATGACCGGCGATATCCTTGCCGAGCGCAAGTGCCAACGGCGATGCGAGATCGTCGTAGACGCGCGACTTGACGATCTGGCCGAGTACGACGAGCTCGCGGACCTCGTTCGGGATCTCGAGCCCGATGAACGGCTTTCCGGGAATGACCTCGACGATGCGCACGCTGATCGTCGCCAGCGCTCGCGCCAAGTCCTTCGACAGATTGCTGACCTGACTAACCTTGACGCCCGCCGCGGGCTTGAGCTCGAATCGTGTCACGACCGGCCCGGGATGCACCGCAACGACCTCGACCTCGACGCCGAAATCGGCGAGCTTGAGCTCGACGAGGCGCGACATCGCCTCGAGCGCCTCGTCCGAGTACCCACCTTCCCGCGCCGGCGGATCATCCAGTAATGCGAGTGCCGGAAGCTCGGCCGACGTCGGTGGCGCAAACAGCGGCACCTGCCGCTCGCGCTCGAGGCGCTCGCTCGGCTCGACGATATCGATGACAGGCTCGATGCGGCGAATCTCGGACTTCGCTTTCGCGCGCGTCTTCGTGACGATTTCCTTGCGCTCGTGACGCGCACGCCGCCCGGCGAGCCAAATGCGCGCGCGCGCAATACCGAGCTCGGCTGCAGCAATCAGCGTCAACACGCCGCGACCGAGTCGATCCATGACGGCCAGCCATGAAATGCCGGTCGCAAGCGACACGGCTGCAAGCCAAACGACCAGCAAAAACACCGTTGCGCCGAGCGGACTCAGCAGGTATGCGAAGCCGTCTCCGACCAGCTGACCGATAATACCGCCGGCCGTTTCCCGCAACCCGGGTGCTGCAAAGTGCAGCGTTGCCAAACCGCAGCTCGCCAACAGCATCAGCGCAAAGCCGGCACCGTGCCACCAACTGGCATGCTTTGGCAGCGCTTGATCCTTGCCACGAAATACGAGTACGCCACCCAAGACGACGAGTACCGGAAACAAATAAGCCGGGCCACCGAACAGCAGGTAGGCGAGATCCGCGAACCACGCGCCGGCGCGACCCATACGATTCGTAACGCCGGTGCCGTCACCCGAGACGCTGAACGCCGGATCGCTCGCGTCGTAGCTCATCAATGCAAGGAACAAGATGACCGCGATACCGCCGGAGAGCAGCAGCGCGGATTCCCGCAGCCCTCTCATCCTCGGCACCAGGAAGGGGCGGGCGAGGCTCGTCGATTTCATACTGATAGCAATCTCGTAGAAAGCAATCTTAAGGCGCTGATTATACAAATATTCCGTGCTGTGGATAGCCCCGGTTTTCGGGCGAATTACGGCGATTCGCCGCACCGGAGCCCGGCCCCGACGCCGCTGCCGAACGTCGCTGCGCTGTGGTGTAATGCACCGACGTCAGCATCGTCGACGAGCTTTGCGTTGAAACTGAGTCACGCGTGCAGCATGGATGAGATCGATGGGCGAGCATGGAACGCGCTCGCCGGCGACTCGCCGTTTCTGCATCACGAGTTTCTCGCGGCGCTCGAGCACGCCGGCTGTGTCGGCACTGACACGACGTGGCAACCAAATCACCTACTCGTGCACGATGAGCGGGACACGCTGATCGGCGCGCTGCCGCTGTACGTCAAATACGACTCGAGCGGCGAGTTCGTCTTCGACTGGGGCTGGGCGCACGCATACGAGCAGGCAGGTCTTGCCTACTACCCGAAGCTCGTCAGCGCGGTTCCGTTTACGCCGGCGACTGGCCAGCGACTGCTCGTCGCAGATCAGGCCGACGTTGCAGCGGTGACCGAGCGCCTACTCGCAGGTGCTCGCGCCGTCTGCGAGGAGCTACACGCATCGTCGCTACACATTTTGTTTCCTACATCCGACGAGCAAACCCGCCTTGCCCGCGCGGGTCTGCATCGTCGCAAAGGCTGTCAGTTTCACTGGCACAATGCGGGATACGCGTCGTTTGCCGAGTTTCTCGAAACGTTCTCGTCGGCGAAGCGCAAAAAGGCTAAACGCGAGCGCCGGCGCATTGCCGAGTCAGGGATTCGGTTCGATCGTCTCTACGGCGATGAGGTGACGCCTAGCGAATGGGACGCCGTGTTCGAGTTCTACAGCCGAACCTTCTTGCGTCGCGGCCGGTTACCGTATCTGAATCGCGAGTTCTTCGACGAGGTCTGTCGGACGATGCCGAGGAGCGTGCTCGTCGTACTTGCGCGTTTTGAGCAAAAGCCCATCGCAGCGGCGATTTGCTTTCGCAGCCGCACGACGTTGTTCGGACGCTACTGGGGCTGTCTCGCTGACTTTCACAGCCTGCATTTCGAGACCTGTTATTACCAAGGTATCGAGTTCTGCATCGACAATGGCCTCGATCGGTTCGAGCCTGGCACGCAGGGAGAGCACAAAATCAGCCGTGGCTTCGTACCGACGCCGACGTGGTCGAATCACTGGCTGTTCGACCTAGAGTTCAATCGAGCGCTCGAGGATTTGCTCATTCGTGAGCAGCACCATGTCGATTCCTACATGCAGGAGTTGGAATCCCACCTGCCCTACAAGCAGGCGGACAGCGCGCTGCCAGGCGGTTGACGACTGTCAATGCCGAGCTCGTAGGCATTCGACACCGGCTCCGCTGATCGATGGACAAGCCGCACTGGGTATCGGCGACCGCCTCACCGGACGAGTTGCCGGACGCAAGCCTCGCGTTGACCGAGCCTAACGGCCTGCTCGCGGTTGGCGGCTGTCTGCACCCGGAATGGCTCCTGACCGCGTACGCACGCGGAATCTTTCCGTGGTACGAGTCGAGGCAGCCGATCCTGTGGTGGTCGCCAGACCCACGCGCTGTGCTGTTTCCGCACGAGCTCCATGTCTCCCGGCGACTACGGCGCCGGATCAGAAGCGCACCGCTCAGAGTGTCGGTCGACGTCGAGTTCGAGGCCGTGATAGCAGCCTGTGCGGCCCCGCGGCAGTACACGCGCGAAACGTGGATCACGCCACAGATGCTGTCTGCGTATATCGAGCTGCACGAGCTCGGCTGGGCCCACTCGTTCGAGGCATGGGCCGACGACGAGCTCGTCGGCGGTTTCTATGGGGTGTCGATCGGCGAAGTCTTTTTCGGCGAGTCCATGTTCTCCCGCCAAACGGATGCTTCGAAGATCGCTTTCGTCCATGGCGTGGCGTTTCTCGAGCAACGTGGCTGCAAGCTCATCGACTGCCAAGTCTGGTCGCATCACTTACAGGCTCTGGGTGCGCGCACGATACCGCGTAACGAGTTTCTAGCGATGCTCGAGCGGCACTGCAATCCGCCGGGCCAGCCGGCGTCGTGGCGCACGACGAGCGATATCGGAGTATCGCATCGATGACGACGGTGCCAGTCATCCGTGATCTCACAAGGAGCGACGTTGCGGCCCACTGAGCGTCTATGCAACAATCCTGCGCGCCGATGCGGCGGCGACATTGAACCGAGATGGCAAAAGAAGAAGCAATTCAGATGGAAGGCGTGGTCGTCGAGACCCTCCCGAACACGACGTTTCGCGTCGAGCTCGAGAACGGTCATATCGTCACCGCGCACATTTCGGGCAAGATGAGAAAGAACTACATTCGTATACTCAAGGGCGACGCCGTAACAATCGAGCTTACGCCCTACGACTTGAGCAAGGGACGCATCGTCTATCGGTCGCGCTGACGGCGCGCCTGCGCCGCCGCTAACGCGCGGCTTAAGTCTCCGGCAAGTGCTCGAGCTCGCGAACGACCGGTTCTGCGACGAGCGCTAAGCCGTCTGCCGACTCGTTCAAGACGACGCGCACGTGGCCACCGTCGACCAAGCGGCCGAACAACAGCTCCTCGGCTAACGGCCGCTTGATGTGTTCTTGGATCACCCGCGCCATCGGGCGAGCACCCATCTTTTCGTCGTAACCGGTCGTCGCAATCCACTCGCGCGCAGTGGGCTCGAGCTCGATCGTCACGTGGTTCTTGTCCAACTGCGCCTCGAGCTCGACGATCAGCTTGTCGACGACGCGCACGATCGACGTCTCGTCTAGCGGGTCGAACTGAATGATTGCATCGAGACGATTGCGGAACTCCGGCGTAAACAGTTTGCGGATGATCTCCATGCCGTCGGAACTGTGATCCTGTTGAGTGAACCCAACGGACGCTCGGCTCATCTCCTGCGCACCGGCGTTCGTCGTCATGATCAACGTGACGTTGCGGAAATCGGCCTTGCGGCCGTTGTTGTCGGTCAGCGATCCGTGGTCCATAACCTGCAGCAGCAGATTGAATACTTCCGGGTGCGCCTTCTCGATCTCATCGAGCAACAACACGCAATGCGGGTTCTTTGTGATCGCCTCGGTCAGCAAGCCACCTTGGTCGAAGCCGACGTAGCCCGGCGGAGCACCGATCAGGCGCGACACGGTGTGCCGCTCCATGTACTCGGACATGTCGAAGCGCACGAGCTCGACACCGAGCGTCAGCGCGAGCTGCCGTGAGACCTCGGTCTTGCCGACGCCGGTGGGCCCTGAGAACAAGAACGACCCGACAGGCCGACGCTCGTCGCCGAGCCCCGAGCGCGCCATCTTGATCGAAGCGGCCAATGCATCGATCGCGCGATCCTGGCCGAATATCACGAGTTTGAGGTCACGCTCCAACGAGCGCAGCACGTCGCGATCCGACGCCGACACATTCTTTGGGGGAATCCGCGCGATTTTCGCGACGATCTGCTGCACGAGCTCGACGCCGACGCAATCGGCACGCTCATCGTCGGGCAGCAACCGCTGATAGGCGCCAGCCTCGTCGATGACGTCGATCGCCTTGTCCGGCAAGTGCCTGTCGTTGATGTACTTGCTCGCGAGCTCGGCTGCGGCCTCGAGCGCCTCGTCGGCATAGGTGACGTTGTGATGCTCCTCGAAGCGGCTCTTGAGACCCTTGAGGATAGCGATCGTCTCGTCGATCGTCGGCTCGACGATGTCGATCTTCTGGAACCGCCGCGCGAGCGCGTGATCCTTCTCGAAGATACCGCGGTACTCGGCGTACGTCGTCGAGCCGATGCAGCGCAGCTCACCGTTGGCCAGCACCGGCTTGATCAGATTCGACGCGTCCATGACGCCGCCCGAAGCCGCGCCTGCACCGATGACGGTATGAATCTCGTCGATGAACAGAATCGCACCCGGCTGTTTCTTCAGCTCGGCGATGACACCTTTGAGCCGCTTCTCGAAGTCGCCGCGATACTTCGTACCGGCAATCAGCGTGCCCATGTCGAGCGCATAGATCTTGCTGTCCTTCAGGACCTCCGGAACCCTCTCCTCGACGATCAGGCGCGCCAAGCCTTCGGCCAACGCAGTTTTGCCGACGCCCGCCTCACCGACGAACAGCGGGTTGTTCTTGCGCCGCCGACACAGAATCTGGACGGTCCGCTCAATCTCCGCCGCGCGGCCGATCAGCGGATCGATACGCCCTTCCTCGGCTTGCGCGTTCAGATTCGTCGTGAAACGCTCGAGCGGGCCCTCCTCGGCAGCGACCGTGCCGTCATCGGCAGTTTCCTGGGCATCGTGCGACTCGCGACGCGCACCGCCGATCTTCGAGACCCCATGGGATATGAAGTTGACGACGTCGAGTCGCGCGACGTCCTGTAGCTCCAGGAAGTAGACCGCTTGCGACTGCTTTTCGCTGAAGATCGCAACGAGCACGTTCGCCGGTGTAACTTCCTTGCGGCCGCTGGATTGAACGTGGAAAACCGCGCGCTGCAAAACGCGCTGAAAACCGAGCGTCGGCTGAACGTCGGCATCCTCGCTGTCGTCGGGGAGCAGCGGCGTCGATTCCGCTATGAATTCGCTGAGCTCGCTGCGCAGCCGCGCGACTTCGAGCCCGCAAGCCTTGAGGATATCGAGCACCTCTGGCGTATCCAGCAGCGCCAGCAACAAATGCTCGACGGTGATGAATTCGTGGCGCGCCTCGCGCGCGCGCTGAAAAGCTTCGTTCAGCGCATATTCGAGTTCTGATGACAGCACGCTAGGTTTCCTCCATCGTGCACAGCAACGGGTGCTGATGTTGCTCAGCGAGCCCGACAACCTGGGCCACCTTGGTCTCGGCGATCTCGAACGTGTAAACGCCGCAAATCCCCTTACCCTTCGTATGGACCTCTAGCATGATGCGCGTTGCCGTCGAGCGGTCCATGCCGAAGATCGACTGCAGCACTTGGACGACGAATTCCATCGGGGTGTAATCGTCGTTTAACAATACGACGCGATAAAGAGGCGGCTTCTTGAGCTTCGGACGCGCCTCCTCGACGGCGTAGCCGAAACCCTCATCGCCACCGTGTTGATCGGAATGATCTGACATATCTCGATAGTATGGGCGTAGTCCCGGAATTTAAAGCGGCTCTCGGGCACCGCCACGAGCCGCATCACAATCTGAGTCATCGCCGCCGACGACGCGGCGTTTTGGGCCATTTCGCTTGTCGGAGCCCGCTGCCGTGCCTATCATGAGCGGTTAGGCAAGTATGCCGCGAGGGTCCGTATTCGGGCGATGAATCTCCCAGCTGCCCTACTCCAATGGAAGCAGCGACCGCTTAGCCACTGGGTCGCGGCCGGCAATCGCCTGCTGCCGCCGACAGTCAGCGCCGTTCTCGTCGTCGCGATCGCCTACCAGGCTGCGCGACTGACGTGGCTGGCCGTGCCGAGCGCGCCGATCGAAGCGACGCTGCCGACGCTCGCGCCGTCGTCGGGCCAGGCCAAGCAGCCGAGCCAAGTTTCGCTGGATACCTCCCCGATCGTCGATGCGCACCTATTTGGCGTCGCGCAAGCGGATCCCGACGCAGCTGCCGCCGCCGCTGCCGCGCTCGAATCCCTCGTCGATGCCCCGGAAACCACGCTGAGCCTAGAGTTGACAGCCGTATTCACTGGCGAATCGGCTGACACCGGCCTTGCGATCATTGCCGCGACGCGGGGCGAGGAGCGGCCCTATGCGGTCGGCGAGACAATCGATAGCACAGGCGGCGCAACATTGCATGCGGTCTACGAGGACCGGGTTCTTCTGAATCGTGCCGGTCGCCTCGAGACACTATCGCTACCGAAAGAGGTCGCTGCCACGGCCGCGCGTCGCCCGATCCAGCAACGCCCCGTTGCGCGGCAGGCGCCCGAGACGATTCGTCAGATCATCAGCGACAACGCTGCCGGGCTCACCGATATCATTCGCGTCGCACCGTACATCGATCAGGGCCAGATGGTTGGCTTTCGCCTGAATCCCGCACAAAACCGCGCGTTATTCGACTCGCTGGGCCTGCAGCCGAACGATATCGTAACGGATATCAACGGCACGGCATTGACGGACCCTGCGAGCGGCTTCCAAGTGTTCGAATCCCTCGGCGAGGCGACGATGGCCAACCTCACGGTCATTCGCAACGGTACGCCGGAGGTACTCGTCATCGACACGACGCAACTACAGCAGCTCGCCGAGGGGCGACAGTGATGCGCTGCGGGCGCCTAGCCGATATGCGCGAATAGCGGCAGCAAGAGAGAACCGTCATGCTCAAACGTCTGATTTTCCCAGTTGCCGTCGGCCTCGTGTTCGGCGTCTGGCACAACGGTCCG
>JAHEEN010000003.1 GCA_024640685.1 Rhodospirillaceae bacterium
GGGCTGGCCCAGCTCACTCAGCGGCGGCAAACATCATATGGGTGGTACGCGGATGCACGCCGACCTGCGTCAGGGTGTCGTGGACCCCGACTGCCGCGTGCACGGTATCGACAACCTCTATATTGCGGGGAGCTCGGTTTTCCCTACGGGTGGATACGCCAACCCGACATTTACGATCATCGCCTTGGCGATGCGGCTCAGCGATCATCTGCGCGCCCGACTAGAAGGCCGCGCACGCTAGACTCGGCGTCTCAACAGAGGCCGTGCGAGGCGCCAATAGGCACCAATGAGCCACGCGATCGTAGCCGCGGCCCAACGTTCCGGGCCGCCGCGCATGACTCCAATGCCGAATGCCAGCTCATCGGCCGTGAAAAGGGCTCGATCGCTGCGCTTGCGATGTGCGTGTACGAACTTCCGGTGCGCCACGATCTCATCGCGGTCGCGGACGATGGAGGACCAGGCCCGGCAGTATTCAGGAAGCCATCCGCGTGCCACAGCAAGGCCTAATGTGCCCAACTCGTAGAGCAGCAAGGCCGGTAGCAAAACCAGTGCGCTGCGCATGCTGTGGTGTATGCAGATCGTGATCAGGCGATTGCGCATCGATAAATACGCACGCCGCGAGGGATATTGCCCCGTGCCGCGAAAGGACAAGCCAGGAGTGCCCTCGCCACGGTCGTGCTCGACGATTGCGTCCAGCGCGCACGCTGTGTCGTATCCGAAGGCGCGCATGCGCAAGCTGAATTCGAAATCCTCGTAATAGAAGAAGTAGAGCTCGTTGAAACCACCGGCCTCGAGTGCCGTCTCTCGATCCAAGAGTAAACAACCGCTCGGAGCACCACCAACGAGGACGGTGCCGGCATCGTCGCCAAAGTCCGTCGAGTTGGCATTACGTAGCCAATAGGTCCCCGTGAAGTGAAGCTCCGCACCATCGAACTGGATGACCTTACGCTCTGGATACAGGACGATCCGCGGACAGACGACCACTGCACGAGTCACCGTACGGGCGCCAAACATGGTTTCAAGCGCATTGGCATGCAGATACATATCGCAGTCAATCAACAGCGCCAGCGGCGTGACAGCAGCCCGCAGTCCAATATTGCGGCCCTTCGATGGACCGAGATTCTCGGTCTGGGCAAGTATCGTTACGCTCGGAAACTGTGTAGCGATGGCCTCCCTGCTGCCGTCCGATGATGCGTTGTCGACGACGATAATTTGATCCGGCGGACGCGTTTGTGCGATTAGAGCTCGAATACAGCGCAACGCCCGCGAGCCCCCGTTAAAATTTACGACGATGGCAGTAACTGGTGGCTGGGCTCGTTGCTCTGACACTATCTTGAGTGGGTACCGGCCTAGTTATGGTATCTCGGCTTGCGTGGTTCGCGGCAGTCTAGCCAGTGCTTGGCGTAACTCTGCCATCAGCGAGTCCATCGTGTAGCCCCGACCCTCTTCGCGGCTAATGTCACGCATTTTCGTACGCAGACGCTCGTTATCCAGCAGCCTCGACGCAGCAGCTGCGAACGCCTGCGGCGTCGGTGGGACGAGTAGACCCGTTCTGCCATCATCGATCATCGCCCGATGGGCAGCAGTATCGGTCGCAACGATCGGTACAGCACCGGCCAGGTAACTGATGACCTTCATCGGCGGGTAGTTAACCGTTACTCGTGGTGACAATGCGACGTCCGCTGCTGCGAGGATGCGCGCGAGCTCGTTTCCGTGCCGCGGCCCTAGTAAACGTATATCTACCGAGGAATCCACTCCAAATCGGGCCGCTAATCGCTCTGGTGCAGGACCTATCAAACACAGCGTCACTTCGGTTTGTTGTCTTTTCAGGATGTGCATCATGTCGATGAGCAGGTCGACGCGCTGATAAGGTGCAAAATTTCCCACGTATATCAGCAAGTGCTTAATGTCGTTTTCACGCTTCCACGAATCATCACCGGCTGGATGGGATAGGTCAGTCGTCGTCGTAACGGGCGGGCGGTCGCCAAGCAAGCAGACCTTGTCGGTATAGCAATCGCCGATTGTTGATTTCAGGTGTGCCCAATTCGCGAGAATAAGGTTCGCCTCCGAATAAAGGTGACGTTCAATCCGTTCCGCGATCGCGAGGATTGGCCGCGGCGCATGATGGATATTGCGCACGAGCTCTGTCAGTGAGCCGTGCATGTCATAGATAATGGGTATTCGCGCGCGTCGCTTGAGTGCGAGGCCGAGCAACATGCCGTCCGCATCGTGACCGATCATGGCATCAAAGAAATGCTCGCGTAGTAACCGCCGTGCAAGCCGGTAAAGGGCCCAATCGCTTGCGATTTTTCCGAACGAGAGACCGATTCGGTGTGGATCGACCTGATATCTGTGCGGCACGCGACGAATCTCAATCTGACGCGCCGTCTTCGAAAACTTCTCAGGCAGATAGTCGTCTAGCTCTCGGCCTACGGCGTACGTGGCGACTACGAGCGAGTGACCATCGAGCGCAAGCGCCAACGCATTATTGAGCACGCGAATCGGCTTGCCACGCATGATCGGGAATGGGCAGGGGGCCAAAACGAGGAAATGCACTTGTGCGGACCACAGCCAACGATCGCGACACAGTAGAGCAATTCACGGAGCCTGGCACGTTCGGAAGTCACGATTTGGGAGTCCGACAAATTTTCGAGCCTATGCGGCAGGGCACGGTTACACTGTGATTGGGAAGGCATTGAACGGTGATCCACGGTACGCCGACGTATCTGAGCGATTCTTCAACGGAAACTTGCCTCCATGCTCTGGGTCATATTTCATACGAAAGAACAGGCCACCTGCCAGGGCTCATAATTGGTGTCCAACAGGCATTCGCGTCATGCTCAATAACGAGTTGTACGGAGGTACGTATGTCTGGAGCAAGACCGAGAAGTACCACACGTCGAAGCGTACGAAGTTGCAACGAAAACAGAGAGACCCGAAGAAATTGGTCACGGTTCAAATGCCACATCTCCGTATAGTTGACGAGGATCTCTGGCGAAGCACTCGTAAGAGGCTAGAAGCAGTCCGGTAAAACTACTCGCGCCAGCAAAACGGAGAAATGTTTCTCGGGCGCTCTGAGACCGGAGCACATTCCAGATACCTATTGTCTGGTTTGCTCCGCTGTGAAGGCTGTGGCGGCTCTATGATCGTCACGTCGTTCAAACGCAGTGGAAAGGTCGTTGCGCGCTATGTCTGCAGTCGGAACAATAAGCGCGGCCCGACGTCATGTTCGAATAACATCCGGCCGATAGTCAGGGAACCGGACGCGTTAATACTTTCAGAACTGGCTGAGCGAGTGCTCACGCCTGAGGGCGTTATGCGGCTACTTAAGGCAACCGCCGCGCGAGCAGCTAAGAAGCAACGAGAAAATCCGAAGGCCCTGAGTGAGGCGAAACGAAACATAGATATTCTGCGGAGCGAACTCGGGCACTATCTAGATTTGATAGGCGAGGGCAAAGCTCCTGACTCCGTACTCGAGCGCATTGCCTGTCTCGAACAGCGTATTGCAGCAAAAGAGCGGTTATTGGCTGGCTTACGCGTGCCCAAAGTTGCTGAGCTGTCGGATCTCGCCCTCTATAAGCAACTTTGTGAACGGCTCGACCAGTTTCGCGAGCCGCCGGGCGGCGAAGATGTCCCAAAACAACGGCAAGTACTGAGAAAGCTGCTCGGCCGGAAAAATGTACTTTGGCTCTCAGCCGCGGATGGCGGTTACCAAATTCACGGTGAGACTCGATTGGGACCGCTGTTCGACGGGCTACCGGCGATGCGAACTAGTGGTGCCGAGGAGAGGACTTGAACCTCCACGGGGTTGCCCCCACTGGCACCTGAAGCCAGCGCGTCTACCAATTCCGCCACCTCGGCCGGTGGGCGGTCGAATGTACTGACTGGTCCGGAGGCTGTCAAACTAACTCCGGCGGCGCTTTTGGGTCACGACAAAGGCCTTCGGGCGCCAGCGCGATGTCGCTCGCGCATGCGATTTTGAGCGTCCCGAGGGCTATGATGCGCGCATGCTGCCTCTAGTCGACTACTTTCCGCCCATGCGTTGCCAAGTCTGATGCCGCGACCGTCACGAAAAAGCACGGCACGTCGCGACAAAGCCTACGAGCATCCGATTCCGTCCCGACAGGAGATCTTGGTTGCGATGGAGGCGGCAGGTCGGCCGCTCCTATTGCAGGCGCTCGCCGAGAAGCTCGGCATCCGAACGGCGCCGCATCGCGGCGCGCTCGAAAATCGGCTCAGAGCCATGGTTAGGGATGGCCAACTCATCCGCAATCGTGCCAAGGCTTACTGTCTGACCCAACACCTCGATCTCGTTACCGGGCGCGTGCAGGCGCACCGCGACGGCTACGGGTTCGTGATCCCCGACGATGGCTCCGACGACATCTATTTGTCCGCGCGCGAAATGACGCCACTGTGGGGCGGTGACCGGATCGCCGTTCACGCGAGCCAGGGCCGCAACGGTCGCGAAGGGCGGCTCGCCGAGATCCTCGGTCGCGGTCGCAGCGAGATCGTCGGCACGTTTACACGCGAGCGCGGCATCGACCTCGTGTTCGCCGAAGGTGACGTCAACGAGCGTGTGTTGATTCCCCGTGGGCAGTCCGGCGGCGCGCGGGTCGGCGACATCGTCCGCGTGGAAATTGATCAGCATCCGACAGTACGCAGCGATGCGATCGGTCGCGTCACCTTTGTCGTTGGCCGCCACGACGACCCCGGGATGGAGACCGATATTGCGATACTCGCGCACGGTCTGCCGCACGAATGGTCCGAGTCGATTAACGCGCAGATGGCGGCGCTGCCGACTCGCGTCCCGGTCAGTGCGAAGCGACGCCGCGAAGACCTGCGCAAGCTACCACTCGTGACGATCGACGGTGCCGACGCACGGGACTTCGACGATGCAGTCTACGCTGAGCGACAGGGCGAACGTTGGCGCCTGATCGTTGCGATTGCTGACGTTGCGCACTATGTCGAGGCTGGCTCGGAGCTCGATGACGCCGCTAGCGAGCGTGGCACGTCAGTTTATTTCCCTGACCGCGTGGTCCCGATGTTGCCGGAGGCGTTATCGAACGGACTGTGCTCCCTGCGCCCCAACGTCGACCGGTTGGCGCTGTGCTGTGAGATGACCATCGACGAGCACGGCAATGTGACTCGTTCGCGGTTCTTCGAGGCTGTCATGCGTTCGGCCGCGCGGTTAACGTACGTCGAGGTCGCGCGGCTGCTCGAAGGGCGTAAGCCGCCGGCGAGACTCGCGGCAGTTAGTGCCAAGCTCGGCACGTTGCATGACGTCTACGGCGCTCTCGATCGGAAGCGACGGCGGCGTGGAGCGATCGATTTCGACCTCCCGCAGGCTAAGATCGAACTCGATGATCGCGGTCAGGTCGCCGATGTTCACGTCACGCAGCGACTCGTCAGCCACCGCATCATCGAGGAATGCATGATCGCGGCGAACGTCGAAGCCGCGAAATTCCTGCACAAACGGCGTATCGCAGGGCTCTACCGCGTGCACGAAGCCCCTGACCCTGAGCGACTAGAGGAACTACTGCAGTTCCTGCAGAGCATGGGGCTCAAGCTGAATGCACCCAATGCAATCAAGCCAAAGGACATCGCGCAGCTCGTCGAGCGCGTCGCGGAGCGCCCTGACGCCGATCTCATTGACACAATGGTGTTGCGCTCGATGAGCCAGGCTCGCTATCAGCCGAAGAACATCGGTCACTTCGGTCTGGCGCTGACGGCCTACGCACATTTCACCTCACCGATTCGCCGCTATCCCGACCTGTTCGTGCATCGCGCGATCAAGTGGCTGTTGAGTCACGGTAGCGCTCGTGGCTTCAAAGCTTCGCCTGCGGACATGGAACAGCTCGGCGAGCGCTGCTCGCGCACCGAGCGACGCGCGGATGCGGCGGTCTGGCAAGTCGAGGAGCGGCTGAAATGTCTGTATCTGAAGGAACGCATCGGCGATCGATTCGATGTCGTCGTTGCGAGCATTGCGCCGTTCGGGCTCTTCGTTCGCGTTCACGAGCTGCAGATCGACGGGCTCGTGCACGTATCCGGCCTGCCCGACGACTATTATCGCCGTGATGCAGGCGGCTCGGTGCTCGTCGGCGAGCGTAGCGGACGCCGTTTTCGGGTCACCGACAAGCTCGAGGTCAAGCTCGTGAACGTGGACGTTGGCGAACGAAAGATCGACTTCACGCTCGCGGACTCCGGGCCGGTGAGCGCGACGGGTCGGCGGCGGAGGCGCAATGGGCGCCGATAGGCAGCGTTGGATCTACGGCTTGCATTCGGTCGGCTCGCTGCTCACACGTCGGCCGCACGCGATCGCAGCCGCCGCCGTTCTCGAGCGATCCCGCGCGGGCTCTCTCCCGGCGCTGGTGAAATCGCTCGAGGAATTGAGCATTCCCATCGAGCGCTTAAGCCGCGTGGCGCTCGACCGATTGACAGGCACGAAAGCTCATCAGGGTATTGCCGTGCAAACGAAAGGCGTCGCCGAGGTCGATGTTCGCGAACTCGAATCGCTGGTTCTCGACCGCGGCCGCGCAACGCGGTTGCTCGTGCTCGATCGGGTTCAGGATCCACGCAATCTAGGCGCATGCCTGCGATGCGCCGATGCGGCTGGCGTCGATGCCGTCGTCGTGCCGAGGGCAAATGCCACGGGATTGACGCCTGCGGCTGTCAAAGCAGCGGCAGGGGCGGCCGAAACAGTACCCCTCGCGCGCGTCGGTAATCTGGCCTCGACGCTGCATTGGCTAAAAGACGCCGGCGTCTGGGTCGTTGGCGCGGCCGCCGAGGCTCGGCGCAGCCTCTACGATGCGCGCCTCGAGGCTCCGGTCGCGCTCGTCGTGGGTGGCGAGGGCCAGGGACTGCGGCGTCTGACGCGCGAGATTTGCGACGAGCTCGTCGCGATACCGATGCGGGGCACGGTAGGGAGCCTCAACGTCTCGGTCGCGGCGGCCGTTACGCTGTTCGAGCTCGATCGCCAGATTCGCAATCGCCAGCCAGCACGCCGCTCGACTTGAGACGCCGAGCCTGCTTCGGTAGCATGGCTCGCCCGGATACGCAGAGTCGAGCAGGTCTAGCCCTCCGTCTGCGTTACCGGAAACGATTGTCTACAAACCCTTGCCTCACTGGTCCGCGTCCAGGAGGCTTCATCCAGAAGGAACGCGAGTGAGACACTACGAAGTCGTGTTTCTGGTCCACCCTGACCAGAGCGAGCAAGTCCCTGCGATGCTGGAGCGCTATCGCAGCATGATCGAAGGCGCCGGTGGCGTCGTGCATCGTCAAGAGGACTGGGGCCGGCGCCAGCTGGCTCACGCGATCAACAAGATCCACAAGGCGCATTACTTGATGCTCAACGTCGAGTGTCCGCAGGGGACGCTCAATGAGCTCGTCGGCGCATTTCGCTTTAGCGACGCCGTGTTGCGCCACCTCGTCATCAAGCGCGATAAGGCGATTACCGAGGCCTCGCCGATGGCGAAGGAGCAGGAAGAAGAAAAGGCCAAGGAAGCGCAGGCCGCCGCCGCGGATGCCGCTCGCGCGAAGCGAGCCGACGATTCGGCCAAGGCGAGCGCCGCTTCCGACAGCACAGAGGACAGCAGCGGCAGCGAAGAAGCCGCTGGCGATAGCGATAGCGGCGAAGCCGAAGAAGCGGGCGCATCGGAGACCGAAGCTGAGGCGGCGACCGACGAGTCCGCCGACAGCGATGAAGACCAAGATGCTGCGTCGTCTGACGATGACGCCGGCAAGGAGAGTTAAGCGATGGCCCGTTATTTCAGACGCAAGAAGTTCTGCAGATTCACGGCCGAGGGCGTCGAGGAAATCGACTATAAAGACTTGGCAACGCTGAAAGCGTACGTCACCGAGACCGGAAAGATCGTTCCGAGTCGAATCACCGGCACCAAGGCGCACTACCAGCGCCAGCTCGCGATCGCGGTCAAGCGCGCACGGTTCCTAGCGCTGCTGCCTTACACGGACCAGCACTGAGGCGCACAGTGACCGGCGTGCGTTCGAGCTGCGCGGGGCCGTGACGGCGCTCGTTGGATGGCTACTTCAGCGGCGGTATCGATTGCTGGCGCTTGCGGTGGTGGTCACGCCGTTCGTGCAGTTGCTTGCCGTCGCGTTGATCGCGTTGGACACGATACGGCGCGGCCCGCGTCAGGGGCTAATCGGTGCGGCTATCGCGCTGGTCTGCGTCCTTCTGTTGAGCGTGTTCGTAGGCTTCGATACCCGCGTGCTAGGGGTTATGGCCTCGATGACGATGGCCGCTGGCTTCGGCTTAGGTGTCATCGTCAATGCGACGTACTCGCTGACACTGGCGTTCCAGGCCTGTGTCGCAGTGTGCGCGGCGATTGTGATTCTGAGTGTCTGGATGTGGCCAGACGTGCGTGGTACCGTCGCGCCGCAGCTCGATGTCATCATCGATACGTTGCGTCAAGAGGGCGTCGCGCCGGAGTTCATCGACGCGGTCAGTCAGGCGGCGAATGTCGTATTCGGCTTGTCAGCGGCGTTCGGGCTCGTGCAGCTGTTTGTCGCGATCGTGCTCGCTTACTGGTGGAGTTGTCTGGCCGGGTTGCCGCAGTCTATCGGCGAGCAATTTCGATCGCTTCGAATGGGTCGCATTCTAGGTGTGCCAGCGACGTTGCTAATGGCAACGAGCCTGTTCTTCGATGCGACGCTGATACAAAATTTGTTTCCGGTCGTATTGGTCGGATTCTGTATTCAAGGTCTTGCTGTGACGCACGCGTGGGCACATGCTAAAAGCTGGAATCCAGCCGTGCTGCTCGTGATGTACGTGCTTCTCGTAAGCCCGCTGTCGGGTATCTTGTTGCTGGCGCTCGGCTCAATGGGGCTGACGGACAGCTGGATCAATCTCAGAGGGCCGCTGCGCGCGGTGCGTTGACGAGGAGAGCGCGACGATGGAAGTCATCTTATTGGAGAAAATCGAGAACGTCGGCGGCATCGGCGACCAGGTTAAGGTCAAGCCGGGATTTGCGCGTAACTATCTGCTGCCACAAGGCAAGGCGACGCTTGCGACGCCCGAGAACGTTGCCAAGTTCGAGGCTCGTCGCGCTGAGCTCGAGGCGAAGGCACAAGCCGAGCTCGACGAGGCGCAGGCGCGCGCGGCGAAGCTCGAGGGTCAGAGCTTGAAGCTGACGGCAACTGCGGGACCGGAAGGAAAACTGTTTGGCTCGATTGGGCCGATCGATATTGCGGCGGCTTGCGAGTCGTTCGGCATCGCGATTGAGCGCAGCGAGGTGCGTTTGCCGGACGGGCCGCTGCGAGTCGTCGGTGAGCATGCAGTCGAGCTACACCTGCACACGGACGTCAACGTTGCATTGACAGTTATCGTCAACGCCGACGAAACAACGGCTGTCGATCCGGTAACCGGCGACGACGACGTCGAATCCGCCGACACGGAAGACTGACCGACCGATGCACTGCGACGTGTGCTAAGCTCGACGAAAACGCTAGTCGAGAAACATGGTCGAGGCCGTCGCACAACCGAGATCCCAATTAAGCGCGGTCGACGCACTCCGTCTGCCACCGCATTCGGTGGAAGCCGAGCAGTCGTTGCTCGGTGGCATCATGCTCGATGCGTCGTCATGGGATCACGTCGCCGATGTCGTCAGTGCCGACGACTTCTATCGGTCTGATCACCGCCTGATCTTTACAGTCATCGGCACGCTGAACGAGCGCGACCGGGTGCCGGACGCGTTGACGGTCAGCGAGCTGCTGGATCGGCAGGGCGAGCTTGCGGCCGCCGGTGGCCTACCGTATCTATCGCAGCTCGTGCGCGACGTACCGAGTGCTGCGAACGTGCGCTCCTATGCGCGCATCATTCGCGAGCGCTCGATGCTGCGCCAGCTGATCTCGATCGGCAATTCGATTGCTGCAAGCGTTCATGAGGACGAAGGTCATACCGTCGAGCAGCTCGTCGATCTCGCCGAGCAGCGAGTCTTCGATATTGCCGATAAAGGGCAGCGCCGTGGCGCGGGCTTCGTCGCACTGAAAGATATCTTGCCGGCCAGCATCGATCGGCTTGACGTGCTCAGTCACCACGAGGGCGATATCACCGGCATCCCCACCGGTTTTACCGACATGGACGACCGGACGGCCGGTATGCAGCGCGGCGACCTCATCATCGTTGCCGGCCGGCCGTCGATGGGCAAAACGACGCTCGCTATGAATATCGCCGAGAACGCCGCAATTGCGCATCGCGTCCCGACCGCGATATTCAGCATGGAAATGTCGGCCGAGCAGCTGAGCTTTCGGATGATCGCGTCGATCGGGCGCGTCAATCAGTCGCATTTACGTAAGGGTAACTTGACGGATGAGGATTGGTCGCGGATCGACTCGGCCGTCTCGATCATGTCCGAGGCACCACTATACATCGATGACTCGGCTGGATTGACGCCGACCGAAGTCCGGGCGCGCGCTCGTCGACTGAAGCGAGAGCATGATCTCGGTCTGATCGTCATCGACTACCTACAGCTGATGCAGGTCACCGGCACGAAGGAGAATCGTGCGACCGAAATATCGGAGATCTCACGGTCGCTGAAGGCGCTCGCGAAGGAACTCGGTGTTCCGGTCATCGCGCTGTCGCAGCTGAATCGTAGTGTCGAGCAGCGAACCGACAAGAGGCCCGTGATGTCGGACCTGCGCGAATCTGGCGCGATCGAGCAGGATGCCGACTTGATCGTCTTTATTTATCGCGAAGAGGTTTATGAGCCCGACACGCCGCGGCGCGGCGTCGCTGACATCATCATCGGCAAGCAACGCAACGGCCCCGTCGGCGAGTTTCACCTGACGTTTCTGGGGGAGTTCACGAAGTTCGAGAACCTCGTTGCGGAGGCCTACGGCGAAGGGGTACTTGGATAGCCGTGTGCGGTGTGTGCCGACAAGCAGGCTGTTGAAAATGTCTCTGACGAGTGCAGTTCAAGGCGAGAGCGTTGACACGTGCCGTCTAAGAGTCTGTTAGTTGATAAAGAACCCCATCTTGACACCGGCAAGCTGAATGACGTCGTTGTCCTCGAGCTTGCACGGCTGCGGGCCGATCGGCTGACCGTTGACCTTCGGAAAATCGTCGGGCTTGCCGCTTTCGACGTGCACAATGTAGAACCCTTTCGAGCGCCGCGTCACGGCGGCCACTTGCACGCCGGGGCGTCCGAGCGTCGTCAATGCCTTCGTCAAGTCGAGCTCGCGGCCGGCAAACGTGCCCGAGAGCACTTGTAGCTTCGCCTTTGGCAGCACTGGTCCCGCCTGCTGGTCGACGTTCTGCGTCTGCGTCGGGTTGAATTCCGAAGGCCTAGCGCCGCTGACGGCATCGTCGATCAGTTCGGCGGCGGCACCTGGCGCAATGCCGCTCGGCTTGGGCTCTTCGGTTGGTGCTACGACATCGGCTGCTTCGGTGACCTTCGCAATCTGCTTTTCCATGTCGCGATTAGGCTCGATCACCATCGTTTTTTGAAACTCGTCGTCGGGCCCGACGTCGGTTTCCTGCAGTTCGTCGTCGACGTACCGAAGCTGGTGATGACCGGCGGTGATGACGTCCCCGTGCTGCAACGCGTGCTTTTTTATCAGCTTCCCGTTGACGTAGGTGCCGTTCGTGCTATTCAAGTCCTCGAGAAACGAGTCGTTCAGAATGTTGATGATGAGCGAGTGGTGGCCGCTGACCGCGGCGTTATCGATGCGGATGTCGTTATCCGGCAGGCGCCCGATGGTATAGCGCTCCTTTGTCATGTTGTACTCGGCAAGGGTTTGCCCATCTAAGCTCAATATCAAACGTGCCATCGTTATTGTTCCGATTATCCGAATAGGTTGCGAACCTTGGCCAACAGCCCCGCATTGGCGGGAAACGCGTCAACGACCTGTACGAGAATGACCGAGACGTTGTCCCGGCCGCCGTTGTCATTGGCGAGCTTGATCAGCTGCTGGCCGATTGTATCAATATTATTGTTAAACGTGCTGATCGTCAGATGGATATCCTCGTCTTCGACCATGTCCGGTAGGCCGTCCGAGCACATCAAGATGTAGTCGCCTTTGACGACGTCGATCTCTTGCACTTCGACTTCGACGCTGGACTCCACACCGAGCGCTCGCGTCACATAGTTGCGATTCGTCGAGCGCGAGGCTTCCTCCTGTGAATAAAACCCACGGTCGACGAGCTCTTGCAGGAGCGAGTGATCCATCGTGATCTGCTCGAAGCGGTTGTCGCGCATCCGGTACAAACGCGAATCGCCGACGTGGGCGATCGAGACGCGGTTGTCGTAGAACAGGCATGCAACGAGCGTCGTGCCCATGCCTTCGCACTGCGGTTGCGACTGTGCGGTCTGGTTGATGATCTTGTTCGCGCGATGAATCGCGTCGCGCAGCACGATCGTCTGGCGCATGTAGCCGGTGCCTGCTTCGACCTCGTCGCGATCCTCGCGTTGACAGGCTTCGTTGACGAGATCGATGACCGTTTTGACGGCGATGCCGCTTGCGACCTCACCGGCGCTGTACCCGCCCATGCCGTCAGCGAGTACCCACAGGCCGATGTCCTTTACGCAGCCGATCGCATCCTCGTTGTGATCGCGAACGCGCCCGGTATCGGTTAGTTCGACAGCGGAGAATTTGTCCTTGAGGCTCATGACGCTGGCGGCGATTTGACTCAGCCCTCGGCCAGAATCGCGCGTAGCGAGCCTGCCATTTCGGCGCCATCGTCGAAGCGTGCCGCCGGCTCTTTTGCGAGCGCCTGCGCCAGCACGGTGTCGAGCGCGGATGGCAACTCGGCACGCAGTCCGGTGACAGGAATATGCGGTTCGTTCGAGATGACGAACATAAGCTCGGTCATGGAGGTTCCCCGGAAGGGCAGGTAGCCAGTCAGCAGCTGGTAAAGACTAACACCCAACGCGAATAAGTCGGTGTGTCCGTTCACATTTTCCCCTTCGAGCTGTTCCGGCGACATGTACGACGGCGTGCCGAGAATCACCCCTGTGCGCGTGCGGCTGACGTCCATGAGCCGAGCGACCCCGAAGTCCGTGATTTTCAACGAATTCGTGGTTGAATCATACATAATATTGGCCGGCTTGATATCCCTGTGGACAACGTTCTGGTGGTGCGCGTAGTCGAGCGCGTCGGCGGCGCGGGCGATCAAGTCGATGACGTCGCGATACGGCAGCAACGTATCCGGCGTCGTGTGGTCGCTCAAGTGGATACCGCGCACGTACTCCATTGCGATGAACGCGACGCCGTGTTCCTCGCCGACGTCGAAGATCGTCACGATTCCCGGATGCGATAGCCGAGCAGCGATTTCCGCCTCGAGCTCGAAGCGCTCGCGGGCTTCTTCAACGTATCCGGCCTCGAACTCTTTGGCGAGATCGATTGCCTTGATTGCGACGATCCGATTCAACGATGGATCCCGGCCGAGGTACACACGGCCCATTGCGCCGCTGCCGATAACGCCTAGAACCTCATAGCGGCCGAGCGTATCGGGCCGTCGTTGCTCGCCGGGATGCTCGTCGGTCGGTGCGGAGCAACATGCGACGAGCCGGCTCGTGACGTCCTTGAAGCTCGCATCGGCCTGTGCGACGCGGTGAAACGCATCGGCGGCGAGCTTCTGCTCGCCGTCCTCCTCGAGCGCGCACCCGAGCGCGTAGATCTCGCCGATCAAGTCGCTCGCGATCGGCAGGCGCCGGTAGACATCCCAAGCTTCGACGAACGCCCGCTCCGCAACGAGTCGCCGGCCGTCGATCAGCGTCACGCGCTCCTCGGCCGTTTTGCGCTGTTGCGCGCGCCGTTCCGGTCGCCTGAACCCGAGCCCGGCGAGGCCTGCGAGCAGCAGCGTGGGCCCGCCAGCCGGGATCCAGACGTCTGCCAAGACGAATGCGGCGCCCGCGAGGGCCAGCGCACTCGCTGCGGCGACTGTCGCCATCGCGACGGCGATCAGCCCACCGAGCGACGCCAGCCCAATCGCGCCTGTCCACGCGGCCGCGAAGAGCCAGCCCGCCGCAGTTGCGGCGACGGACGTTTCCACAGCGTCGGATGCTCGGTAGCCGGCGATCGTGTGCGCAACCAGCTGCGTCGTCGTCAGGGGGCCTACCGGCGTGTCGTGGAAGACACCGTCGCCGATACCGATGACGACGATCTTGCCGGTCAACGCATCGCCGCGTTGGCGAATATCGTCGAGGCTGACTGGGGCAAGACTCTCAGGGTCGTAGTAGCGCAACCAGCGTCGGCCGCTACCGTCGGTCTTCAGCGCAATATCTCCCGGCGCCGTCGGGCTCGGCTTCAAGGCGTCGGTTTGGCGTTGTGTTAGGCGGCGCGCTGCTGCCAACGGCAACGAATCGGTACCGGCCAAATCTCCAAGCTGCGGACGGTCGTACCGCAGCACGCCATCGAAGTCTCCACGTGGCCACCAAAAGCCACCTTCGATCCAATGCGTTTGCCGAAGCACCGGCATTTTCGCAGTCGCGACGGCAACGGGTCCGACGACCGGCACGTTACCCGCCGGGACGATCGGTGCGTCGGGTAGCGTCGTGACCAGTAGCGCCGCGCGTTGCCAGCGTGCGGTTTCGACGATGCCGGGCTGCTCGGCGCCGTCAGTGACGTCAAGCAAAACGAAGTCGTCGGGAGCTTCCTCGAGGTCGAGTCGCAGCCACGCGTCGTACAACGCGCGGTCGAAGCGTTGCACGAACTGCCCCGGGGGCAGGCTTGCTGCGCCGATCGATAAGCCGACGAGCGCGACGAGCCGGGGCAGCGTCAAACGTGCCAGCGTCACGGCTGAGCGCCGCTCAGAGGCTGCGAGCGCGGCGTTTTGGAGTTACGTTGTCCCGTGGCGCATCTCATAGCCGCCTGGGCTCCCGGAGGTCGTTAAGCTCACCAGTATGCCAGTCGACCTAACGGCACCATGTGACCTGGCGCAGCTTTCGAATACCCCAACCAAGCCACAAAACGCCGGAACTTGCGACCAATCGGCAGGTGCTATGCTTCGACGATGTCGAAGACCCGACGTGTCTACACCTGTGGCGACTGTGGCGCGCAGCACCTGAAGTGGCAGGGCCAGTGCCCGGACTGCGGCGCGTGGAACGCGTTGGCCGAGACACGCGACAGCCATCGCCAATCTCGCGATCGGGCGCCGCGCCCGGAGAGCGCGCCGCGCGCGCGTCTCGACCAGCTTGCCGTCGTCGAGTCACGTCGCTCGAGTAGCGGATTCACCGAACTCGATCGCGTTCTCGGCGGTGGCTTCGTCAACGGCGGCTGTGTGCTGATCGGCGGCGATCCGGGCATCGGCAAATCGACGTTATTGCTCGGTGCTGCGGCGAGGTTGAGCGCCGCACGGCGCGTCTGTTACGTGACGGGTGAGGAGTCGCTCGATCAAGTTGCGATGCGCGCATCTCGGCTCGAAGTTGCCGACGCGCCCATCGAGATGCTCGCCGAGACGTGTGTCGAGGCGATCATCGAGCAACTGTCGGCCGAGCCTCCGGAGGTGCTGATCGTCGACTCTGTCCAGTGCCTCTACAGCGAAGCGTTGGATTCCGCGCCCGGCTCGGTCAGCCAGGTCCGCGAGAGCGCTGGTCAGCTGGTGCGTTTTGCCAAGCAGCGCAATGTCACGACCGTACTCGTCGGTCACGTCACGAAGGAGGGTACGCTAGCGGGGCCACGTGTGCTCGAGCACATGGTCGACACGGTTCTCTATTTCGAGACGGACGTCGGCAGCCGCTTCCGGATCATTCGAGCCGTCAAAAACCGGTTCGGTGCCGCGAACGAGCTCGGTTTCTTCGTCATGGGCGAGCAGGGCTTCAAGGAGGTCAAGAACCCATCGGCGATATTTCTCGCCCAACGCGCCGCGGCTGTCGCCGGCAGCGTCACGCTCGCGACACGCGAGAGCTCGCGAACGCTGCTCGTCGAAGTCCAAGCGCTCGTCGACTCACAGCCGGGGGGTGCGCGCCGGCTTGCACAGGGATTCGATACACAACGCATGAACCTATTGCTGGCCGTTGCGCACCGTCACTGCGGAATCGGTATTGGCGACGGGGACGTTTTCGCCAACGTCGCCGGGGGGCTCAGAATCAACGAAACGGCAGCCGATCTGGCGGCATTGCTAGCGATTGTATCGAGCTACCTCGATCGCCCTTTGCCGGGAGATCTGGTTGTCTTTGGCGAAGTCGGGTTGACCGGAGAGATTCGCCCGGTGCCGTTCGGCGAGGAGCGGCTCGTCGAGGCGCAGAAGCACGGCTTCAAGCGCGCGATCGTGCCGATCGCCAATCAGCCGCGGCAGACGCGTATCGAGATCGAGGTCTGCGGCGTCGCCCGGTTGGACGAGGCGTTTGACGCCGTCGGGTTCGCTGTCGGCTAACGAGCTACCCGCCGAGCGCCGACAGCTGCGGTATCTCTGCGCCGTGATCGGGAACTCGAATTCGGACGCGGCGAATTGCATGCTCGGTCGTATCGAGAATTTCGAGCGGATAACCGGCTAACGTCAGCTGCGTCCCGGCCTCCGGGATCATCTCGAGTTCTTCGATGATCAGGCCGTTCAGGGTCTTTGGGCCGTCCGTCGGCAGCTCCCAGCTCATGAGCCGGTTCAGTTGGCGAATGTTCGCGCTTGCGTCGATGACGAATGCGTCGTCGCGATCCTGGCTGACTTCCGGGCCGATTGGGCCGGGGTCAGTGCCAAACTCTCCGACGATTTCGCGGATCACGTCCTCGGTCGTGACGAGCCCTTGGATGTCGCCGTATTCGTCGACGGCAAATGCGAACCGCTGTTTGAGCCTTTGAAAGTTCACGAGTTGCTTGTTCAGCGGTGTGCCTTCGGGTACGAAGTAGGGCTCCTGCGTTTTCGCGAGCAGCACGGGTTCGTCGAGCGTTCCATTGGCGAGTTCCGAGAGGACGCTGCGCAAGTGGATGACGCCGACGATCTTGTCGATGTCACCACGAAAGACTGGTAGGCGGCTGTAGCCGGCATTGCGTACGAGCTCGAGATTGGTGCTCCAAGGCTCATCGAGATTGATGCCGACGATCTCTTGGCGCGGCACCATGACGTCGTCGACTGTGACGTCGCCGAGGTCCAAGATGCTCAGTAGCATGCGTTGATGGCGGCGCGGCATCATGTGCTTCGACTCGGTGACGAGCGTGCGCAGCTCCGCCTCGCTCAAAGCGTTGTCCTGGTCGAGCTGGCCGCCGAACCCAAGCAGGCGCAGCAGGCCGTTGGCGAGCATGCTGACCACCCAAACCAGGGGATAAGCGACTTTGAGCAGCGGGTAGTAGATCAGCGCGGCCGGCAGCGCGACCTTTGACGGGTAACGTGCGGCGATCGTTTTCGGCGTGACCTCCGCAAAGATCAGTACGACGACCGTCAGCATCATCGTGCCTGCGAAAATCGCAGCCTCGCCGCCAATGCGTATTGCGATGACCGTCACGAGTGCGGCTGCGGCGAGGTTGACCGCATTGTTGCCGAGCAAGATCAACCCAATCAGCCGATCGGGACGTTCGAGCAACTTCTCTGTCAGGCGAGCGGCATGGTGACCGGAGCGCGCACGGTGCCGCAACCGATAACGGTTGAGGCTCATCAGGGCTGTTTCCGTGCTGGAGAAGAACGCGGACAGAACGAGCAAAACGATGAGTAGGCCAAATAACAGACCTAGCGGAACGTCTTCACTCAAAAAGGGTAGCCCTCTCGCCGTACGGGACCTCGTAGATTGGCGGCCCGTACAAAGCGTGTCAAGGACACCGAGCGCAATCCGTTGGCCGGGCGCCGGTCGTGGTACGCTTCTGCGCTGCCCGCCGCCGTCGATAGGACCGCCCCGATGTTCCAGTCTCTTAGCGATCGTCTGACGAAGGTCGTCGGCAAGCTGACCGGCCGCGGCCGGATCACCGAGGACAACGTCCGCACGACCGTCCGGCAAATTCGCATGGCGTTGCTCGAGGCCGACGTTGCGTTGCCGGTTGCCAAGGCGCTCGTCGATCGCGTCCTAGAGCGGGCGCTAGGCGAGGAGGTTGCCGCAAGCCTCAACCCGGGGCAGGTGTTCGTCAAGATCGTCAATGACGAGCTCGTGACCGTCCTCGGTGGCACGGTGTCGCCGCTGGCCGCCCGCGGCCGACCAGGCGTCGTACTGCTCGTGGGTCTGCAAGGTGCCGGCAAAACGACGACTGCAGCGAAAATTGCCGAGCTTCTAGGCAAGCGCGACAGGGACCGAGTCTGTCTCGTCAGCACCGACATTTATCGCCCAGCTGCTCGCGAGCAGCTTGCTACCCTTGCCGAACAACTTAGCGTTCGTTGTCTCGTGCCGGACAGCGACGATCCGGTCGCAATCGCGACCGAAGCGCTTGCGACGGCGCGCCACGAGGGCTTCCGCTGGCTCATCGTCGATACCGCGGGCCGCCTGCATGTCGACGCTGAGCTGATGGCCGAGGTCGCGTCGATTTATTCTGCCGTCGATCCCGATGAGACGCTGTTCGTCGTCGACGCGATGGCCGGCCAGGATGCAGTCAACAGCGCCCGGGTATTCCACGACCGGCTCGCGCTGACCGGGGCCGTGTTGACCAAGGCCGACGGTGACGCCCGCGGCGGTGTCGCATTATCGGTTCGCGAGGTGACGGGTGTGCCGATTCGGTTGCTGGGCACCGGCGAGCGGCTCGACGCACTCGAGCCGTTCGTGCCCGAGCGCATGGCGTCGAGAATTCTCGGCATGGGTGACGTCGTCGGGCTCGTCGAGACCGTCGAGCGCGCCGTCGATCGAGACCAGGCCGAGCGAATGGCCGCCAAGGTCAAGCGCGGGCGCGCATTGTCGCTCGAAGACTTTCGCACGCAACTCGAGCAGATTCAGAGCATGGGCGGGCTGGCCGGGCTCGTCGACAAGCTGCCTGGCGTTCCGGCGGGCGCACTGGCGCAAGCGAATGTCGACGAGCGCCAGATTCGCCATCAGATTGCGCTGATCGACTCGATGACGCCGGGCGAACGTCGCAATCCCAGTGTCATCGACGGCTCCCGTAAGCGCCGGATTGCCGCGGGTGCCGGCTCGTCGGTCCAAGCGGTCAATCGGCTGTTGAAGCAGCACAAAACGCTAGCGAAGACGATGAAGCGTGCCGCGCGGGCTGGCGGGCTCGAGCGGCTCTTGGCCGGCGGGATCGGGGGCGCTCCAGGACGCCGCGGGCGCATGGGTCGCTAGCCCTGTGCGATCTCCGGCTCAGCAGCGCGGTAAACGCTTTCAATCCCCCGCCATTCCAGTAAAATGCGCGCCCTGGACCGCGGTCGGGGCAGCCGGCCGCCGCAACCACTCTGAAAGGATTTACGGGCTCGACTCATGGTGACGATTCGTCTATCTCGGGGCGGCGCGAAGAAGCGACCGTTCTATCACATTGTAGTGACCGACAGCCGCAGTCGGCGTGACGGCCGTTACCTCGAGCGACTGGGCTACTTCAACCCGGTCGCGACCGGGGGTGAGTCGAAGCTCACGATGGATCTCGAGCGCGCGGACTACTGGATCTCGCAGGGCGCACAGCCCTCGGCGCGCGTTGAAAACCTGATGAAACAAGTCAGGGTCGGCGCCGAAGCCTAGCGCTCCTGGCCGCAACGGCGGTCGTTGGCCGTGACGGATGCCGCGCCGAAACTCGTAACAGTCGGTCGAATCATCGGCGCTTGGGGTGTCAAGGGCTGGGTGCGGGTGCGCTCGTTCACGGAGCCACCTGACAATATCGCCGGATTTCCCGTTTGGACCCTGTGCCGCGAGGGCCGCAAATTGCAACGCCGGCTCGAGCAAGGCCGGTTGCACGGTCGCGGGCAGATCGTCGCGAAGCTCGAATCGGTCGCGGATCGTGATGCGGCGGCGGCACTGGCCGGCACCGACGTGGCCGTTGCACGCTCGGATTTCGAGTCTTGCGCAGATGGCGAGTACTACTGGGCCGATCTCGAGGGTCTCGAGGTCGTCACGGTCGATGGACAGTCGTTCGGGCGCATCGATCATCTACTGCGAACCGGAAGTAACGATGTGCTCGTGGTGCGCGGCGAGCGGGAGCGCTTGATTCCGTTCGTGGACGGTGACGTCGTGAAGACCGTCGACATCGACGGTGGCCGCGTCGTCGTCGATTGGGATCCCGATTTTTAGGTGGGCCGATGTTCGACGTTGCAGTCGTTACGTTACTGCCGGAGCTCATCGAGCCGGTTGCGCAGTGGGGCGTCGTCGGGCGCGCCTGCGAGCGCGGGCTCATACGCGTCACGTGTGTATCGCCGCGGGATTTCGCGCCGGATCCGCATCGCACCGTGGACGATCGCCCCTACGGTGGCGGTCCGGGCATGGTCATGAAGTACGCCCCGCTGCGCGACGCGATTAGGGCAGCGCAGGGGAGCCAGCCGCCCGGCTGTCGAGCATATCTCTTGAGTGCCCAGGGCCGTGTGCTCGACCAGAGCCTCGTCGAGGAGCTCGCTGGCGCGCCTGGGCTGTTGCTCGTTGCCGGCCGCTACGAAGGCATCGACGAGCGCGTCGTCACGCACCTCGGTATCGAGGAACTTGCGGTTGGCGAGTACGTGTTGAGTGGCGGCGAGATTGCCGCCGCGCTCGTCATCGATGCCGTCGCGCGGCTATTGCCCGGGGTGTTGGGTCACGAGGCATCGGCGCAGCAGGACTCGTATACGACTGGGTTGCTCGATTCTCCGCATTACACTCGTCCGGAACGCGTCGATGGGCTCGACGTGCCGTCCGTGCTGCTGGAGGGCAATCATGAAGCGATCCGGCGCTGGCGACTGAAGCAGGCGCTGGGCCGCACGTGGCTGCGCCGTCCGGCGTTGCTAGCCAAACGAACGCTC
This sequence comes from Rhodospirillaceae bacterium, assembly GCA_024640685.1. Lineage (GTDB taxonomy): Bacteria > Pseudomonadota > Gammaproteobacteria > Steroidobacterales > Rariloculaceae > JAHEEM01. The sequence goes on from JAHEEN010000003.1 coordinate 20,774, forward strand.
AGTGACGAGGAGGCGCAGCTCCTCGAAGAATTCAAGGCGGAATCTGGCCTTGGACCCGATCGGCACGATCAGTAAGCGAATTGTAATGGCGAAGTGCCGCGAGTCACGGTAACCTTCCGCGCTAGGATGAGCGCACGGCACGCGTGGAGCGGCGGGAAATAGAGGGATCGAACCATGTCTAAGTTGATATCGGAGCTCGAGCAGGAACAGCTCAAGCAGGACGTACCGGCGTTCGGGCCGGGCGATACGGTCGTCGTGCATGTCCGCGTTACCGAAGGCAACCGCGAGCGCCTGCAGGCCTACGAAGGCGTCGTCATCGCCAAGCGCAACCGCGGTTTGAACTCGTCGTTTACGGTTCGCAAGATCTCGCATGGCGAAGGTGTCGAGCGTGTCTTTCAAACGCACAGCCCGGCCGTCGCTAAGATCGAGCTCAAGCGACGCGGGGACGTGCGCCGGGCGAAGCTCTACTACCTCAGAGAGCGCAGCGGTAAGTCGGCGCGGATCAAGGAAAAGATCTAGCGGTTTCGACCGTCGTGCGGTCGACACGCGCTGCAGTGGGTCGATGGGTGACTGGCGACAGCTAGCTGCGATTGGATGTCTCGTGCCGGCGTTGGCGATGGGCGGCTGCGCGTCGCTGATCGGTAATCGTGCCGCCGATACGCTGTCAGCGGCCGTATTGAATCAAGACGATCCCGGCATCGTCGAGAGCGGACTGCCGGCCTATCTGTTAATCGTCGACGGCTTCGTCGCGCAAGATCCGGAGAATGCCGGCTTGCTCGCTGGCGGCGCGCAGCTCTATGCGCTTTACGGCTCCCGATTCGAACCGGATCAAGACCACGCTGCCGTGTTGACGGAGAAGGCGCGACGCTACGGCCAGCGCGCGCTGTGTCTCGAGCATGAGCCGGCATGTCGTTGGGCAACACTGAGCTATGAGCCGTTCGTCGCTGAGCTCGCGACGCTGACCAAGCGGCATACGGACGCCCTCTATGCCTATGCCGTTAGCTGGCTCAGTCACCTCTCGGTGACGAGCAGCGATTGGACGGCGGTTGCCGAGCTTCCGTGGGTACAGGCTGCGCTCGAGCGGCTGCTCGAGCTCGACGAGCAATACGATGACGGTGGCGTGCATACGTATCTCGGCATTTTAAACTCGTTGCGGCCGCCGGCGCTCGGCGGCCGGCCGGACGTAGCAAAGGCCCATTTTGAGAGGTCCATCGAACTTTCGGCCGGTCTGGACCTCTCTACCAAGGTAGAATACGCACGACGTTATGCGCGAATGATGTTTGATCAAGAGCTACACGATCGGCTTCTCGAGGAAGTCATCGCAGCGCCCACGCAAGCGCCGGGTCGAACGTTGTTCAACGTGCTCGCCAAGCGCGATGCTGCGGAATTGTTGGAGACCTCCACGGAGTATTTTTAATGGCTACGTCGGGACCTTCTAAGCTTGCCGCTTTCATCGGATCTGTCGTTGCGATTGCTATCGTTTGGGCTGGTACGTCTGCAACCGGTGTTGCACAGGAGATCAAGGTCGCGACGGTTGCGCCCGACGGCTCGAGCTGGATGCAAGAAATGCGTGCCGGCGCCGCCGAGATTCGCGATCGCACCGACGGTCGCGTCGTCATGAAATTCTATCCTGGCGGCGTCATGGGCAGCGATTCGCAAGTTCTACGGAAGATCCGCGTCGGGCAGCTGCAAGGTGGCGCGTTTGCCGGCAGCGGGTTGGCCGAGCGATTCTCCGGGTTCAACCTCTATGGGATTCCGTTGCTGTTTCAGTCGTTCGACGAGGTCGACTACGTCCGTGAGCGATTCGACCCGGCGCTGGCTGAAGGTCTTGAGCAGGCCGGTTTCGTCAGCTTCGGATTCATCGAGGGCGGCTTCGCGCACGTTATGGCCAATCAGCCGATCACGGCCGTCGAGGACATGCGTCGGCAGAAAGTCTGGAGCCCGGAAGGAGACCCAATCGGCTTCATGGTCCTCGAGCAAATGGGTCTGTCGCCGGTCGTGTTGCCGCCGACCGATGTGCTGACGGGTCTGCAAACTGGATTACTCGACGTTGTCGCTGCCTCGCCGATTGTCGCGCTCGTGTTGCAGTGGCATACGAAAATACAGTACGTGACCGACCTGCCGATCGCGTACGGGGTCGGTATCTTTGCGCTCGATCGGCGCGCGTTTGGTCGGCTTACGGCCGACGACCAACAAATCGTCACCGAGGTCATGGGGCGGGTCATGCGCGGACTCGACGAGGCGGCGCGGGCCGACGGCCACGAGGCCCGTGATGTGCTGCAGGCCTCCGGGCTCGAGTTCGTGCCGGTCAATCGCGGCGATATCGCTGGATGGCGGCAAACGATCGAAGAGGTCTATCCGGCGCTTCGCGCACGCAATGACATCGACGCTACGCTGTTCGATCAGCTGTTGGACTTGCTAGCAGAGTACCGTGGCGAGTCAGTTGCTCAAGCTGACTGACGTTTTCCGGTTCGATCGGGCGGTAACCCAAGGCTCGACATGACTGCCCGCTGGCGCCACGCGCTCGACAAGCTCGAGCGCAGCGCGCGCTGCCTCGAAAATGGGTTTCTTGTCGTGCTGCTCGGCGCGCTCGTCGCGCTCTCGAGCTCGCAAATTCTGCTACGCAACGTCTTCTCGACGAGCCTCGCTTGGGGCGACGAGGCAGTGCGGCTTCTCGTGCTGTGGCTCGCGCTCATCGGGGCGATGGCAGCCAGTCGCGATGGGCGGCAGATTCGCATCGACGTGCTGCCGCGGTTGTTGCCGGAACGTTGGCTGTGGATGCCGGAGGCCGTCACGGCAGCATTCACGACAGTCGTCTGCACGGCGTTTGCATGGCATTCGACGCGTTTCGTGTTGGACTCGCACGCATTCGGCGACACGTTGTTGGGCGAGCAACCTGCTTGGCTCGTACAGGTCATCCTGCCGATCGGCTTTGGCATCATGGCCTATCGCTACCTGGCGCGCGCGATTCGGGCGGTCGTCGAGAGACACTGACATGCTCGTGTCCTCGTTACTGCTGTTGATCGTCGCATTGCTCGGCGCTCCGCTGTTCGCGGTGATAGCCGCAAGCGCTATGTTTGGTTTCTACAGCGCAGAGATCGATCTGTCGATCGTCGCGATCGAATTCTTCGGGCTCGCCGAAATGCCGATCCTGCTTGCAATCCCACTATTTACGTTTGCCGGCTTTCTGCTCAGCGAGAGTAATGCGCCGCAACGGCTGGTGCGACTCTCGCAAGCGATGCTCGGTTGGCTGCCGGGTGGGCTCGCAATCGTCTGTCTTGCGGTCTGCGCGCTGTTTACGGCGTTCACCGGCGCGTCGGGCGTCACGATCATCGCGCTGGGTGCGCTGTTCTACCCAGCACTCAAAGGTGCCGGTTATCGCGACGACTTCAGTCTAGGGCTCATTACGACGTCGGGTAGTCTCGGGCTGCTGTTCGCGCCGTCATTGCCGTTGATTCTGTACGGCGTCGTCGCAAGCACGTCGATCGATTCTCTGTTCGTCGCCGGGGTCCTTCCCGGACTGCTGCTGGTTTTCGTCCTGGCTATCTACAGCTATTGGCGCAATCGGTCGCTGTATGTGGCTTGGAACGACGGCTCTGCAGAGGAGTTACGTCACGCGTTTCGGGAATCGATTTGGGAGCTGCCGCTGCCGGTCGTCGTCCTTGGCGGTATCTACAGTGGTTACTTTGCGGTCTCCGAGGCCGCTGCTGTCACCGTCCTGTATGTCTTCGTTGTCGAAGCGCTCGTGCTCCGGGAGATCCGTCTCGCGCAGCTGCCCGACATCATTCGCGAATCGATGGTACTCGTCGGCGCGATCTTCATGATTCTCGGCGTCTCACTGGCGTCGACAAATTACATGATCGATATTGGGGTTCCGGAAAGGTTATTCGCGTTAATTGACTCGTACGTTAGCGGACAAGCGTCGTTCCTGTTTGCGCTGATCGTTTTCTTGCTCGTGCTCGGTGCGATTCTCGATATTTTTTCGGCATTGGTATTGGTCGTTCCACTGATTACGCCGATTGCGGCTCGGTACGGAATCGATCCAATTCATCTCGGCATATTGTTTCTCGCGACTATGGAGCTCGGTTATTTGACGCCGCCGGTCGGGCTCAATCTGTTCATATCTAGTTTCCGCTTCGATCGTAGTATCGTATCTATATATAGATCGACGTTGCCGTTTTTCTTCGTGCTGTTGTGCGCTGTGTTCTTGATTGCCTACGTTCCATGGCTATCGTTGGTGCTGGTGCAGTGACGGCGCGTCGCTCGCAACGGTGTCGCAGCGCGATCGCTGCAGATTAGGAGGGTCGAGACTCATGCAGGCCGTATCGTTCGTACGAAGGCTATTCGGTTGGTTCTGGAAGATAGTTCAGGGCGTGCGCATTGCCGTTTGGTCCCTCGTGTTTCTGTTCATGTTAGTCCTCGTCTTGGCGAGCTTCGCGCCCGATGTGCCGCAGATTGCGGAGCGCACTGCACTGGTCATCGCGCCGCAGGGTGCCCTCGTCGATCAGCTGTCCGGTGACCCTCTCGACCAAGCGCTCGCGAGGGCACGTGGCGTGCCGGTGCAGGAAACGTTGCTGCCGGACCTTCTCGAGGCGATCGAGCACGCCCGCGACGACGAGCGCGTCAAAGTGTTGTTGCTGAAGCTCGATGACCTAGGTGCTGCGGGGCTGAGCAAGCTGCAGGCTTTGGGCGACGAGATATTACGCTTCAAGGAGAGTGACAAGCCCGTCATCGCCGTTGGCGATACGTTTACGCGCAACCAATATTATCTGGCCGCACACGCGGACCAGATCTTCATGAACCCGATGGGGTTCGTCTATATCGACGGGTTCAGTCGGTTCGTGCCGTACTACAGAGCCGCGATCGAGAAGCTACTCGTCGACGTTCATGTCTGGCGGGTCGGCGAGTACAAGTCATTCGTCGAGCCGATACTGCGCGACGATATGTCCGAGGCCGACCGCGAATCTGCGGAGGCCTATCTGGGTGCATTGTGGGATGCGTACCAAGCCGACGTGACTGCTGCGCGTGGTCTGATGCCCGATGCGTTGCAGATCTATGCGGAGGACGCCGTTACGTTGCTCGAGGAAGCCAACGGGAATACCGCGAGGCTTGCGGTCAACCGAGAGCTCGTCGATGAGCTGCTGTCGCGTAACGAGATCACTGATCGAATACGCCCGCTCGTCGATCCCGAGCTCGAAGACTCCGATGACTTCTCGGCGGTCGGCTACGCTGATTACCTGCGGGAAGTCCGCTTCGGCGCGAGTGACACGGCCGATTCGGACGCTGTCGCCGTGCTCGTTGCGGCAGGCACGATTCTCGACGGTGAGCAGCCGCCGGGCACTGTCGGTGGCGATTCGACGGCGGCGCTGGTTCGGGCCGCGAGCCGGGACGAATCCATCAAGGCCCTCGTGCTTCGCGTCGATAGTCCAGGCGGCAGCGCATTTGCCTCGGAAGTCATACGCAGTGAGCTCGAAGCGTTCCAGCAAAGCGGCCGGCCGCTCGTCGTCTCGATGGGCAGCGTCGCGGCGTCGGGCGGCTACTGGATCTCGATGACGGCCGATGAGATTTGGGCGAGCCCAACGACGCTGACCGGGTCGATTGGCGTCGGTGCGACGTTGCCGACTGTGCCGCGCCTGCTCGATGCGCTCGGTATCCACGTCGATGGGCTCGGCACGACAGCGCTCGCAGGCCAGATCGATCTGACGCGCGAGCTCGGACCGGATGCGCAGCAATTGCTAGGGCAAGCGATCAACTACAGCTACACGGACTTCATCACGAAGGTGGCCGAGCATCGTGACCGAGACGTGCCCTCGATAGATGCGGTCGCGCGTGGCAGGGTCTGGATCGCAGATCAGGCACTGGAGCACGAGCTGATCGACCGGCTCGGTGACCTCGACGATGCGATCGAATCCGCCGCCGAGCTTGCGGGTCTCGAGCCCGAGGACTATGCGATTCGCTATGTCGAGCGTGAGTTAGGCTTTGCTGAGCGCGTTGCTTTGGAGCTGATCGGCCGTGCGGCGCCGTACCTGAGCGCCGCGCGACTTCCGCTACAGTTCTCCGCTGGCTTTCAGCGGCTGCTGGAGATTGCGGCCGAGCCGATCAAATGGGTCGATGGGCTCAACGATCCGCGCCACATCTACGCGTACTGTTTCTGCGACATTCGTTAGCCGCGCATCATGCGTCTCGATCGCTGGCTGTGGTGCACGCGATTTTTCAAGACGCGTGGGCTCGCAGCAGATGCCGTCAAAGCAGGTCACGTCCGAGTAGCCGGTCAGCGCGTGAAGCCGGCAAAAACGATTGAGTGCGGTGATTCGATCTCGGTGACAAAAGGCGTCGAGACGTGGCATCTGACGGTCTGCGCGCTTCCGGAGCGGCGCGGGCCGGCTGCGGCAGCGCAATCGTGTTACGCAGAGAGCGCTGAGTCGATCGCCGGGCGCGCGCTTAGGCGCGGCCAACGGCGTGCGGCCATGACGATGCCGCCGACGACCGGTCGGCCGGATAAGCGAACGCGGCGTTTGATCCGATCCAGGGTCCGCGACGAGGGTTGAGTTAGCGCGCCGCCCGCGAGTGGCTGTTACAGGCCACTAGTCTTCGATCAGCAGTATTTCGGGGTTCTTCGGGTAATCGTAATAGGCCAAGCTCGTGTCACTGTCGGCGATTTCGGCCCATGAGTCCGTTGCAAACTCGATTGCGACGACGCCGCAGGTCGGCAGGTTGTCGAGCCTAAATTCTGGCAACAGTGCGTTGACGACGTCGGTAAATCCCGGGTTGTGGCCGAACAGCATCAAATCGGAAATCGTATCGTCTTGCTCTTCGATGACGGCCAGGATCGCATCGGGTGCGGCCAGATAGAGGCGTCCGTCGAGCTGCAGGAACTCGATCGGGTAACCAAGCGCGGTCGCGATTTCTCGCGCGGTCGTCGCTGCGCGAACGGCTGAGCTCGATATGATCAGCGAAGGGCGGGCTTTACGGGCCGTCAGGCGCCGCCCCATGACCCGAAGGTCGCGCTGTCCGCGGTCTGCTAGCTCGCGGTCGTGGTCGGGGCTTGCGGGGGCTGCCCAGCTCGACTTCGCATGTCGAATCAGCGTGACACGCTTCATGACAGCGGTTAGAGCAAGCCCGCTTCGAGCAGCGCTTCTTCGGACATCATGCTGCGATTCCACGGCGGGTCGAAGACGAGCTCGACCTCAGCGCGGTCGACGGTCGGTATCAGCTCTAGCTTCTCCTTGACGTCCTCCATCAGAATTGGGCCCATACCGCATCCCGGTGCCGTCAGCGTCATCGCGATGCGAATGACGCGCTTACCCTCGGCGTCGTTCGTGAGCTCGCACTCGTAGATCAGGCCGAGATCGACGACGTTGATTGGAATCTCGGGATCGAAGCACGTTCTGAGCTGGTCCCAGACGACGGTCTCGATCTCGGCCTCGGTGGCATCGGCACCGACGTCCGGAGGCCGCAATGGCTCTTTGCCGATCGCGTCGGCATCGACGCCGGCAATGCGAAATAAATTACCTTCGATGAAAATCGTAAAGCTGCCGCCGAGTGCTTGCGTAATGAACCCGGAGCTGCCTTCCGGCAATGTGACCTCATCGCCCGACGGGATCAGGATCGCAGGGCACTCGCGGGAGAAGACGATACGCTCGCTCTGTGGGTAGTACATCGATCGAAATTGTTACGGTTACTCTGTGGATACCGATTCGGTACTGTCGTTCAATGCGGTCTTCAGCGCATGCCATGCGAGGCTCGCGCATTTTACGCGACTTGGATACTCGCGTACGCCGGAGAGTGCTGCGAGCTTGCCGAGCTCCATCAGCGCCGTTTCGTCGAGCTCGCTCTCGGCCAGCATCCGATGGACCGTATCGAATAGCTGCAAGCCTTCGTCGATCGTCGCGCCCTTGACGCGCTCGGTCATCATCGATGACGAGGCAACAGAGATCGCGCAACCGGTGCCCTTGAAGCCGATGTCAGCGATACGATCACCGTCGAGCTTGACGTAGAGCGTCAGCTTGTCTCCGCACAGCGGATTGACGCCCTCGATCGTTCGGTCTGCGTCGTCAAGCTCCGCGAAGTTCCGCGGATTCTTGTTGTGATCGAGAATGACTTCGCGATAGAGGTCTTCGAGCTCGCTCATCGAAATAGCTCCAGCGCTCGGTGAAGACCCCCGACGAGGCGATGAATGTCGTCGGCGTTGTTGTAGAGGCCAAGCGAAGCCCGTGCTGTCGCCGGCACGCAGAAGAAATCCATGACCGGCATCGCGCAGTGATGGCCCGTGCGAATTGCGACACCCTCGCGATCGAGGATCGTGCCGAGATCATGAGCGTGGATGTCATCGAAAACGAACGACAGGACGCCGGCCTTGCGCTTGGCCGTGCCGACGATGCGCAGGCCCGGAATACGCGAAAGCTCGGCCGTTGCCAGCTCGAGCAGCCGGTCTTCGTGGTCGATTCGTGCCTTCGGATCGATAGTCGCGAGATAGTCGATCGCCGCACCCAAGCCTACGGCGCCGGTAATATTGGGCGTTCCCGCCTCGAATTTGTGCGGTAGCTCGCTGTAGGTGCTCGACTCGATAGTAACCGTCAGGATCATCTCGCCACCGCCTTGGTACGGCGGCATGCGATCGAGCAACGTCTCACGGCCGTACAACAGGCCGATGCCCGTGGGGCCATACATCTTATGGCCCGATAACGCATAGAAGTCGCAGTCGATGTCCTGAACGTCGATCGGCAGATGCGGTGCCGCTTGGGCACCATCGACAACGACGATCGCACCGGCATCGTGCGCAATCGCCGTCAGCTCCTTGACCGGATTGATCGTGCCGAGCGCGTTCGATACGTGGCCGATCGCGACGATCTTGGTGCGCTCCGTGAGCTTGCGAGAAAAGGCCTCGACGTCCAACTCGCCGCTTTGCGTCATCGGTGCGGCGAGCAGCCGTGCGCCTGTCTGCTGACAGATCAGCTGCCACGGCACGATGTTCGAGTGGTGCTCCATTTGCGTGATCAGCACTTCGTCGCTAGCCGATAGCGACATGCGACCGAGTGACGCGGCGACCAAGTTGATCGATTCCGTCGTGCCGCGTGTAAATACGATCTCGCTGCGGCTCGGCGCATTGACGAATGCGCGGGCAAGATCGCGTGCGTGCTCGTACGCGTCCGTCGAGCGCTGACTAAGCTCGTGGACGCCGCGGTGAATGTTCGCGTGATTGCGTTGCTCGTGGCGAACCATCGCATCGATGACCGATTGAGGGCGCTGCGCGGAGGCGGCGCTATCGAGGTAGGTTAGCGGCTTGCCATGGACTTCCTGGTCGAGAATCGGGAAGTCTGCGCGCAACGCCTCGATATTGGTGATCGGGTGACGTTCACTAATCGATGTTGGAGTCGCACTGCTCATATCGGAGTTCATGCTTGGTCGCTCGGCAGCGCAAGGCCGAACTTCGCTGCAATTGCCGACCTTGCACCGGTAGCGGGTAGTCGCTCGAGTATTTTCTCGGCGAATCCGAGCGTCAGCAAGCCCCGCGCCGTAGCCTCGTCGATGCCGCGCGCGCGCAGGTAGAACAGCTCCGCCTCGTCGATTTCGCCGATCGTCGCGCCATGCGAGCATTTGACGTCGTCGGCATAGATCTCGAGCTCCGGCTTCGTGTCGATCTCGCCTGATTCGGCGAGCAGCAGGTTATCGCTGGACTGCATCGCTTCGATGCCCACAGTGTTCTTGTGCACGACGACCTTGCCGTTGAATACCGCGCGGCCGCGATCCCCAACGATAGCGCGATAGTGCTGCGCGCTCGCGGAATGCGATGCGCAATGGTCGATCGTGACGTGGTTGTCGATGTGCTGGCCGATCGCAGGTGTCACCAAGCCTGCAAGATCGCAACTCGAGTCCGGCTCCTGCATCCGAATCTGCAGATCGTTTCTAACGAGCTGGCCACCGATATCCAGTGACGTCGATTTCAACGTGGCGTCCTTGCCGATCACAGCGGTCAACAGCTCCGTATGCAGCGTCGCGCTGCCGTAACGCTGCAACCGGCACAGCTCGAGGCTCGAATCGCGCGCCAGCGTAACGCGGGTCAGCAAGTTGACCCAGCTTGCATTCGTCGAGTCGCTCAACAGATGGATCACGATTTTGGCGGATGCGCCCTGGGCGACGTCGACGATCAACTGCGGTTGCACGGCGCATCGCAGCGCGGCGCTATTTGCCAGGATGACGTGCAGCGGCGTGCCCGGCGCGGCTCCGTAACCGATGCGGATGTGCGCACCGTCGCGCGCAAACGCGACGTTCAGCGCGGCGAACGGCTGACTCGGGAACTCCGCGGCGCTCGTTTGCATGCCGTATCGATCGATGCTCTCCGACAGCGTCAGCACGTCGAACCCGGCATCGGCGCGCTCCATGTCGGCGACTGTTCCGTCGACAATGACCACCGCGAGACCTTCGTCGTCGATACCGGCTTCGCCGAGCCAATGCTGGCGAGCGTCTGCGTCGACAGCGTGGTTTTGCGGAAGAAATTCGAAACCGCCGTCTACGATCGGCGCAATGTTCGTGTAGCGCCAAAGCTCGGTTTTACGGGACGGGAAGCCATGCTCGATGAACTGCGCAAACGCGGATTCACGCGCTGCCCGGACGGTCGTCGACCCAGGCAGTCGTGCTATGTGCTCATCGAAGCGGGCGTTGAGATCGGCGGGCGTCATGCGGATTGCACTTCCTGCTGCACCCAGTCGTAACCTCTTTCATCGAGCTCGCGTGCGAGCGTGCGGTCGCCGGATTTGACGATTCTTCCGCCGGCCAAGACGTGGACGAAGTCCGGCTCGACGAGCTCGAGCAGGCGCTCGTAGTGCGTAACCAGGATCATTGAGCGCTCGGGATTGCGCAGCGAGTTGATGCCATTAGCGACGATCTTCAATGCGTCGACGTCGAGACCGGAATCGGTCTCGTCGAGCAGTGCGAGGCGCGGTTGCAGTGTCAGCATCTGCAGAATCTCGTTACGCTTTTTCTCTCCACCGGAGAAACCTGTGTTGACACTGCGCGATAGGAAGTCCTTGTGGATCTGCATCTGCGCCATGTTGTCTTTGATTAGGCGCATGAACTCGAATGCGTCGAGCTCGGGCTCACCGCGCGCCTTGCGTTGCGCGTTGAGTGCGGCCTTCAGCAAATACGCATTGTTGACGCCCGGAATCTCTATCGGATACTGAAACGCCAGGAAAATCCCGGCTTGCGCGCGCTCCTCTGGAGCCAGATCCAAGATATCCTGACCGAGAAAAGTGACTTGGCCGCGCGTGATGTCATAACCGTCACGCCCTGCAAGCACTTGTGCCAGAGTGCTCTTGCCGGAGCCGTTCGGGCCCATGATCGCGTGGACTTCGCCGGCCCCAATCGTAAGATTCAGGCCGTTCAATATCTCTCGATCGCCGGCACGCACATGCAGATCGACAATCTCGAGCATTGGTGTTCTATCCGTTTCCATCAGCCGACCGCTCCCTCGAGGCTCACGTTTAAAAGATTCTGTGCTTCGACGGCGAACTCCATCGGCAACTCCTTGAAAACTTCGCGGCAAAATCCATTGACGATCATGTTGACCGCATCTTCCTCGGCAAGGCCGCGCTGGCGACAGTAGAACAGCTGATCCTCGCTGATCTTCGACGTCGTCGCTTCGTGCTCGATGCGGGCTGAGCGGTTGCGACTTTCGATGTACGGAAACGTATGTGCGCCGCACTCAGAGCCGAGCAGCAGCGAGTCGCATTGCGTGTAATTTCGAGCATCGTCTGCGGTCGGCATGATCCGGACGAGTCCGCGATAGGCGTTCTGCGCGTGGCCAGCCGATATGCCTTTGGAGATGATCGTACTGCGCGAGTTGCGGCCGATATGAATCATCTTCGTGCCCGTGTCGGCCTGCTGATAGTTGTTCGCGACGGCCACCGAGTAGAACTCGCCGACCGAGTTCTCGCCACGCAGGACGCAACTCGGGTATTTCCACGTGATCGCAGAACCCGTCTCGACCTGAGTCCACGAGATCTTGGAGTTCGCGCCGCGGCAGTCGCCGCGCTTCGTCACGAAGTTGTAGATACCGCCGCGGCCTTCCTCGTCGCCTGGGTACCAGTTTTGAACGGTCGAGTACTTGATCTCCGCATCCTCGAGCGCAACGAGCTCTACGACGGCTGCGTGTAGCTGATTCTCATCGCGCATTGGTGCAGTGCAGCCTTCCAAGTAGCTGACATGGCTGCCGGCGTCGGCGACGACCAGTGTGCGCTCGAACTGTCCGGTGTTGGCCGCGTTGATGCGGAAATATGTCGACAGCTCCATAGGGCAGCGCACGCCGGGTGGCACGTATACAAACGAGCCGTCGCTGAACACAGCCGAATTTAGCGCCGCGAAGAAGTTGTCGCGATAAGGAACGACCGAACCCAGATAACGCTGCACAAGCTCCGGGTGGTTCTGAGCGGCCTCGGAGAATGAGCAGAAAATCACGCCAGCCTCGGCGAGCTTTTCTTTGAACGTCGTTGCAACCGAGACGCTGTCGAATACGGCGTCGACGGCGACGCCGGCTAAGCGGGCTCGCTCGTGCAACGGTATCCCGAGCTTGTCGTAAGTCTCCAGCAGCTTCGGGTCGACCTCGTCGAGGCTCTGCGGGGCATCGGCATTGCTCTTCGGCGCTGCGTAATACGAGATCGCCTGGTAGTCGATCGGCGAATACCGGACGTGGGCCCAGGTCGGCTCCGCCATCGTCAGCCAATGTCGGTAGGCTTTGAGGCGCCACTCCGTCAAGAACTCCGGCTCGCGTTTCTTCGCCGAGATCAGCCGAATCACGTCTTCGTCGAGGCCCGGCGGAACGCGATCCTCGTCAATATCGGTGACAAAGCCGTGCTGGTACTTGCGCTGTACGAGATCGGCGACGTCGTCTTGCTCGGTAGACATCAGCGGGCACGCTCCGGACTAGTGACTCGACAGCCGGGGCCGAGAACGCTGCTGCGTAGATTTGGCACTTGCGGCAACGGCTCGGCGTCGGTCGTCAGAGCGGCAAGACTCACGTCCGCAAGGGCGCGTCTAATGCCGATATTGATTTTCTGCCATGCGTGCCCGACGCGGCACGTCGATTCGAGGCTGCAGGCACCGGATGCCGAGCTGCACTCGGTAATCGCAACCGGGCCCTCGAGCGCATCGATGATCTGGGCAGCACTAATATCCGCCGGTGGTCGCGCCAGCGCATAGCCGCCTGTAGCCCCCCGCGTCGAGACGACGAGCCCTGCGCGCACCATGGCTTTCAGCAACTTGCTGACGGTCGGTTGTGCGAGTCGCGTCGATGCCGACACCGCGCCGGCGCTGGCCAAGCCACTGCCGGTGACCGGCAGTTGACTGAGGATCAACGTACCGTAATCGGTCAGCTTGCTGATGCGTAACATGGTAAGTCCCAGTATTGGGTATAAGGGACTATTTTAGTACCCTTTGGTGCTCGGGGCAAAGCTGGCCCCCCAGGGAATCGTGTCCATAGTCATTGACGAGAGAACGTCGGCCCGCGGTTTCACTGTTGCGTAGGACTCTCGTTCGGAGACGCCCAAAGTCCGTCCCCGAGCGCTCGGCGGACGACGTTCCTGCTGCCCCGTCGCCATACCCCACGCGGTGCCGCTTCTTTAGCTCGCCTTCAACAGCGAGAGCCTAGAGCGGTGCGGTACAGTTTAGATGCCGGTCCGATCCGAGTTATACGGTTGGGGTTGCGGGCCGTCGCCAGCCTGTTCCATGCGCCGGCGTTGGTCCGCGGGCATCGCGTCGACGATCTGCCGCAGCCGGGCGTCGTAGCGGGAGCGATCGACGCTGTTGACGCCAGGCGCCTCGAGCGCCATGCGCAGCTGCGTGATCGCGAGCGCCGGATTGCCGACTGACAAGTAGTACTCGCCCATATAGTAGTAGGCATTGCCAACGTCGCCTTCGGCGTTGGCGGCTCGAGCAATCAGCCGAATCTGCTCCGGCGTCGGGGGGACGTTGTTGAGCAAATCGAGCAATAGCGCGTGCGCGCGTGCTGGCTGACCGGCATTGACCAACGACTCGGCAAAGCTAATCGCCAGCGGGACATTGCGCGGGAAGAGGCCGTTTGCCTCGACGTAAACATCGATGGCGGCGTCGACGAAACCCGCAAGCATCAGCGTCTCGGCACGTGCTATCCAGAAAGCGATGATGCTCGGGTATTCGTCGACGAGTGCGGTCAGCGTGCGGTCGGCCTCGTCGATGAGCCCGAGCGATGCCTGACACAGCGCAAGGCCGTAGCGATCGGAGAAATCGCCGTTGCCTTGGTCGAGTCGGGCGGCAAAGATGTCGCGGGCGTTGGCTACGGATCGCGCCTGCTGGATCGTCAGGCGGGCTTTGGCAACGCCATAGCCCATGCTGTTCGTGTGTATCGCCGCCGGCAGCAAGCGCGAGCGCGAGCGCGCCTCGGCGATACGCGCGCTCGTGACCGGATGCGTCTGCAAAAGGGCCGGAATCTGCTCGCGGGCCATGCCGTAACGCCGTGAGAGCTTCTCGAAGAACGTCGCCATGCCGCGCGTATCGAAGCCGGCGGCCGATAGCGTCTCGATGCCGACCCGATCGGCTTCGTGCTCGTTGCTCCGGGTAAAGTTGATCTGGCGCTGGATCTGCGCCGCCTGGCTAGCCGTAATGATTCCCGTCATGGCATCGCCGCCCGCATCGGCGGCTGCGCCGAGCAACACAGCCGCGAGCATTGTTGCCATCGATAAGACGCTCATGCGTTGGCTATCGTAGATCGAGCGGGCGATGTGACGTTGCGTGACGTGTGCGATTTCGTGGGCCAGCACGCCGGCGAGCTCGCTCTCCGACTCGCTCGTCAGGATCAGTCCTGCATTGACGCCGATGTACCCGCCCGGTAATGCGAACGCGTTGATTGCGCCGTCGTCGACTACGAAGAACTGAAAACTCTGCGAGCCGTCGCTCGCCTGCCCGACGAGCTGCGAGCCGATGGAGTCGATGTATTCCTGAAGCTGCGGGTCCTCGAGGATTCCCCCGGCATTGCGGATCTGGGCGACGACTTGGCGGCCGAGCTGCTCTTCCTGATTCTTATTGATGATCGCATCGGCTGGGCTGCCGAAGTCAGGCAGGTTCGGTTCCTGCGCGGCGAGCGGCAACACCGTCAGAGCGAGAACCAGATTGGCTGTGAGTCGTCGCATCGTGATTTAGAGTCGTCGAGCTCCCACAATGTTCCGTCAGAGTGCCTTGACCGCGGCAAATACTTCGCGGACATGGCCGTCGACTTTAACCTTGCGCCACTCTTGGCGCAGCACTCCGTCGGCGTCGATCAAGAACGTACTGCGTACGATACCCATGACCTTCTTGCCATACATGTTCTTTTCCTTGATCACGTCGAACGTGTTGCAGAGCTTCTCGTCGGTATCGGCGAGCAGGTCGAACGGGAATCCGAACTTTGTCTTGAACTTTTCATGCGAAGCGACAGTATCCCTGGATACGCCAAGCACGACTGTGTCGAGTTGCTGAAACTTGTTGTTGTAGCGGCGAAAATCCTTGCCCTCGAGGGTACACCCGGGCGTGTCGTCGCGGGGATAGAAGTACAAGACGACATTCTTGCCGCGCAGATCCTTGGATCGAATCGTTTGCTCTCCAGTTGCCGGCAGCGAGAATGCCGGAATTTTCTTTCCTACGCTGACTTGCGCCATCGATGATGTACTCCGTATTGCTAGCTCTTGACGGGCTCCATGATCGCATCGAGGTTCAGCTGATCACAGAAGTCCATGAATTCCTCACGCAGACGCGAGATATGCAGGCTTGCCGGGATGTTGACGAACATCTGCACTGAAAACATTGGCGCACCCGTGTTTGCTGCCGGGTAGCTGCGGGTCGTCACCTCACCGAGCTCGATATTCCGTTCGGCGAAAAAGCTGGCGAGATTGTGGATGATCCCAGGTTGATCGATGCATACGACGTCGATCGCATACGGTAGCAGCTCGCGCGCAAGCGGCTTGACCTCCGTGCGCTTGAGCTGAATCGTCAGCGAGTTCGTCTCGCCGAAACGGGCGAGTTCCTGCTCCATTCGGCTGACGGCGTGCCAATTGCCCGAAACGAGTAGCTGCGCCGCGAACTCTGCGCCTAGTGCCGTCATCCGGCTTTCCTTGACGCTGCCGCCGCAATCCAAGATCACACGCGTCAAGTCCCGCACGACGCCGGTGCGATCGCCTCCGATCGCAGAAATAACCATGAGCTGTTCCATCGGCCAGGCGTCCGGGGCAGGGGCTGTACAGGCAGCCAGTGTAACTCTATCCCTGAACGTAGCTCAAAGCCGTTCGCTGCCCTACTATCGCGGTTGCACGGGTTCTGGGTCGACATTACCATCGCGGCCTGTTCCCCCGTTTCAGGAAAGCCGCATGTTCGAAGGCAGCACGGTTGCGTTGATAACGCCCATGAGCGCCGACGGGAACATCGATTTCGCGCAGCTCGCCCAGCTCATCGATTTTCACATCGACGCGGGGACCGAGGCACTCGTCATCGCAGGAACGACAGGGGAGTCGGCAACGCTGACTAAGCCTGAGCACGTGGATCTGATTGCGAGATCCTGCGAGCTCGCCGGATCGCGAATCCCGATCATCGCAGGGACCGGATCGAACTCGACGGCACAGACGCTCGAGCTAACCCGTGCGGTTGGCGAGCTTCCGGTTGCGGGGTTTCTCGTCGTGACACCCTATTACAACAAACCCAACCAGGAAGGTCTGTATCGCCATTTTTCGGCCGTGGCCGATGCGGTGAGCCAGCCGATCATTCTCTATAACGTGCCGGGACGCACTGGCGTCGATCTAAAGGTCGAAACCGTTGCGCGCCTTGCGCCACATCCAAATGTCGCTGCCATCAAAGAGGCAACGGGAGAGGTTGCACGCGTCGCGACGCTCAAGGCTTCGTGCGGTGACAGCTTTGCACTGCTCAGCGGCGACGACGGAACTTCAGCGGAGTTCATGCTGAGTGGCGGACATGGTTGTATCTCGGTAACGGCGAACGTCGCACCGCGCAAGATGCGCGCACTGTGCGACGCCGCTCGGCAGGGCCTGCGCGATGCCGCAGCCGATATCGATGCCGAGCTTGCGCCGCTGCACGCAGCGTTGTTCCTCGAAAGCAATCCGATCCCCGTCAAGTGGGCCGTCGAGCAGATGGGCCTGGCCGGTCCGGGAATTCGCCTGCCGCTGATTCCGTTGAATCCCGACTACCACGAGCGCGTGCTGGCTGCGATGGCGGCTGCGGGTGTTGCGCCGGGAGCGCCATGATCGCCCGATTCCTACTGTCCGCGGTAGCGCTGCTATTCGTCGCCGGCTGCGGTCGCGATGCGCTGTTGCGCTGCGAGAATCCCGAGATGTACAGAGGCTCGGGCGAGCGTGCGCCGATCCAGATACCGGACGACTTGAGCGTTCCCAACGAGTCCGATGCGTTGCGGATTCCGTCGGGCGAACGGCTCGCTGTCGTCGAGGACGAAGATGACGAGTCGGTGGCTGTCCCTTGCCTGGAGCTGCCCCCCGACTACTACGAAGGACTCGGCGAGGCCGGCGCAGCACCCGCGCAGGACTGACGCATTCGGTCCCCAAGAATCCGATTCGGCCCCTGTATTATGTCGAATTTGTGACGCGGGTCGTCGCGGCTAGCCAACCCGACCTGTAGATCAGTTTCCGTACGAGTCGAATCGATTGTCGAACGGGTGAATCTATGAGTGCCGAAGTCGCCGTCCTGCTATTCATCGGTAATGCGGTCCTGTTCTGGCTCTGGTCGAGCCATCTGCTGCCGCTGCTCGATGGATCGCGCACGACGCGCCGTCGTTGTCCGCATTGCGGTCAATAGCCGCTACTCCGCACGCAGCGTTATTTACGGCTGGCCATGAATCGCAGCCTCACGATGACGGCGTGGCCTGGTTTGTGGCAACGGTGCTCGCATCGAGATTTACCCACCGTCTCGGCGTCGGTACACTTCCGGTCGGTTCAGGGACTCCGTGACAATGATGAGCAACCGACTGATTCGTGCTGGCCTTTCGATTCTGGCCATTGTGGGTGTCGCGAGCTGTAGCGACGAGATGCCGACGGAGGCGCCCACCGCGGCCGCGCCGCCGAACGTTGCCGCCGCCGCACGAGTCCTCGAGGAAATCCACTACGTCAAAGCGTCGAACCCCGGTTATGGCGATCAGTTCGGTACCGGCGGCACGCTGCTCGGCAACGCCGTCGCATTGAGCGACGACGGCGTCACGTTGGCCGTCGGCGCGACGTTCGAGGCCAGTGGCGACGCTGGGCCGGGCGCCGATCAGAGCGATGACAGCGTCTATGGTGCGGGTGCCGTCTACGTGTTCGCGAATGAAGGCGGCGCGTGGGCTCAGCAAGCGTATGTCAAGGCATCGACGCCGGGACTGACCGACAACTTCGGTTATGCCGTTGAGCTCAGCGAGGACGGCGACACGATGGCCGTATCGGCGTATTTCGAGGCCAGCGGTGCGACCGGAATCAACGGCGATGAGGCCGACGATTCGATACCGCAGGCGGGCGCCGTTTACATCTTTGTCCGGGACGGGGGTAACTGGAGCCAGCAAGCCTACATCAAGGCATCGAACACCGGGCATTTGCCTGAAGACGAGACCGCGATCGGCGATGGCGATCAGTTCGGCTTTGCGATCGCGCTCAGCAACGACGGCGATACGCTGGCCGTCGGCGCGATCGCCGAAGACGGGGCCACGGGCGAGGATCCCGGCGACAACTCGATGCTCTCGGCTGGGGCCGTCTACGTATTTGACCGGACGGGAACGACGTGGCGACAGACGTCGTATCTGAAGCCGAGCAATCCTAGCGAGGGCGATTTGTTCGGCTACTCGGTCGCGCTGACAGCCGATGCGAATACGTTGGTCGTCGGCAGCTACGACGAGGACGGCTCGCACGCCGGCACGAACGAGGTTCAAGACGACGACATGCGCGGCTCCGGGGCCGTCTACGTTTTCGAGCGCGATGGCGGGCCGTGGCGGCAGTCCGCGTACCTGAAAGGCTCATTCGTCGAGCAAAACGACTCGCTCGGCGTCGTCGTGGATATCAGCGAGGACGGCAACACGCTCGTTGCGACGGCACTCGACGAGGATAGTTTCGTGACCGGCGTCAATCCGACGCCGGAGCCGGACTGGCAATCGGATACGTCGACCGGTGGTGTCTATGTCTTCGTGCGTGACGGCAACGACTGGACCCAGCAGGCGTATTTGAAGGCCTCGAACACGGGGCGCGAGGATTGGTTCGGGTCGCGGCTAGACTTGAGCGGTGACGGCAATACGTTGGTCGCAACGGCGCAGCTCGAGGACAGCGGAGGGGCCGGTATCGACGGCGAGCAGGATGACGATAGCGCGCAGGAAGCGGGTGCCGCGTATCTATTCGTCCGCGAGAACGGCGTCTGGCGCCAGGCTGCGTACTTCAAGGGTAGTAACACCGAGGCGTACGACGAGTTCGGCAGTAGCATCTCACTGTCGCGTGATGGGCGGCTGTTCGTCGTCGGCGCGCGCGGCGAGGACAGCAGGGCGTCCGGGTTCGACGGCGACCGATCCGATAACGCAACGGCCGAGAGCGGTGCCGTGTACATGTTCCGCTACTGACTCGAGTTGCAGAGCGCGGCATAAAGCGCCGAAAATCGAAGTTATTAACAATAAATACAAATAGATATAGAATAAATTTAATCTAAAATATTAGAGGTTTTCAAACCTCGACGCCGGTCAGTCGCGATCGGCCCAACGACTCATTCGAGCCAGTGCTAGGCATACGCTAGTGCCGACGTGCGAATTTTCGAAGCGTTGGCTATGCTCTCTGCCCGATTGACCGATCGACGCTCGAGGGGGCGCACCATGGCCTATACGCTGCTCGGCAAAAACTTCGTTCCGCCGGATGTTCACGCCAAAGTGACCGGCAGGGCGCGTTACGCAGAGGACTACCGAACCGACGGCATGCTGTTTTGTCGTCTGCTGACGAGCCCGCTGCCGCATGCGCGCGTCACGAAGCTCGATGTCAGCGAAGCGTTGGCGATGGACGGCGTCATTGACGTGTTGACGGCCCAGGACGTGCCGTCGTTCGAGGCGCCAGCCGCGCAGATCCTGACGAACGAGCCGCTGTTCATCGGTGACCCGATCCTAGCGATCGCTGCCGTCGACGAGACGACCGCACAAAACGCGATCGAGCGCATCGATATCGAGCTCGAGCCACTGCCGTTCACCGTGGATCCGCTCGAGAGCCTATATCCGGGCGGTCCCGACGCGCGAAGCGACGGCAACATGGTCAGCGCAATGTCGGACACGCTCGGTACCGTCAAATGGACGGCACGCGATTTCGCCGCTGTCGGTGACGACCAGCTCCCGGTCGGCGAGGCTGTCGAGGAGTGGGCGTTCGGCGATCTGGAGGCGGGTTTTGCCGACGCTGCGCTCGTGCTCGATGAGACGTTCGTCACGGCGGGCGTGTCGCATCACAGCATGGAGCCGCGCACGACGATGGCGTACTGGCAAAACGGCAAGTGCTTCTTGCACGGCTCGACGCAGAGTCAAACGGCCGTGATGCCTGGCCTACCGGCATTGCTCGGCGTCGGCCTGGAGGACATCGTTTACGTTGCGGAGTACTGTGGCGGCGGCTTCGGTTCCAAGGCGCGCGCCTATCCGACAATGGCGATTCCTGCGCTGCTTTCCAAGCGTACTCAGCGCCCGGTCATGCTGCGCATCAGTCGTGCCGAGGAGTTCTACGTCGGCTCGGCACGGCCGGGATTCCAAGGCCGCATTCGGATGGGTTTTCGCGCTGACGGTCGCGTCACGGCCGTCGATCTCTTTATCGTTCAGGAAAACGGTCCCTATGGCGGCTTCGATGATTTCGACGCCGCAGCCTCAGCGGTCACGCTGCTTTATCAGCCGCAGTCGATGCGGTTCCGCGCGGTACCGATCGAGACGAATACGCCGCCGCGCGGCGCGATGCGCGGCCCCGGCGAGAATCAGATCGCCGTCGCCGTCGAGCCGCTGATCGACAAGGCGGCGGCTGAGCTCGGCATTGACAGAATCACGATTCGGCGCGTCAATGCCGCCGACAACAACGCGAAGTACTACGCCAATCAAGGTCCGGTCACGAGTGCGTATCAAGCCGAGGCCCTCGACAAGGGTATCGCGGAAATCGACTGGGATGCGCTGCTGGCCCGCAGCGGGCAACGCAATGGCTCGAAGGTCATCGGCGTCGGCGTCGGGCAGGCGTTTCACCCGGCCGGTCGCAACGGTTACGACGGCCTCGTGCGGTTGTTGCCGGACGGCAAGCTGCACATTCACAGCGGCGCTGGCAATCTCGGTACGTATTCCCATTCCGGCACGTCGCGTGTCGCGGCCGAGGTGCTGAAATGCAGCTGGGACAACTGCGTTGTCGAGCGTGGCGACAGTCGAAAGCACTTGCCGTGGAGCCCGACACAGAGCGGTAGCAACACGTCGTTCACGATGACGCGGCAGAACTACGTCGCGGCGATGGACATCGTCGACAAGCTCAAAGAGATTGCAGCCATGGATCTAGGCGGTGTGCCGGCCGATTATGACATCGGTAACGAGGCGGTGTTTCGCATTGACGACCCGAGCCGCTCGATGACCTATGCCGCTGCAGCCCAGCGCGCGATTGAGCTCGGAGGTAAGTTTTCGGGGCACGACGTCCCGGACGATATTCACGAAATTACGCGCTCGGCTGTCGCCGGCGTTGCCGGTACCGGGCTCATCGGCGTCGCGAAGGACAATCTGCCCCGCGACGGTGTCATCGCCGGCATCAGTATCGGCTTCATCGAGATCGAGCTCGATCTGGAGACCGGCAAATGCGAGATCCTGCAGTACTTGGGCGTCTGCGACTGCGGCACCGTGCTGCATCCGCAAAGCCTGTCGACGCAGATGAACGGCGGCGCCGTGCAAGGTTTCGGCATGGCGACGAGCGAGCGACACATCTTCGATCCGCAGAACGGCCTGCCAGGCACGGTCGGGTTCTTGCAGTGCAAGCCGCCGAGCTATCTGGATGTGCCGGTCTCGATGGCGTCGACGGCCGTCGCGCTCGAGGATCCACAGAATCCGGTCGGCGCGAAGGGCATGGGCGAGCCGCCACTGGGTTGCGCGGCGGCTGCGCTGGTATGCGCGATCTCTGACGCGTTGGGCGGCCAGTACTTCAATCGCACGCCGATCGTGCCGGACATGATCGTCAATGCCGTCAGTGGACAGGGACAATCCCACGGCGTGCTAGACGTCAACACGGCCTGACGGCAGCGAGCTGACGCCATGATGACGGCTTAGTCGGTCGGCTGCGCGCGCACCGCAATTCGATGGAGGTACCGGCAGCACCGCCATATCCAACTGTCGCGATCGCCGGATCGGACGAGCGCTTCGCGCTGCATCGAATCTACTGCGTCGGCTGGAACTATGCCGAGCACGTTCGCGAGATGGGGTTGACCCCCGAGCGCGAGCCGCCGATTTTCTTCATGAAACCGCTCGACGCGATTGTCGCCGACGGCGGCTCGGTGACTTACCCGCCGCGCACTGAAAATCTGCATTACGAGATCGAGCTCGTCGTAGCGATCGGGCGGGCAGGGGCCGCGATCGCCCGTGACGATGCGCTAGCCCACGTCTGGGGTTATGGCGTTGGCATCGACATGACGCGGCGGGATTTGCAGTCGCATGCCAAAGCACGCGGCCAACCGTGGGAGACGTCGAAGGCCTTCGACGATGCCGCGCCGCTGGGTCCGCTTCGCGCTGCCGCCGACATCGGGCATCCGAGTGCAGGCCGTATCTGGCTTTCCGTCAACGGTGACGTTCGCCAAGACGGCGATCTCCGCCAACTGATCTGGTCGGTACCGGAAATCATCGCGCACTTGTCAGCTTACTTCAGGCTCGCGCCCGGAGATTTGATCTATACCGGCACGCCTGCAGGCGTCGGTGCCGTTCGACCGGGCGACGTGCTCGAGGGCGGCGTCGAGGGCGTCGGGGAGATTCGCGTCCGCGTCGAATAGCGCGCCAGCGTTGGGCTACAATAGCGGCCCTTTTGCTGTTGCCGGAGACCCGCATGCGAACTGTCTGCTGGATGCCGCTTCTCGCCGGCGTTCTTTTCGCTGCGCCTATCGTTGCCGAAGAGGTCACAAGCGCTCAGTCGGTCGATCCATCGAGCGCAGTCGACCCAGTGCTGGGCTTACGCGTTCCACCGGGCTTTAGGGCTACCGTGTTCGCCGACGTCGACGGTTACGCCCGCCATCTAGCGGTCCGCGACGACGGCACGGTCTATCTGGCGTTGACCGTGCGCATGGGTCGCGGCAGCGACATGGGCGTCGTTGCAATGCGCGATACGGACGGCGATGGCGTTGCCGATACGCGTGAGGCATTTGCGACCGACATTCCGGCCACGGCGCTCGTGTTCTTCGAGGACGATCTCTATGTCGGTGCGAATACGGCGATCTACCGTTTCAGCTTCAACGGCGACGAGGTTGTCCCATCCGGTGAGCGGGACGTCGTCGTCAGCGGCTTCCCGGAGCAGCGATTGCACGAGGCGAAGACGTTCGCAATCGACAGGGACGGCAACCTGTACGTCAACGTCGGTGCGCCGTCGAATGCCTGCATGGAAGAGTTCCGCACCCGCGGCTCGCCCGGGCAGCAGCCGTGCCCGCAGCTGCAGCGGCAGGGCGGCATTTGGCGCTATGATGCGCGCGCGTCGAATCAAACCCAGGCCGACGACGGTGAGCGTTATGCCACCGGTGTGCGTAACGCGATGGCAATCGAGTACAACGCGGCGCGCGATCAGGTCTATTTCTTGAGCCACGGCCGCGATGCACTGTTTACGCTGTTCCCCGAGTACTACTCGGCCGAAGACAGCGCTGAGCTGCCCTCGGAGGAAATGCACGCGCTAGCACGCGGTGGAAATTATGGGTGGCCTTACACGTACTACGACCATCTGCAGGGCAAGCGCCTCGTTGCGCCGGAGTACGGCGGCGACGGCTCGCTGGCACCGCCTGCCGGCGAGTACGCCGAGCCCATCGCGACGTTCCCGGGGCATTGGGCACCCAACGATCTGTTGTTCTACGACGGCCAGTCGCTGCCGGAGCGATATCGTGGCGGTGCATTGATCGTCTTCCACGGCTCGTGGAATCGGGCGCCGCTGCCGCAGGACGGCTACAAGATCGTCTTTCGCACGTTCGACGGCGAACGCCCGGCGGCGGACTGGGAGGTCTTCGCCGACGGCTTCAAGGGCGTCGACGTGCTCGCAAATCCAGGCGACGCCGCGCACCGGCCGATGTCGATTGCACAGGACCCGGAAGGTGTGCTCTATGTGTCGAGCACGGTCAGCGGCCGCGTTTGGCGGATCGAGTACGTCGGCGACTGATTGCCCGCGCCACTACGATGTCTGGAATCCGCACGCTGTCGACGATCACTTTGCTGTGGCTAGTCTGCGGGCTTGCAGCCTCGCAGACCGATGTTGCCGACGGCGAAGCGATCTATACGCGCGACTGCTTGGCCTGCCATATGGCCGATGGGCGCGGCGTACCAGGCATGAATCCACCGCTGACTGGAAGCCCATGGGTTTCGGGTCCGGCGGATTCACTCGCCGGCTTCGTGCTGACCGGCGGGTTCGGCCCGGAAATCTTGATGGCGCGATTCGACTATCTCAGCGACGCAGAGCTCGCAGCGCTCTTGATGTATATACGCGCCGAATTTGTGGGTATCGACGAGCCGATATCGGCCGATAGCATCGCAGCCGTTCGCAGCCAACTACCGTGAGGCGTGCGCCGAGTCTGCGCCCTGAATTGCAGCTTCAATAACGAACTTGAGTGGGAGATCTCGATGAGCCTGATTTTCGACGTGCCGCAGCCGAGTGTGGCGATCGCCGGACGCGAGGAGCGCTATCCCGTCCGCCGTATCTATTGCGTCGGTCGAAATTACGCCGAACATGCGCGTGAAATGGGCCACGATCCGGACCGCGATCCGCCGTTCTTCTTCATGAAGCCGGCCGATGCCGTTGTGCCGTCAGGCAGCGACATCCCGTATCCACCGTCGACGAGCAATCTGCACTACGAGATGGAGCTGGTTGTCGCGATCGGTAGGGGCGGCGAGGGGATCAGCCAACAAGATGCGAATGACCACATCTGGGGCTACGCGGTCGGGATCGACCTGACGCGTCGCGATCTGCAGGTCGAAGCGAAGAACATGGGCCGTCCGTGGGATTCGGGCAAGGGCTTCGATGCATCTGCGCCGATCAGCGCGCTTCACGCAGCCGCGGATATCGGCCATCCGACGTCGGGGCGTATCTGGCTGGCCGTCAACGACGAGATCAAGCAGGACTCGGATATCGCCAAGCTGATCTGGAACATTCCCGAGACGATCGAGCACTTGTCGGGCCTCTACACGCTCGAGCCGGGCGATCTGATTTATACCGGCACGCCGGCCGGTGTAGGCCCGGTCGTTGCCGGCGATACGATTACCGGCGGCGTCGATGGCGTCGATTCGTTGGAGATTCGAATTACCTGACAATCTCGCAAGCCCGCGGAGCACAGACCATGGCCTCTGCAGACCCAACGCACGATTCTATTCAAGCCGCTTTCACCAAACGCATCGAGGCCGACCGCCTCGTGCCGCTGTGGAATTTCTTCAGCAACTGGTTCACCTTCGACCCGCAGGCCGAGGCAGAACCGTACTTGTGGCATTACGACGGCTTGCGCGATTCGGTCCTCGAGTCCGCCAACGTCATCAGCGCGCGCGAAGCCGAGCGCCGCGTGCTCGTGCTGGAAAACCCGGGCCTGATCGGCAAGCATCTGGTCACCGACTCGCTGTATGCGGGACTGCAGCTGATCACACCGGGCGAGGTCGCGCCTGCGCATCGTCATACGCCGGTCGCGTTGCGGTTCATCATCGAAGGCAGCGGCGGTTACACGTCGGTCGCCGGTGAGCGAACGTACATGGAGCCCGGCGATTTCATCGTCACGCCATCGTGGGCCTGGCACGACCACGGCCACGAAGGCGAAGGCCCCGTTGTCTGGCTCGATGTCCTCGATGTGCCTCTGATCCGGTTCCTAGGTGCGAACTTTACCGAGCACTATCCGGAAGAGCGCTACCCCGAAGGCCCGCCGGCCAACGACAGCCTGCATCGCTACGGATCGAATCTGCGGCCGGTCGGGTATCGCCGCGACACGCTAGCATCGCCGATCTTCTCCTATCCGTACGCGCGCACGCGCGAGTCGCTCGAGAAGCTCAAGAATCACAGCGATTGGGACCCGTGCTATGGGCTAAAGATGGAGTACATCGATCCGACGACCGGCGGGCCTGCAATCCCGACGATATCGACATTCATTCAGCTGCTGCCGAAAGGTTTCTCGACAGCGCCGTACCGCAGCACCGACGGCGGCGTTTACTGCGTTGCCGAGGGCGCCGGCACGGTTCGATTCGGCGACGGTGAGAATGCGACTGAGTTTCGCTTCGGCCCACGCGACATCTTCGCCGTGCCGTATTGGCAATCGTTTAGCATCGAGGCCGACGAGGAGACCGTGATCTTCAGCGCGACCGACAAGATCGTGCAGACGAAGCTCGGCGTTTGGCGAGAGCAACGCTAGGCATGGCGTTCAAGCTCTACACGTTCTTCCGCAGCTCCGCGGCCTACAGAGCACGGATCGCGCTGAATCTAAAGGGCGCCGACTACGACTCCATTCCGGTTCATCTGCGCAGCAAGGCGCATCGCAGTGACGACTACCGCGCGTTGAACCCGCAGGCGTTGGTGCCGGCACTAGCTGACGACGGCGTCGTGATTCCGCAGTCGCTGGCGATTATCGAATACCTCGATGAGACGCTTCCCGAGCCGCCGTTACTGCCGGAGTCTGCTGTCGACCGCGCGATCGTGCGCTCGATGGCGCAGCTCATCGCGTCGGACATGCACCCGCTGTGCAATCTGCGCGTGTTGATCTATCTGAAGGACGTGCTCGGGCAATCCGAGGATGACGTCAACACTTGGTACCGTCATTGGGTAGCCGAAGGTTTCGGCTCGCTCGAGGTCATGGCCGCGCGTTACTCGACGGACGGCCGGACATGCTTCGGTAGTGCCGTGACGCTCGCCGATATCTGCCTCGCGCCGCAGTATTTCAATGCACAGCGGTTCGACTGCGATCTGACGCCTTATCCGACGCTTGCGAAGATCAACGCCGCGTTAGTCGAGCGCCCCGAATTCGCGGCAGCCCACCCATCGCTGCAACCGGACGCCGAATAGTCGACGAGCCGGGTTACGGCTCGTATCGGGCCTGAATGACCTGAGCGATAATCGCTACCGCAATCTCGGCCGGGGCACGCCCACCGAGGTCGAGGCCGATGGGTCCCATGATTCTTCGTAACGTTGCGCTATCGAAGCCGAGCTCGCGGAGTCGCTCGAGGCGGCCGGCGTGGTTGCGCCGGCTGCCGAGCGCGCCGATATAGAACGTATCCGCGTTGAGCGCAGCGACCAGCGCCGGCTCGTCGATCTTCGGGTCATGACTGAGCGTAACGACCGCGGTCCGTGCGTCGAGGGCGAGCGTCGGGAAGACATCCTGTGGCCAATCCGCATGTATTTCGATATCGGGGAATCGCTCCGGCGACGCGAACGCAGGGCGTGGGTCGACGAGGGTCACACTGAGGCCGACAGCCTGAGCCATCGGGATCAACGCTTGCGCGATATGCACGGCGCCGACGATGATCAGTCGATACGGTGGTGACAGTGTTTGCACGAAATAGCGCTGCTCGCCGAGCTCGAGGACCTGGGCGCCGTCGCGGCGTAACGCTTGCTTGCTTCGTTGACGGATCGCGTCGGGCAAGTCGTCGAGCGCAGCGTCGGCAGTCGACGGCTCGATGAGCCATTCGCCGTCAGTGTCGAGCGACCTGACGAGCACGATGGGGCGCTTGGCCGATGCGGCGTCGACGAGTCCGCGCAGCGTCCGCTCCTTCACTCGATGCGCTCCACGAGAAGCTCGATCTCGCCACCGCATGCGAGGCCGACCGCCCAGGCTTCGTCGTTCGTCACGCCATAGCTCAGATGCTGTCGCTCGCCGGTGCGAATCGTCGCAAGCGCTGCCTCGACGACGGCACCTTCGACGCAGCCGGCCGACACGGAGCCTTCGAAGCGACCGTCGTCAGCGATGATCAAGTGACTACCGGCAGGGCGTGGTGACGACCCCCACGTCTTGACGACCGTTGCGATCGCGACGTCGTGGCCAGCCTCGCGCCACTCGAGCGCGAGGCGCAGCAAGTCGCCGGGTGCCGGGTCGATCGGTGCATTGATGCTCATCGCGTGTGGGCCTCGAAGACGGGGTTTGGCTCGCTGGACGCACAGTTTAGCGCGCGTCGCTTGTCGAAGCATCGAGGGTCGGTCCTCGCGGAATGCGCTACTATTCCGACTTCTAACGACGCGCGTGAGAGTTGCGCCGTCGCAGGATCAATACGGCACGAGAATGACTGAGACGCCATTGATGCGTGTGCGCTGGACGCTTGCTGCCCGATTGCTCGTGCGCGACTGGAAGGCCGGTGAAACTGTCGTCCTGTTCGTCGCGTTGCTCGTCGCAGTCGGCGCGATGAGCGCCGTGGGTTTTTTCACGGATCGCGTGCGACAGGCCGTCACGCAACAAGCCGGCGAGGCGCTCGCGGCCGATTTGAGGCTCGAATCGGACAGCCCGATAGATCGCGATTTATTGCCTCAGGCGGCAGCGCTCGACGTCGCGACGGCGGAAGTGACGAACTTTCGCAGCGTCGTGCTATTCGGCGATGCGAGCACGCTCGTCGACGTGCGCGGCGTCACGGCCGGTTACCCGTTGCGCGGCGAGGTTCGCGTCGCCGATGCGTTGGCCGCCGAGCCTCGGGCTGCCGATGGCGTGCCCGACCGCGGCGAGGTCTGGGCCGAGCCCAGCCTGCTTGCACGGTTAGGCGCGACTGTCGGCGATACGCTCGACGTCGGACGTGCACGGCTGACCGTTAGCCGCACGTTGGAGTTTCGCCCCGACGAGGGCTGGCGATTCATGGAGATCGCACCGACGCTGCTGCTCAACCGCGCCGATATAGAGACGACAGAGCTGATCCAACCGGGCAGCGTCGTCGAGTACCAGATGCTGTTCGCCGGCAGCGAGGGGGCAATCGAGCGTTTCAGGACCGTACTCGAGCCGCGCGTCGGAATTGACCAGGAGCTTGATGACATACGCGATGCGCGTCCCGAGGTCCGCTCGTCGATCGAGCGCGCGGAGCGGTTCTTGATTCTCTCGGCGCTCGTCAGTGTCTTGCTCGGCGGTGTCGCCGTCGCGATGGCAGCGAGGCGATTTCTAACGCGGCATCTCGACGGTGTCGCGCTGATGAAATGTCTCGGCGCACGGCACCGAGACGTGCTGCGGCTAACACTGACGCAGCTCCTGCTGTTGGCATTGACCGCGGGCGTCATCGGCACGCTGATCGGCTACCTGGCACAGCAGGGGTTGACGTTGTTGCTCGACGATCTCGTCGAAGCGCAGCTACCGCCGCCGACGTTACGGGGCGCATTCATCGGGCCGATTACGGCGTTGACCGTCGCGCTCGGTTTTGCGTTGCCGCCGCTGTTGCGATTGCGCAGCGTCCCGCCGGCGCGCGTGCTACGCCACGATCTGGAGCCGCCGCCACTGAGTTATACGATCGTTTACGGCATCGCGATAGCTGCGGTAACGACAATGCTGTATTGGCTCTTCGGTGACTTGCCGCTGATCTCGTACTTGCTCGTTGGTGCAGCTGCGACCTTCGTGACGCTCTATGGCGCTGGACGCGGGCTCGTGCTGCTGCTGCAGCGTTTTCGAGGTCGTGTCGGCGTCGCTTGGCGCTACGGCGTCGCCAATGTTGCGCGGCGCGGCACCGAAAGCGCAGTCCAGGTCGTCGCGTTCGGCATCGGCATCATGGTGTTGTTGCTGCTGACGGTCGTGCGAACACAGCTGATGACGAGCTGGCAGGCGACGTTGCCCGACGATGCGCCGAACCATTTTCTGATCAATATCCAGCCCGATGAGCGCGAACGAGTAGCAGCAATCTTGGCGCAGCACGGAATCGACGCGCCCGAGTTCACGCCGCTCGTGCGCTCGCGTATCAGCCACGTCAACGGTACGCCCATGAGCGAGTACGAGCCCGCCGACGAGCAGGCGCGGCGCGAGCTCAACGACGATTTAAACCTGACTTGGAGCTCCGAACTCAACGACGACAACGAGATTCTCAGTGGTGAGTGGTGGGCGCCGGACGACCGACGCGCGCAGGTCTCGATCGAGGCCGACGAGCTGCTCGACATGGGACTGTCGCTAGGCGATGAGCTCACGTATTCAGTCGCCGGGCAGACCGTGACGGCTGAAATCACGAGCACGCGCCGCATTCATTGGGATTCGTTTCGACCAAATTTTTTCATGGTTCTGAATCCAGGCGTGCTCGACGGTTTTCCGCAAACATTCATCACGAGCTTCTTTGTCGAAGCCGACCAGCGCGCCGTGACGCTCGATCTCGCTCGTGAGCTGCCGAGCGTATCGGTCATCGACATCGATGCCGTGCTCGACCAGATGCGGCGCGCGATGACGCGGGCAGCGCTCGCGGTTCAATACGTGTTCCTGTTCACGTTTGCTGCCGGAATCACGGTGCTGCTCGCGGCGATCCAAGCAACGCGCGACGAACGCCTGTATGAGAGCGCTGTGTTGCGCACGCTCGGCGCCGGCCGGCGCGTCGTTCTGCAGGGGGTTGCGGCCGAGTTCACGGCGCTCGGCATGCTCGCCGGCACGTTGGCCGCAGTCGGCGCGGGGATCATCGGCTACTTCGTTGCCGGTGAGCTATTCGAGCTCGATTACATCCCGGGGCCGAGCCTGTGGCTCGTCGGGCTGATCGCTGGCGGCTGCGTCGTCGGGATCAGTGGAACGCTGGCTGCGCGGGGCGTCATTAACGAGCCGCCGGTGTCGACGCTACGGCGTATCTGAGGTAGCGAGCTAAGCGGGCGAGTCATTTGCAGCTAGCAGACCGCTAGTGCCAGTGACCGTGCTCCGGCGACCAGACGCGGCCGGCAGCGCCGCCGGGTTGAACATCGTCGATCGACGTCAGAATGATGATCATGCCGCCCAACAGGCACACGGCGACGAGACCGATGACGACCCGGAGCTGCCAGGACGTCTGATTGACCTTCAGCGCACAGCAGCGCTTGTATTTCTTGCCGCTGCCACACGGGCAGGGCTCGTTTCTGCCGATAGCCGCCAATGCTCTAGCTCCTACGCGTCTGCCCAAATCGGGCGCTGACGATGGTACGGGTATCGCATATCTGGGGGAGGCGCACAAGAGTGTGTGTTGGAGATTCGCGGCGTATCATGCTGCGGCCCCGAAACGGCGGTTCACTCTGGTGACAGTCAGTTCGATCGGGCTCACCTCTATGTAGAATGACGCTGTATATAACATTAATACAACTAGTTACAGCGTTAATATAATGTATTGCATTAATAGTAGTCCTGAATCTTCGTGCCGTTGGCTTGTAGCTGACCGGCCAATGACAGCCCACCGGCGTAGAGATGGCTGACCGCGGCGAGTCACCGGCGTCGCCGTTCCGCGTCCTCGGCGTGCTGTTCGTCGGCGTGCTGATGGGCGCGCTGGATATCGCCATCGTGGGTCCCGCGCTGCCGGCGATTCGCGTCGAGTTCGGCTTGGATGGTCAGGACCTATCGTGGATTTTCAACGTCTACATCCTGTTTCATCTCTTGGGAGCGCCGATCGCGGCCAAGCTCTCGGATCGCATCGGCCGGCGCGACGCGTATGTGGGCAGCATCGTCCTGTTCGTGGCTGGCTCGGTGATCGTCGCGACCGCATCGAGCTTTACGGCTTTGCTCGCAGGACGAGCGATTCAGGCGTTCGGTGCCGGCGGGATATTTCCGGTCGCTGCGGCCGTCATAGGCGATACGTTTCCTGCCGAGCGGCGCGGCCGTGCGCTCGGACTCGTCGGTGCGGTCTTCGGCATCGCTTTTCTGCTCGGCCCGCTGCTGGGCGGCATGCTGCTGCAGTTCAGCTGGCACTGGCTCTTTCTGATCAACGTGCCGATCGGCGCCGGCGTGCTGTGGCAAGCGTGGCGAACGCTGCCGACTCGGCGCAGCGCTGCAAAGCGGCCCTTCGACGTGCTCGGCGCGCTGTGCTTGAGCGCGGTGCTCGCGCTGCTCGCATTCGGTATCAGCGACCTAGGGGCAGCGCGTGGCATTGCAGCGGACGGCTATTTTCGCGGGGGCGCGTTGTTTGTAGCGGGACTCGTGCTGTTGCCGCTCTTGCGTTGGATCGAGACGCGTGCGACCGACCCTGTGTTGCACCCGGCATTGCTGGGCTCGACCGAGCTCAAGCTGATCGCCGTCATTGCGCTTGCAACCGGCTTTACGGAGGCGGCGATGGTCTTTCTGCCGTCGATGGCTGTGGCGGCTTTTGCAGTGACTGAGGCAACGGCGAGCTTCATGCTGTTGCCGCTCGTTGCAACGTTGATCGTCGGCGCGCCGGCCGCCGGCCGGCTCGTTGACGCGATCGGCGCAAAGACCGTCATTCAAGGCGGCCTAGCTTGCTGTCTCGCCGGGCTCCTGGCGTTCGGTCTGTTTGCGCTGACGCGCGCGTCGTTCTTTGGTGCCGGTGCGCTGACTGGCTTGGGTCTGGCCGTGCTGCTCGGCGCGCCACTGCGCTACGTCGTCATGCGGGAGGTGGCCGAGGATCAGCGCGGTGCGGGGCAGGGACTATTGACGCTGTCGCTGAGTATCGGCCAACTCGCAGGCGCAGCGCTCGTAGGCGGCGTGACGACGGCGCGCGCCGGGCAGTTGAGCGGGTTTCAGGAAGCGTATTTATGGATCGGCGCCGGTACGGCGATCGTGCTCGTGCTGAGCACGGGCCTCAAATCTGCAGCCGAGCGCAGCCCGGTCGATCGAGCGATCGAATCGTAACGAGCCAGGTGTTGCTGGGCGCTGCCCCTTCTACCCAACACCGGTGTGAGCAGGCAGAATACGCGGGGCAGCTCAGGGGGCACAACAGATGGCGGAGTACTGGATCGCACCGTCGATCCTATCGGCGGATTTCGCGCGTCTCGGCGAGGAGGTCGACGCGGTGCTCGCGGCCGATGCCGATATCGTCCATTTCGACGTCATGGACAACCACTACGTGCCGAATCTGACGATCGGCCCGCTCGTCGCGAAGGCACTGCGCAGCTACGGCATCGACGCACCGATCGACGTGCATCTGATGGTCAAGCCGGTCGACCGCTTGATTGGCGACTTCGCCGAGGCGGGTGCGACCTATATCAGCTTCCATCCGGAGGCGAGCGAGCACATCGACCGGTCACTGCAGCTCGTTAGGGACTTCGGCTGTAAAAGCGGCCTCGTGTTCAACCCAGCAACTCCGCTGAGTTGGCTCGAGCACGTCATCGACAAGGTCGACATGGTGCTGCTGATGTCGGTCAATCCCGGGTTCGGCGGGCAGCGCTTCATCGAGGCGACGATCGACAAGCTCCGTCAAGCCCGGCAGCTGATCGATGCATCGGAGTTACCGATTCGCCTCGAGGTCGATGGCGGCGTTAAGGTCGACAACATCGGGCGGATCGCCGCGGCCGGAGCCGACACGTTCGTCGCCGGATCGGCGATCTTCGGCAGCAACGACTACGCGGCGACAATTGCCGCGATGCGCGGCAACATTGCCGCTGCAATGGGCTAAACGACTGGGTTTTGCTATTCTCGCGTGCCCTGATGACTGGCGTCGGCGAGCCTAACGTGCGCGGCGACGCCTTCCGAGTTGAGCGCAGCACACGGTCACAGCCATAGGCTCGTGAGCCTGCTATCGGCTAATGCGTTGGAGTGAGGGCATTTGACCTGGACCGTCCATAAATTCGGTGGTAGCAGCCTCGCGGATGCAGCGTGCTTTAGACGCGTCGCTGGCATCGTCCGTGATCAGCCAGACGGCGATCTCGCGATCGTCGTCTCAGCAATCGGCGGCATGACCGATGCGCTGCTCGACCTGATCGCTGCGGCAGCGAGCGACCGCGACGCCGGCCAGCAGATTGCGGCGTTGCGCGAGCGCTATACGGGTATTACGACGGAACTCGTCGGAGCCGAGCGAGCGCAGCCTTTGCTGGCACAGTTCGAGCAGGACGTCACCGATATCGAGAGCGTGCTGAAGGCACTTGCGCTAGTCAGAACGGCGTCTAACCGCAGTCGTGACATGGTGTCGGGCTTCGGCGAGCTCTGGTCGGCGCGACTGCTGGCGACATTACTGGCCGGCGACGGCCAGCGCGACGGGGGCGTGCTCTGCGTCGATGCGCGCGACGTGCTGGTCGTCGAGCCTGGGGAGATGGGCGTCGCCGTCGTCTGGGACTTGGCCGAGGCACGTTGCCGAGAGGCGATACCGAGCTCGTTCTCAGGGGTTGCCGTCATCACCGGGTTCATTGCGCGCGATCGCGACGGCTTGCAGTCGAACTTAGGCCGCAACGGCAGCGACTACTCGGCGTCGATATTCGGCGCGCTTCTCGGTGCCGGTGCCGTGCACATCTGGACAGACGTCGAGGGCGTCATGAGCGGCGATCCGCGACGCGTGCCGGAATCGACCGTCATCGAAGAGATTTCGTACAACGAAGCGATGGAGCTCGCGTACTTCGGCGCGAAAGTCATTCATCCGCAGACGATGGCGCCAGCCGTCCGTCACAACATTCCGATCCGTATACGTAGCACGTTTCGACCCGACTATGCGGGTACGCTGATCAGTGCAGCGCCGCGTGCGGGCAAAACCCTGATCAAGGGTATTACCGGCATCGACGGAGTCGCACTGATCAATCTCGAAGGTGCCGGCATGATCGGCGTGCCCGGGACGGCCGACAGACTGTTCGGTGCGCTGCGCGAAGCGTCGATATCGGTCAGGCTGATTTCCCAAGGCAGCTCGGAGCACTCGATCTGCTTTGCCGTTGCCGAGGATTGCGCCGATGACGTCAAGCGCCTCGTCGAGCGGGCGTTCGCGAACGAGCTCGCGCAGGGCCAAGTGCAGAATGTCGACGTCACGAAAGGCTGCGGCATCATCGCTGTCGTCGGCGATGGGATGGCCGGTCTGCCCGGCACGGCCGGGCGCTTCTTCAAGACGCTCGGCAACGCCGGGATCAACGTCCGTGCGATTGCCCAAGGCGCGTCCGAACGCAATATCTCGGCCGTCATCACGGCCAAGGACATGACTCGGGCGCTGCGGGCCGTGCACGGTAGCTTTTATCTGTCGGCAAAAACCGTATCGATCGGCTTGCTCGGCCCTGGCTCGGTCGGCTCCGTGCTGCTCGATCAGATGGCCGCTGCGACCGAGCGGTTACGCGACGACTTCAGCCTCGACCTGCGCGTTCGTGCGATCGGCAGCAGCCAGCGCATGCTGTTGCACGAGCGGCGCATCGACCTCGCCGACTGGCGTGAGCCGTTCGAGCGTGCCGAGACTATCGATCAGTCACGCCTCGTCGATCACATCCAGGCCGATCACTTGCCGCACGCGGTGCTGATCGACTGCACGGCGAGCGAAGACGTGGCGCAGCGCTATGCGGAGTGGCTCGCTCGCGGTATCCATGTGATCACGCCGAACAAACGGGCGCACAGTGGACCGTTGGCTGACTACCGGGCGCTGCGGGATTTGAGCCGCAACTCGAGTGCGCATTTTCTCTACGAGGCGACTGTCGGCGCGGGTCTGCCCGTGATCCAGACACTCAAGGACCTCGTCGAGACCGGCGATCAGATCGTCAGCATCAGCGGGATTTTCTCCGGCACGTTGGCCTACCTGTTCAATATTTTCGACGGGACGCGGCCGTTCTCGGATATCGTCCGCGATGCCCGCGAGCGCGGTTACACGGAACCCGATCCGCGCGACGATTTGTCGGGAATGGACGTCGCGCGCAAGGCTGTGATTCTCGCGCGCGAGGCCGGGCTCGACCTCGAGCTGGCCGACCTGCACGTCGAGAATCTCGTGCCGGATTCGCTGACGGAGGGCTCCGTCGATACGTTTCTCGAGAAGCTCAGCGACGTCGACCAAGCGATGGCTGAGCGCGCGGCTGCCGCGGCCGCTGACGACAAGGTGCTGCGGTACGTTGCCAACATCGACTTCACGGCCGGCACGGCGCGCGTCGAGCTCGCGACGTTCGAGCGCGATCATCCGTTTGCAAACATCAGCTTGACCGACAACATCGTGCAATTCGAGACGCGCCGATACTGCGACAATCCACTGATCGTCCGCGGTCCCGGCGCGGGCCCGGACGTGACGGCCGCGGGCATTTTTGCAGATTTGCTGCGTCTGTGTAGCATGTTGAGCGGCAGCCATGACTGAAGCGTCGTGTCAGAGACCCGCGGTGGCTGCCGTGCGCTTGCGTCCTTGAGTTAACGTATCTGGGAGGTCCGTGTGAGGTATCTGAGCACGACCGGTGCGCACGAGACGAGCCTCGTCGGTGCGTTGATGCGTGGGTTGGCGCCCGACGGACGTCTGTACGTCCCCGACCATATGCCGAAGCTCGATGCCGGCGACATCGCCTGCGACGGGCTCGTCGATATCGCGACGACGGTGCTCGAGCCATTCTTCGAGGGCAGTGTGCTTGCACCATCGCTGAGCGCGATCAATGCCGATGCCCTGAACTTCCCGATACCGCTGCGTAATCTGCCAGGCCGTGACGGGCCACTGGCGGTGCTCGAGCTCTTTCACGGCCCTACGGCGGCGTTCAAGGACGTCGGTGCTCGATTTTTGGCGGCTGCGATGCAGCGCGCACTGCCGAAGCTCGAAGTCTCCGACGAGCGGCCGTTGACGATTCTCGTTGCGACATCCGGGGACACCGGCGGCGCCGTCGCTGCCGCGTTTCACGGCCGCGGGGGCTTTCGAGTCGGCATTTTGTTTCCAGAAGGGCAGGTCTCGCCGCGGCAACGCCATCAGCTGACCTGTTGGGGCGGCAACGTGCGTTCGTTCGAGGTCGCGGGATCGTTCGACCAATGCCAGGCGCTCGTCAAAGGCGTGTTCGCCGATCCTTCGATCAGCGCGCAGTATCGACTCGGGTCGGCAAACAGCATCAACATCGGTCGCCTGCTGCCGCAAGTCGTCTACCACTCGGCAGCGGCGCTTTGGCATTATCGCGAGCACGGTGTCGCCGCGAGCTTTATCGTGCCGACCGGCAATCTCGGCAACGCAATGGCCTGTATCTGGGCACGCGCGATCGGCATGCCCATCGGCAGAATCGTGCTCGCAACGAACGCAAATCGGCCGATACCGGACTACCTGGCGACCGGCGACTGGCAGCCGCGCCCAAGCGTTCAGACGTTGGCATCGGCAATGGACGTGGGTAATCCGAGCAATATGGAGCGGCTCAGGCACCTTCACCCGGACTTTGGAGAGCTGCGCGACGCCGTTGCGGCCATTCCGGTCGACGATCACGAGATCCGCGCGCAGATTGCGGCCGACTATCGACGCTTCGGCGATATCTGGTGCCCGCATACGGCAACCGGGTTTCGGGCGTACGATCGCCTACCGGTGGCGTTGCGCCGAGAGTCACCGTGGATCGTTACGGCAACAGCGCATCCGGCTAAATTCGAGACGATCGTCGAGCCTGAAATCGAAAAAGAGGTCGAAATGCCGCCCGCGCTGGCTGACCTGATGTCGCTGCCTTCGCACGCCGAGCCACTTCACGCCGATATCGCTGCGCTTGGTAGCGCGCTTGAAATGTGGGATAACTAATAACTATAAAACAATTAGTTATAGAAAAATATTACAGTGAATTCTGAGATGTG
>JAHEEN010000051.1:0-1664 GCA_024640685.1 Rhodospirillaceae bacterium
CTCCTGGCCCTGGCCTATTCGGTAGTGCTTCACGCGCAGCCAGCACCCGATACGATTCTCTACAACGGCAAGGTCGTCACGGTCGACGATTTCTTCTCGGTCGAGGAGGCGATCGCGATCACCGGGGAGCGCATTGCAGCCGTCGGCGCCGACGCCGAGATTCGCGCACTCGCGGGACCCGATACCGCGCTTGTCGATTTGGCGGGTCGGACCGTGATACCGGGGCTGATCGACAACCACAATCACATCATCCGCGCGACGGAGTACTGGCCCAACGAGGCGCGGCTCGACGGTGTCACGAGTCGTCTCGAGGCGTTGACGCTGCTCGAAGAGAAAGCTGCAACATTGCCGCCCGGCGAGTGGTTGATGTCGCTCGGCGGCTGGACCGAGGCGCAGTTCACCGACGATAGCTCGGACTTCACGTTGGCCGAGCTCGACGAGATCGCGCCAAACCGACCGGCGTTCGTGCAGTCGACCTACGACCATGTGTTTGCGAACACCGCGTGGTTCGATGCGATGGGGATCCCGATCATTGCGAATCGGGCGCAGCGCGATGCGGCGACAGGGCTTGCGTCCTACGTCATCCGCGATGAATCTGGACGCGCGACCGGGCGACTCAATGGCGGGATTTCGATGGTCGCGCTCGCGATCCAGCGGTTTCCCGAGGTCTCAGCCGAGCGCCAAATTGCGGCGATCAAGTCGGCGCTAAGCCACTTAAACGGCATAGGTCTTACGAGCGTCTACGATCCCGCGGGCGTTGGCATCAGCGAAGAGAGCTATTCGCGTCTGCGCGGGCTAGCGGACTCCGAGGGCTTGACGGTGCGCATGTTCCATACGTTAGGGGGCGGCACGCCATCGACGCCTGCGGAGGCCCGAGAGGTCGTCGCGCAGATCGAGGCTTCGCGGCCGTTCCAGGGCGATCACGTCATGGACCTGCTCGCGGTCGGGGAGATCTATTACGCGCCGTTTCACTGGGATGGCTTGTTCGAGCCGCGCCGTCCGAGCGCGGAGGATCTCGACGCGGCACGCAGCATTTTGACGGCTGCAGCCGCGGGCGGTTGGTCCGTGCAGACGCATGCTGCGCACCCGGAGACAATCGATTTGCTGCTCGACGTCATGACCGAGATTAATGCCGAGTATCCGCTCAGGCAACTGCGCTGGTCGATCACGCATGCCGATCGCGTCGGCCCCGCCCAACTCGAGCGCATTCGCCATCTCGGCATGAATCTACAGTTGCGCAGCATCTCGGTGCTCGCACAGCCGCGTCGCTATCGGTTGCTCGAGGAGCTCGGCGAAGAGGCTCTGCATGTGCCGCCGCTAAGGCTCGTCGAGGCCAGCGGCGTGCCGTGGGGGCTCGGTACGGATGGCACGAAGGCCACGCAGATCAATCCGTTCATCACGTTGTGGTGGGCGATCACCGGGCAGGCGTTGAACGGCGACACCGTGCTCGTAGAGACGCTGACGCGCGAGCAAGCTTTGATTGCGCACACGCGCGCGAATGCCTATCTGATGTTTCAGGAAGCGAACGTCGGTGCGTTGGAGCCGGGCTTACTCGCCGACATGCTCGTGCTCGACCGCGATTATCTGACCGTGCCGGTCGAGGAGATCAGGGATATCGAGCCCGTTGCGACCATCGTCGGCGGTCGCGTCGTGTTCGGGTCGCT
>JAHEEN010000051.1:1764-17672 GCA_024640685.1 Rhodospirillaceae bacterium
CCGGTGCAGTAATCGTACATCCGGTAGTGTGTGGCCCAGGGCGCTTCGGTGGCATTGACGTAGAAACCTGCGCCGAGCCCGAAGTCGTAAGCGCCGTCCGGATCGTCCGGCACGCCCTCACCGCGGGGGCTCGTATCGGGCGTGACAATTGCGATGCCATATTCTGCGGCTGCGCGTTGCGCGCCGGCTTTTTGCACGAAGTTTTCGTCGGTACAGGTCAGACCCGAAAGCCAATACAGCAGTGGTACGCGTTCCGATTGAGCTGCAGGCGGCAGATACACGGAAAAATGCATGTTGCAGCCGAGCGTCTCCGACCGATGTCGGTAGCGCAGCTGGCGTCCATCGAACGCGCGATTCTCCGCAACGAGCTCCATTTTCATCCGCAGACCGTCGTGGGCATTCTGTCGGAGCGCAGGGGCTCAGGTGTCGGCGTCGATTTCGGCGAGCTCGAGCAGTGCGCGGGCACGCTTGACGACCGGCACGTCGATGACCTTGCCGTCGAGTGACGTCGAGCCGCGCCCTTGGCGCTCGGCTTCCTCGAATGCGGCGACGACTCTGCGGGCGTCCTCGATCTCAGCCGCCGACGGCGAGAATCCCGCGTTGATCGCATCGATCTGCGCAGGATGAATCGCAAACTTGCCCTTGAACCCGGTTTGCTTCGAGGCGGCAATATTCACCTTTAACGCCTCTTCGTCCTTGAATCGAAAGAACGGCGTGTCGAGTGCCGCGATGCCGGCCGCGCGAGCTGAGACGCAGAGGACGTTGCGCGGATAAGCGACATCCGATTCGTCCTCGAGTCGCTCGATGCCCATATCGTGCGTGAAGTCTTCGCCGCCGAACGCAACGCCGACGATCCGCGGGCTTGCGCTGCAGATCGCGTAGCAATGGACGATCGCTTTCGCCGACTCTAGCCACGGGATCATTTTCAACGTGCCGGCCTCGATGCCCGCTTTGCTCTCGAGATCGGCGATCAAATCCGAGATCGAATGGATGTCCTCGGGCACGTCGACCTTGCCGACCGAGATTCCGTAGATATCGGGGCCGACGACCGCGGCGAGATCGTCCTCGATCCATTCGGTGTCGAGCGAATTGACGCGCGGCATGATCGGCACGCCGGTCGCTGCGAGCGTCGGCAAAAACCCGCGAATGACGTCGCGCGCGTTGGCTTTCTCGGCGACAGGCACCGAGTCCTCCATGTCGGGGATGAAGGCATCGGGCCGAAAGCCCGATGCCTTCGTCAACATGCTGTCCTTGTTGCCCGGCACGAACAACAAGCTACGTAGTCGCGCCATACGCGTCAGAGCAACCCAGCCCCGCGCGCCCACTGGTACTTCGCACCGAGAATCGCGACCGGTAGCTCCGCCGTATACGGACAGGCCACGATGCCGCGCTCGTAGAGGTACTCGGATGCTTCCTCGACCTCGACGTCGCCGACGAGCGATGCGACGACAGGCTTGTCGATGCCCTTGTCACGCGCTTCCTGCACGACTCGCGCGCAGAGCTCGGCGAACACCATCGGTGGTGTGATGATCGTGTGCCAGTAGCCGAGGATCAGCGAGTGAATGCGATCGTCCTCGAGGCCGAGCTTGATCGTTTTCTCGTAGGTTGTCGGTGGCTCGCCGCCGGTGATGTCGACCGGATTGCCGGAGGCGCCGAACGGCGGGATGTATTGCTTGAAAGCCTCATCGAGGTCTTGCGGAAACTTCATCAGCGAGAGGCCAGCGTCGACGCAGGCATCCGACAACAGCACGCCGGAGCCGCCCGCACCGGTAATGATGACGATGTTCTCGCCCTTCGGTGTCGGCAGGATCGGCAAGCCGCGCGCGAACTGCAGTAGGTCGTTGAGTGCATACGCGCGGATCACGCCACTGGCTCTCAAGACGTCGTCGTAGATCTTGTCGTTGCCGGCGAGCGCGCCCGTGTGCGACGCAGCGGCCTTGGCGCCGAGCTGTGTGCGACCGGCCTTGAGCATAACGACCGGCTTCTTCTTCGAGACGCGCTCGGCGACCTCGGCAAAGCTGCGGCCGTCCTTCAGGTCCTCGGCGTGCATCGCGATGACATCGGTGTTCGGGTCTTGCTCGAAGTAGATCAGCAGATCGTCCTCGTCGAGGTCGGATTTGTTGCCGAGGCCGACGATTGCCGAAACGCCCATCTTCGTCGAGCGGCTGAAGCCGATGATCGACATGCCGACGCCGCCGCTCTGCGACGACAATGCCGCCTTGCCTTTGACGTCGTAGGGCGTGCAGAACGTTGCGCAGAGATTAGCCGGCGTGTAGTAGAAGCCGTAGATATTCGGCCCCATGATGCGCACGTTGTACTTGCGCGCCATCGCGACGAGCTCTTCCTGGAGCTCCGACTCGCCGACCTCGGCGAATCCCGACGGGATCATAATGGCACCCGGAATGCCCTTCTTGCCGACTTCCTCCATCGCGGCGACGCAGAACTTAGCCGGCACCGCGAAGACCGCAACGTCGACGTCGCCCGGGATGTCCAGGACGCTCTTATAGGCTTTCTTGCCGAGGATCTCATCGGCTTTCGGGTTGATTGGGTAGAGCTCGCCCGCGTAGCCGCCGTTGATGATGTTCTTCATCACGGAGTTACCGATCTTGCCCTCGCCGTCGGAGGCGCCGACCACGGCGACCGCCTTCGGATTGAAGATCCGGTTCATCGCCGTGACGATCTCTTCCTGACTCGGCCGGTAGACTTCCTTGGGCGGCGAGAAATCGACGCTGACGAGCGCATCGACAGCCGTTGCGCCGTGCTCATCGGCGAGGATCGGGTTCAGGTCGATC
Source organism: Rhodospirillaceae bacterium (assembly GCA_024640685.1). Lineage (GTDB taxonomy): Bacteria > Pseudomonadota > Gammaproteobacteria > Steroidobacterales > Rariloculaceae > JAHEEM01. The sequence goes on from JAHEEN010000051.1 coordinate 4,557, forward strand.
TCCTGGATTTCCGGGAAGTCAGCCGTGAGCTCTGACGTATTGACGATGATTGCGGCCAACGCATCGCGATCCACGGCTGCCGCGCCGCGCACGCCTTTCAGTATCTCGGCGGCCTTGATGCCGTCGAGCATGCCAAGCGCGTCGTCCTTCGAGGCCGGTGCGAGCCGGAACGTGATGTCCTTCAAGACTTCGACGAGGATTCCGCCGAGGCCGAACGCGACGAGCTTGCCGAAGCTCGGATCGGTCACCGCGCCGACGATGACCTCTTGGCCGCCGGAAACCATTTGTTGGACCTGCACGCCATCGATCTTGGCGTCGGCCTTATAGGCCTTCGCGTTCGCGATGATCGACTCGAAGCCAGCCTTGGCCGCGGCCTCGTCGGCGACGCCGACGAGCACGCCTCCGGCTTCTGTTTTATGCAAGATGTCCGCCGATACGATTTTCATGACGACGGGATAGCCGATGTCGCCTGCGAGCTTTGCAGCTTCGTCTGCGGAGTTGGCAAGGCCTTCTTTCGGCAGCGGTATCGCGTACGCGTCGCAGATTTCCTTGCATTCGGGCGCCGTCAGCGACGTGCGACCCTCTTTCTCGACGCGATCAAGTACGGCGCGGACGGTGGCGCGACGATCAGACATTTTTCGATCTCCTGGTTATTTTTTGGGCGGCATCGTAAACGCGCCGGCACCCCTGAACTGGTCGATTTGGCCGGCGTCATAGCCGAGCACTTCGCCAAGAATCTCATCTGTGTGCTCACCGAGCAGCGGTGAGCGCGTGACCTCGACGGGTGAGTCCGACAGCTTGATCGGGCAGCCGAGGTTGTACCACTTGCCGCGCTCGGGATGATCGAGCTCGACGTACATCTCGCGGAGCTTGACGTGGTCGTCGTTGGCGAGATCCTTCGTGCTCATGATGGGGCCACAGGGCACGTCGATGTCGTTCAGGACCGCCATGAGCTCGCGCTTCGTGTAGTCTTTTGCGAAGTCTTCGAGCAGCTTCCACATCTCCGCCTGGTTTTGGCGGCGCACGTTGATGTTTTCGAAGCGCGCGTCGTTGGCGAGCGCCTCGCCGCCGATGCGGTTCGCGAGCGCCTTCCAGACGTGCTCCTGCACGACGATGTAGAGGTAGTCGTTGGGCCCGCCCGGCTTGCACTTGATCGCGTTGCCGAGCTGGCCGCCGCCGGAGTCATTGCCGGCGCGTGGTGTGAAGTCATCGAACTCCTGGATCGAATACTCAGGCAGCGGTCCGCGCTCGATTCGCTGGTGATCGCGCCATTTGACGCGGACGAGATTCATGACGCAGTCCATCATCGCGCATTCGACGTACTGACCCTTGCCGGTGCGCTCGCGTTGCAACAGCGCCGCGAGAATACCCGCCATCAGATGCACGCCGGTGCCCGAGTCGCCGATCTGCGCGCCGGTGACCACCGGATCGCCGTCGTAAAAGCCACTCGTGCTCATCGAGCCGCCCATCGCCTGCGCAACGTTCTCGTAGGCTTTAAACGCGGCGTACGGTCCCTCGGTGCCGAAGCCTTTGATCGACGCCATGACGATGCGCGGGTTGATCTCGTGCACTTTCTCCCAGCCGAAGCCAAGACGGTCGAGCACGCCAGGTCCGAAGTTCTCCATCATGACGTCGCACGTCTTGATCAAATCCGTAAAAACCTCTTTGCCGTTGTCGTTCTTCAGGTTGACGGTGATCGATCGCTTGTTGCAGTTCAGCATCGTGAAGTAGAGGCTGTCTGCGCCTGGAATGTCGACGAGCTGCTTGCGCGTCGCATCGCCCATCGGCGATTCGAGCTTGATGACGTCGGCGCCGAGAAATCCCATCAGCTGACTCGACGTCGGCCCGGCCTGCACGTGGGTCATGTCGAGGATTCGAATTCCAGAAAGTGCTTTGTTAGCGCTCATCGTGAGTGTGTTCCATATCGTTCGTTGTTTGTTGATGCAATCCGCACGAGGCGTTATTTCTTCTGCAGCTTGCTCTGCGGGTTCAAGTTGCCGATACGACCGCTTTCACTGCCGGCCGCCGGATTGATGGCCGCATTGATCAGCGTAGGCTTACCGGAATCCATCGCTGCGTCGACAGCTTGCTTGAGCTCCTCGGGCGTGGTCGCATTCACGCCGATGCCGCCGAACGCTTCGATCATCTTGTCGTAGCGCGACTCCGAGACGAACGTCGTCCATGCGGGATCGGAGTTGCGCTCATTGACGTCGGTGCCTCGATAGATTCCGCCGTTGTTGAAGACGACAACGCATACCGGCAGGTTGTAGCGGCAGATCGTCTCAATCTCCATGCCGGAGAATCCGAACGCGCTATCGCCTTCGATCGCCAGCACCGGCTGGCCGGTTTCTATCGCTGCGGCGACCGAGAAGCCCATGCCGATGCCCATGACGCCCCACGTGCCGACATCGAGGCGCTTGCGCGGGTTGTACATGTCGATGATGCCGCGTGCGAGATCAAGCGTGTTGGCGCCCTCGTTGACGAGGATCGCATCGGGCCGCTCCTTGATGACTGTACGCAACGCGCCGAGTGCACCGTGAAAGTCCATCGGATGATTGTCGTTTGCCAGCCGTGGCGCCATCTTCGCGATGTTAGTTTCTTTCTTGGTTTTGACCGCGTCGACCCATTCCGCTGAAGGGCTGTGCGCATCCGCCGTGACACCCTCGAGCAAAGCTGCTACGCACGAGCCGATATCGCCGACGACCGGCGCTGCGATCTCGACGTTCGAGTCCATTTCTCTGGGCTCGATATCGATTTGAATGAACTGTTTCTTGCCGCCCCAGGCTTTGCCCTTGCCTTGAGATAGCAGCCAGTTCAGGCGTGCGCCGATCAGCATGACGACGTCGGATTCTTTCAATGCCAACGACCGTGCTGCGCCGGCGCACTGCGCATGCGTGTCCGGCAGAATGCCTTTGGCCATGCTCATCGGCAGGAACGGGATGCCGGTCTTCTCGATCAGCGCGCGAATGTCGTCGTCCGCTTGGGCGTACGCCGCGCCTTTGCCGAGAATGATCAGGGGCCGCTCGGCACTCTTGAGCAGCTCGAGCGCACGCTCGACCGATTCGGCTGAAGGAATCTGTGCCGGTGCCGGGTCGATGACCTTGATCAGCGAGTTCTTGCCCTCCTCGGCGTCCATGACCTGGCCGAACAGCTTGGCGGGAAGATCGAGATAGACGCCGCCCGGTCGCCCCGAGACGGCTGCGCGAATCGCGCGCGCTACGCCGACGCCGATATCCTCGGCGTGAAGCACGCGAAAGGCTGCCTTACACAACGGCTTTGCAATCGCGAGCTGGTCCATCTCCTCGTAGTCGCCTTGCTGCAAGTCGACGATCTCGCGCTCAGAGGAGCCTGAGATCAGGATCATCGGGAAGCAATTCGTCGTTGCGTTGGCCAACGCCGTTAGGCCGTTCAAGAAGCCTGGCGCAGACACTGTCAGACAGATCCCCGGTTGCTTCGTCAGATAGCCGGCGATTGCCGCAGCGTTGCCGGCGTGCTGCTCATGGCGGAATGCGATGACGCGTATGCCCTCCGCCTGGGCCATGCGGCCGAAGTCGGTAATCGGAATGCCGGGCACGCCATAGATCGTCTTTATGCCATTGAGCTTCAACGCGTCGATGATCAGGTTGAATCCATCGGTTAGCTCACGCTGGTCTTGCGTGGCTTCCGAGTCTCTGAGTGTTTCTGCAGGTACGCTGGCCATGGGACTTCCTCGGTTTCTTTAGTCTAAATAGGCGACGTAGTTATTGATGTGATCGGCGAGACCGAACGAGTGCTCGCGCACGAGCCGCTCGGCGAGCTCGGTATCTCGCGCTTCGATTGCTTCGATAATGTGCAGGTGATCGATGATCGATCGATCGGCACGGTCTCTCTCAGTGATCGTTTGAGCGCGTATTGCGCGCATGTGCACGAACAACGAGTCGGTCATCTGCTTCAGTAACGCGCTCTTGCTCAGCGAGATGATTTTCTGATGGAAGCGGATGTTCGTGTCGGAGTACTCGTCAATCCGTGCTTGCGGGCCTTTTTTTCCTTCGAACGTCACGAACAGCTCGCGTAGCTCGCCGATCTCCGCGTCCGATGCAACGCGCGTCGCCAGGCGTGCGGCCATGCTTTCTAGCGCGGCCCAGACGGAGATCATCTCGAGAATCTCCTCTTTGCTCTTGCGCGCGACGAACGTGCCCTTGCGCGGAATCGTCTCGACGAGGCCTTCCTGCTCTAGCCGTGACAGCGCTTCGCGAATTGGCGTACGGCTGACGCCGAGGTCCTCGGCGAGGCGGCGCTCGTCGAGCTTGGCGGACTCGCCGTCGGCATAGATATCCATCGACGTGATCGCCGATTTCAGTGCACGGTAAACCTGGTCCTTGAGCGCGACGCTCGTTCGGACCGGACGCAATTTGGGCTGAGTGGCCGCCAATGGTTCGAGTCGTTATTGAGTGCGTGGTATACAGTATACCAGTCAACGCGCCAGGGAAAAGCGCCTGCGTGTCGGGCACCTAAGGTCCTTGGCGCTGGTATCGGGCATCCTCTATCCCAACCTGGGTAGAATCCGTCGAGCAACTGGAGGCACCGGAGTGAGTAGGACAGTTCGTGCATCAACGGTCAGACTGAACGCGCTCCTGGTTCTAGCTCTGATCCCGTTCGCCGCGACGGGACATCACTCCAACGCCGAGTACGACTTCGACACCGTCGAGGAGTACGAGGGGCAGATTCTGGAAGTTTCCTGGGTCAATCCGCATGTGCGACTGAGCCTGCGTTCGGTGCGCGACGATGGCACCGAGGTGATCTGGGATCTCGAGGCGCAGGCCGCAAACACGCTGGTACGGCGAGGGCTTAGGCCTGAGCTCATAGAGATCGGGGATACGGTCAAGGTAGCCGGTCACCCGTCCGGACGCCGCGACAGCATGTATCTGACGAACCTGCTGCTCACCAATGGCACCGAGATCCGCACGCGCGGAGATACGGAACCTCGCTGGTCGGCCGAGCACATCGGGTTCGATCCACGTGCAGTCACGACGCCGCCGAGCAGCGATGGCGGGGTCGCGGGCATCTTTCGAGTCTGGACGCCCGCAGATCGCGTTCGCAACACCGATCTTCCGCTGAACGACGTCGCCAGGGCGGCGAAGCAGTCGTGGGATCCTGTGACAGACGATCCGCAAATCGGCTGTCGACCGATCGGCATGCCCGGGGCGATGTTCAGCCCTCTTCCCATCGAGTTCTCGAGAAACGGTGCCGACATCACGCTGCGCATCGAGGAATGGGACAGCGTACGTCAGATCGATATGAGCCCAGATGCTGAGCCGCAGGACGAGCCAGTGACGCCATTGGGATATGCGGTCGGCCGGTGGGAGGGGGACACGCTCGTCGTCACGACGACCAATATCGATTATCCGTACATGGACGAGCAGGGTACGCCGCAGAGCGAAGCAGTGGAGGTCGTCGAGCGCTTCACGCTGAGCGCCGACGAACAGACGCTGGACTGGGAGGCGATCGTTACCGATCCTGGCACATTGACCGCGCCGGTCGTAGCCTTCACGACGCGCTTGGAGTGGATACCTGGGGAGCGAATCCGGCCGTTCGATTGCGCCGTTCGTTGAGCGCGCTGCCGAGTCGCAAGACGCGCGGCCCTAGCTAGGGCTTGAGCACGATCTTGCCGAAGTGCTCGCTCGCCTCCATCATGCGATGCCCCTCGGCGGCATCGGCGAGCGGCAGAACCGTGTGAATCAACGGCTCGATCTCGGCGCGCTCGAACAGCGGCATTGCCGTGCTCGTGAACTCATCGACAATCGCGGCCTTCTCGTCGACCGGGCGCGAGCGTAGCACCGAGCCGATGACCTCCTGACGTTTGACCATCAACAAGCCCAGATTGATCTCGGCTTTCGGTCCGCCCATCAGGCCGATGATCACGAGGCGTCCGCCGACGGCCAGCGATGCGAGGTTCGCTGCGAGGTACTTGCCGCCGATGTGGTCGAGGATGACGTTGACGCCTCGTTTGGCGGTCTTCTCACGGATGACATCGGCGAACTCGGTCGCGCGGTAGTCGATGACTTCGTGCGCGCCGAGGGCCGCGACCCGCTCGAGCTTTGTCGGCGATGCCGTGACGAAGATACGGCTGGCCGGCCGTAACGCGCGGCACAGCTGTATACCGGATGTGTTGACGCCGCCGCCGCCACCGTGCAGCAGCACGGCCTCGCCGTCGGCGAGCCGCCCGAGCATGAAGACGTTGAGGTAGGCTGTGATGTACGTTTCGCAGACGCATGCCGCACGATCGAAGTCCATGTTATCGGGGATGCGGATCAGATGGCTCGCGTACGCAGTCGCGAACTCCGCGTAACCGCCGCCACCAACGAGACTCATGACGCGGTCGCCGACCGCGACGCCATCGACGCCGGGCCCGAGCGCGCTGATCGTGCCGGCGACTTCGAGCCCGAGGATGTCCGACTCACCCTTCGGTGCAGGGTAGTGGCCTAGGCGCTGAATGGTGTCTGCCCTATTGACGGTCGTCGCTTCGACTTTAATCAGCACTTGGCCGTCGGTTGGCGTTGGCACGTCTACCATGCCCAGCTCGAGAACTTCCGGACCGCCGGGCTCTGCGACAACGATTGCTTTCATGAGTCAGGAGTGCTCCGAGTAAAGGACTAGCTGTCCCAGAACGATACCGCAGTTGCGTTCGGTTAGACTACTTGCGATTCGAATGTTTGCGGCGGTGCCTAGTTTTGGCAAAGACAATAAAGAAGCTACTCGTTGCCAACCGCAGCGAGATTGCAATACGCGTGATGCGTGCAGCGACGGAGCTCGGTATCGGCACGGTTGCCATTTACGCCGAGGAAGATCGCTTCGCGCTGCATCGCTTCAAAGCCGACGAAAGCTACAAGCTCGGCGCCGGCGGTCGGCCGCTGGCCGCGTATCTCGATATCGATGCCGTTCTGCATATCGCGAAGGAATCGAAAGCGGACGCCGTTCATCCCGGGTACGGATTCCTGTCGGAGAATCCGGACTTTGCCGACGCCTGCCGCGATGCAGGCTTGATCTTCGTCGGGCCACCATCGTCGGTCATGCGCGCGTTGGGAAACAAAGTCAGCGCGCGTGAGCTTGCCGAGCAAGCGGGCGTGCCCGTTGTGCCGGCGACCGGGCCACTACCTAGCGATGCGGCCGAGGTCGCGCGGCTGGCTGACTCGATCGGTTATCCGTTAATGCTGAAAGCGAGCTGGGGCGGCGGCGGGCGCGGCATGCGCGCGATACGTTCTGGCGACGAGCTGGCCGACAACGTCGCGGCAGCGCGGCGCGAAGCGGCTGCTGCGTTTGGTAACGACGAGGTTTATCTCGAGAGGCTCGTCGAGCGAGCACGGCACGTCGAGGTGCAAATCCTCGGTGACGAGCACGGCAATATCGTGCACTTGTTCGAGCGAGACTGCAGCGTGCAACGCCGCAATCAGAAGGTCGTCGAGCGAGCCCCTGCGCCGTATCTCGACGACAGGCAGCGCGAAACGCTGTGCGGTCATGCGATGCGCCTTGCGAAGGCTGCCGGATACAGCAACGCCGGTACCGTCGAGTTTCTGATGGACTCGGACTCCGGTGAGTTCTATTTCATCGAAGTCAATCCGCGCATTCAGGTCGAGCACACGGTGACCGAAGAGGTGACCGGCATCGATATCGTCAAGGCGCAGATCCGTCTAGCGCAAGGCGCGAAGATCGGCGACGCGGACAGCGGCGTATTGACGCAGAAAAACATTCGGCTCAACGGACATGCGCTACAGTGCCGTGTTACGACCGAGGATCCGGAAAACAATTTCATTCCGGATTACGGCCGCATTCGCAATTATCGCAGCGCATCGGGGTTCGGTATTCGGCTCGACGGTGGTACTGCTTACTCTGGCGCGCTGATTACGCCGTACTACGACTCGTTGTTGGCCAAGGTCACGGCCTGGGCGCCAACACCGAACGAAGCGGTCAGCCGGATGAAGCGTGCATTGCGCGAATTTCGCGTGCGCGGTGTCGCGACGAATCTGCTTTTTCTAGAGCAGCTGATCAGTCACGAAAAGTTTCTGCACGCCGAGTACACGACACGCTTCATCGACGAGACGCCCGAGCTATTCGAGTTTCCACGGCGTCGCGATCGGGCGACGCGACTGCTGCGGTTCATGGCCGAGGTCATCGTTAACGGCAATCCTGAGGTTGCCGGCCGGATCGAAGCTTTGGCGCGCAAGCCCGTGCCGGTGCCCGAGCGACGCATGCGGTCGGGCGGCGAGCCGCCGCAAGGGACCGTGCAACGGCTCGAGTCGCTCGGTGCGGCAGGGTTCTCGCAGTGGCTGCTCGAGAAACCCGAGGTCATGATCACCGACACGAGCATGAGGGACGCGCATCAGTCGCTGTTGGCGACACGCATGCGGACTCACGATATCGTCAACATCGCCCCGACCTATGCAGAGCGACTGCCCGAGCTGCTGTCGCTCGAGTGCTGGGGCGGGGCGACGTTCGACGTTGCGATGCGGTTTTTGAAGGAAGACCCGTGGCAGCGCCTAGCTGCGATTCGCGAGCGAGCGCCAAATATTCTGCTGCAGATGCTGCTGCGCTCGGCAAACGCCGTCGGCTACACGAACTATCCGGACAACGTTGTGCGACGCTTCGTTGCCGAAGCAGCGGCCGCCGGTATCGACCTGTTCCGTGTGTTCGATTCGCTGAACTGGACCGATAACATGCGCGTTGCGCTCGATGCCGTGCTAGAGACCGGCAAAGTTTGTGAGGCCGCGATCTGTTATTCCGGGGACGTGTTCAACTCGGCGCCGAATAAATACGATCTCGCGTACTACGTCGGCATGGCGCGCGATCTCGAGCAGGCTGGCGCGCACATACTCGGTATCAAGGATATGGCGGGCGTCTGCCGCCCGGCTGCGATCTCGGAGCTCGTCCGCACGCTGAAGCAGGAGATCGGCATCCCGGTCCACTTTCATACGCATGATACGAGCGGTATTGCTGCGGCCTCCGTGCTCGCGGCGATCGATGCCGGCGTCGACGCCGTCGATCTGGCAATGGACGCCGTCAGTGGGCTCACGTCGCAACCGAATTTAGGCTCCGTCGTCGATGCGCTGCGCGGCAGTCCGCGTGACCCAGGCCTCGATCGCGCCGCGATCAGGGACATTTCGCGCTATTGGGAGCTCGTACGCGAGTACTACGAGGCGTTCGAGAGCGACATCCGTTCCGGCACGGCCGACGTGTATCGTCACGCGATGCCCGGCGGTCAGTACACGAACTTGCGTGAGCAAGCGCGTGCGCTCGGTGTCGGCCATCGTTGGCCCGAGGTTGCGGCACGCTACGCCGAGGTCAACGAGCTTTTTGGCGACATCATCAAGGTGACGCCGACGTCGAAGGTCGTAGGCGACATGGCGATTGCGATGGTCACGAACGAGCTGACGGCCGAGGACGTCCTCGATCCTGACAAGGACATCGCTTTTCCGGAGTCCGTCGTGTCCTTGTTTCGCGGCGAGATCGGACAACCGGTCGGCGGCTTTCCGCCGGCGTTGCAAGCGAAGATCTTGAAGGGCGAGAAGCCGCTCGATCGGCGTCCGGGTGAGCTGCTCGAGCCGATCGACTTCGATGCCGAGCGTGCCGTCGTCGAGAAGCGTTTGGAGCGGAGGGTCTCCGATCGAGAGTTCTGCTCGCATTTGCTTTATCCCGCCGTTTTCGAGGAGTTCGCCAAGCACGCCCGCCGCTACGGCGACGTCGGTGTGTTGCCGACACCCACGTTCTTCTACGGCCTTAAGCCGCACGAGGAGATCGAAGTCTCGATCGAGCGCGGCAAAACATTGATCGTGCGGTTGCTCGGCATCAGCGACGTCGACGACAGGGGTCAGAGGCGCGTTTTCTTCGAGCTCAACGGTCAGCCCCGGACCGTCGAGGTCGACGACCGCACGGCAGGTAAGGCCTCGAAGGGCCATCCGAAAGCCGACCCAGAGAATCCCTCTCACATCGCAGCACCGATGCCGGGACGTATCGTCAGTGTCGCAGTCGAGGCAGGCCGCACGATCGAGCGCGGCGATTTGTTGCTGTCGATCGAAGCGATGAAAATGGAGACACTGCTTCGCGCCGAGCGCGACGGCACAGTTAAGGCGGTCATTGCCGACGTCGGCATGACCGTCGACGCCCATGACCTGTTAGTCGAACTAGAGTAAGCTAGCGAGCCACGAAACTGCGGCGCGCGATGCGCTGCGATAAAAAAGGAAGGCGGGGAGCGAGCGCATGAGCGAAGGGCAGTCACAGCCCGGCGAGGGCCAATCCGGGTTCGGCAATTTGACGCTGCCTTCGATGGCGCCGAGCGCGCTATCCAAGCATTTCGGCCCCGGCCTGATCTTGATGATGACGGGCATCGGCACGAGTCATCTGGTCACGGCACCGGTCGCCGGCGGTCGCTACGAGTTCGCGCTGCTCTGGGTAATTCCGATTGCCTACATCTTCAAATACTACGGCTTCGAGATGGCGTTCCGGTTCACGCATGCGACCGGCCGCAGCATGATGGATGCCTACGCGACGGCATGGAAGAAGTGGCCCGTCTGGTACGTGCTCGTGACGACGATCATACAGTCGGCCGTCGGCCAGGCCGGTCGACTAATCGCAGCGGCCGCGGTGGTTTTCTATCTGATGAGCGAATATTTCGGTCTCGACATGCCGGGTCTCGACAACGACCAAGAGCTCGCTGTCTATTCGTTGATTATTGGCGTCGTGTCCGTCGCGATCATTCTCGGCGGCAAGTACAGCGCAGTCGAGCTCGTGACGAAGATTGCCGCCGGCATACTGATCGTCTGCAGCATCGCCGTCTATGTCGTCGAGCCCGCACCATTGGCCTCGTTTGCGAATTTTTTCCAGATCAGCACGCCCGAAGGCTCGTGGCTGATCATCGCATCGTTTTTAGGACTGTTACCGACCGGCATCGACGTGTCGCTGCAGGCATCGGAGTGGGGCAAGGCAAAGAAAGTCGGCATGGGGCGAATTCGCGAGGAAATGGAGAAGCAGGGACTCGCCACGACATTCGACTCGTTCCAGCACGACAAGTCGGCGCTGACAGTCGATACGACGAAGTTGCCGCCGGATGCCCGCGAGTACTGCCGGCGCTGGTTCAAGATCGGGCTCTGGGATTTTCGTTTCGGGCACTTCATCTCGTTCGTGCTCGTCTGCATTTTCATGCTGTTGGCCGCCGTCTGGATGTATCCGAGCGAGGTTCAAGGCAACGCTGTCATGGGTGAGATCGCGCGGATCTTCACCGAGAGCGTCGGGCCCGGCATGATGATCGTATTCCTCGCCGGCGCGCTCGCAGCGACGTACTCGACGGCGTTCAATTATTTCGACGGCTGGCCGCGCGTCGTCGGCGCTTGCTGTCGCAATCTGTTCCGCAGCACGGCATCGATGCCGGGGACGTCGAAGGACGATCTCGACGAGGCGCACCGCAAGACGTGGTACTCCGAGTACAATCTCTATCGCGCAACGATGTTGTTCTCGCTCGTGAGCTCTGTCGCGATCATCGGCGGCGTGCCGCGGCCGGTGTATCTCGTGCTCGTGGCGTCCGCGCTTGCGTACTTCGTTGCCCCGGTGATTTTTTTCTTGAACCTCTACTACTGTTTCACAATTATTCCGAAGCAGGACAAGATGTTTTACCCGTCGACGTTCGCGACCTGGTTCGGGTGGCTAAGCTTTGTGGTGTTCACCGGCATGTCGCTCGTGCTGATCTGGGTGCGAATGATCGCGCCGATGTTCGGTTGAGCCTGGCCGGCGGCGTGCCGCCGTCGTAGTCGGCGCGGCTTGATTCCGGCCGTCAATGCGACGAAGATCGCGGCCGGTCGCGGCGCCTTTTCGCGCCGTGGAGCTCCGCGAAATCCCAAGGAAGAATCGTGTTCGAGAAGCTACAGCCGCTCGCCCCGGACGCCATCATCGGCATCATGGCGTTGTTCCGGCAAGATCAGGATCCGCGTAAGGTCGACCTCAGCGTCGGCGTCTATCAGGACGAGACCGGCAACACGCCAGTCATGGCGTGTGTCAAACGCGCCGAGCAGGCGATTTTCGCAGCGCAGACCACGAAGACCTACGTCGGGATTGCGGGCAACGCCGGCTTCAATAGCGGCATGGAGCAGCTGTTGCTCGGTGACAGCCACGCGGCGCTGGCCGACGGCCGGATCGCGACCGTGCAAAGCCCCGGTGGTAGCGGCGGCTTGTGCGTAGCCGGGCATTTGATCCATCGCGCGACGCCGGACGCGCGCGTCTGGCTCCCCACACCGTCCTGGCCCAATCACTTCCCGTTGTTGAGCTTGGCCGGACTCGAGCTGGGCCAATATCCTTACTACGACCAAGCCGCGCACGCGATCGACTTCGACGCAATGACCGCGTGCTTCGAAAGTCTAGGTGCGCGTGACATCGTGCTGCTGCACGGCTGTTGCCACAATCCGTGCGGCGCCGATCTAACGCGCGAGCAATGGGACCTGCTTGCCGAGATTTTTGCTCGTCGCGGTGTCACGGCCTTTGTCGATTTCGCGTATCAGGGCTTGGCCGAAGGCGTCGACGAGGATGCCTACGGGGCTCGACTGATGGCCGAGCGGTTGCCTGAGGCCGTCATTGTTGGGTCGTGCTCGAAGAATTTCGGGCTCTACCGAGAGCGGGTCGGTAGCGTCTCGATCGTGTCGCAGACTGCCGAGGCCTCCCGCGTCGTTGCGACGAACCTCTCGAGTGTCGCGCGCGGCATTTACTCGATGCCGCCTGATCACGGCGCAGCGATCGTCGAACGCGTGCTCAACGATCCGGAACTGCGTGCGCTGTGGATCGACGAGCTAGGTGAAGTCCGAAATCGGATCAATGGGCTGCGCCAACTGTTGGTGGCTAAGCTTGCCGAGCGCGATGTGCCGCGGGATTTCTCGTTCATCGGCAACGAGCGCGGCATGTTCTCGTTCTTGGGGATCACGAAGGAGCAGGTCGTGCGTCTGCGCGAGGAGTTTCACGTCTACATGCTCGAGTCGAGCCGCATCAATCTCGCAGGCATCAACGACCGCAATGCCGATTACGTGGCCGATTCCATCGTCGCAGTCCTTTGAGCAGCCGGGCTGGCCGCTGCCTGCCGGTGCACGCGCCAGCCCGTATTGCCGA
>JAHEEN010000227.1 GCA_024640685.1 Rhodospirillaceae bacterium
GGTTGTGGAATAGCGCGGTCACGCGCAGCGGAGGTTAACGAGTGGGAACAGTGACGCCAATTCAGAGAGCCAAGTTCTCGGTAGGCGATCTCGTTGTGCATCGTCTATTCGGCTATCGTGGCGTGATCGTTGATGTCGATCCGCGATTCAGCGCGACCGACGAGTGGTACGAGACAGTTGCGCGCTCGCGGCCACCGAAGGACAAGCCCTGGTACCACGTGCTGGTCGACGGTGCCGACCACAGCACGTACGTCGCCGAACGTAATCTGGATGCCGACGACAGCAAAATGCCGGTTCGCCATCCGATGGTCGAGCAGTTCTTCGATCGGTTCGAGGACGGTCGCTATGTCAGTCATGACCTCGTCAACTGACTACCCGCTCGGAGGTCAACATCGGTGTTGCTGACTATGGCTCGCATCCTGATCCTGGTCGCCGGCGCGGCGCTCAGCGTGCTCGTCTGTATCGGCATCGTCTCTCCAGCGCAGGTGCTAAGTTTCGTCGGCCGGACGATGGCGTCGCCGTGGGGAATTGTCCTTGCCGTCGGTATTCGGCTCGTGCTCGGTGTGGCGATGCTCGTTGCAGCGCCGGCTTCACCATACCCGCTCGCGTTTACCGTCGTCGGCTGGATCGCGATAGCCGCAGCCGTCGTCGGTCTGTTGCTCGGCCGCCAGCGGCTGCAGCGGTTCGCGCAATGGTGGATCGATCGCTTCGGTCCCGTTGGGACGCGCGCGTGGCTCGTCATCGCGCTCGCGTTCGCGGCATTCCTCGTCTACGGCGTCGTTTAGTAGCCCGTCCGTCAGCGACGTTTTAGGAAGGTCCGCACACCGAGCATCAGAGCAACGGCGATTGCGCCGATCCATAGCAGCGCGATCGGGGCATCGAGGACGAACACCGTGAACAGCAAGACGCCGAGAAACGCGACGATGCGAACGCCGGTGCTTGCGAGAAGGTTGCTCCACCCGACGTCGGCACCGGCAGCGGCGGAGCCGGCCTGTGGTGGCGCACCAGTCAGCCACATCGAGAAAACCGGCCGAAACATCGCGAACGCAATCGACGCATAGATCGCAACGTCGAGCCCGATGCCTGCAATCATCGCCGGCAAGATTGACGATGCTTGCTCGCTGCTGCTCGCGAGCTCAGTGAGGTAGGCGAGCACCGAGGCAATTCCGGCGACGACGATGCGCATTGGGGCCAACGTTAAATACAGCAACCGCCCGAGACTGCGTTGCATCGCAACGAGCAGCGCGACCGTCAATTCAACGGCGCCGCCGAACGCGGTTGCGATGTAGGCCCACGTTGCAGGCTGCGTGGCGACCGTTGCCGAGTCGCCGCCATAGACCAACGCTGCGCCGAGATCGAGCGCGCCGAGCGCCGTCAGCGCAATCGGAATCAGGTAAGCACTCGGAGGTCGCGTCGCACGAGCCATGCGGCGAGCGTCTCACAGATCGTTGCGCAATCCCATTATGCGCCAGCAGCGCGGTCTTGTAGTGACGTTGCGATCGCGTAGACATAGACGGCTGCAACAATGCTGGCAATTGCGATGACGCCGGTTAGCGCGAGCGCGATCCATGCATTGCGAACGGCGCTGGCGCCGGTGCGGATCCGCTGGCCCTCGACGATCCAGGAACCGGCCGGCGGCAGCGCTTGTGTTGCGATCGCGCGGCTGCAGTACCAGACCATGAACGCGCAGAATGCGACGATTAGTGGCAGTTGAATCAAAGCGAGTACTTTCAAATGCGTGATCAGCGTCTCGACTGCTTCGTTGGGATTCGTTCGTTGCAGCGCATTTATGCGCGCTAGATAGCCGTCGATCCAACTGCTGCTGAGCCAAACGGCGAGCGCGCCGACCGCAAGGATTGCGCCGAGGATCAGGAAGGCTTGTAGCCGCGTCATGACGCGATAGGGAGGCAAAACGTCCACTGTCAGCTCGTTGCCCGTCGATGGCGTACGTCTGGCGTTACTGTAGTCGCTCTGTCCGTGGGACTCTGGACCTTCGTCAAGATTTATCGAGATCGAGTGTACTGAGATCGCGGTAAGTCACGCCCGAGCCACCGCAGACGACGGTCAGCAGTGTCCGCGACTGCCGAACGGCCTCGTTATTCCCATAGACGAGCGCGAGCGCTGCGCCGCAGGCGGGCTCGACGATGACGCGATGGTCGTCCGCGAAGCGCAGGCAGGCGTCGACGGCTTCGCGGTCGGTGACGACGCGAGCGTCGACGTCGAAGTCGTTCGCGACGGCTAGCGCAGCAGCGGCGACGGTCTTGGCACCGAGGCTCGTTGCAATGCTCGTGATCTCATCGAGTGTGACGAGTTCGCCGGCGTGTAGTGACTGCGCATATGAGTCAGCGCCGCGGGTCTCGGCAGTTACGAGCTTCACGTCAGTGCGTCCAGCAATACGCAGACCGCGCGCGATGCCGCACAGCAGTCCGCCACCGCCGACCGAGACGACGATCGTGTCGATGCCCGGTGCGTCGGCCAGGACTTCTTCGATCAGCGTTGCGTTACCTTCCCAGACGACCGGATCGTCGAACGGATGCAGGTACGTCGACTCGGCGTCGAGCAGGTTCTGCGCGTGCTCGTGCGCTTCTTGCCACGATTGGCCGAATACGATGACCTCGGCGTCCTGCTCGCCGATCAGGCTACGGGCGCGCTCGCGCGTGCTCTCTGGAACGATGACCGTGACGGGCACGCCGAGCTTGCGCCCGGCATAGGCGATCGCAAGGCCGGCGTTGCCGCCGGACGACGAGACGAACCGACGGCAGCCGCGCGCGTGCAGGCGTTGGCACGCGAGGCCGATGCCGCGAATCTTGAACGAGCCTGTCGGCTGCAGCGCATCCATCTTCAGCAACACGCGTGAGTCGACGCGGCGCTCGAGCGCGCGCGATTCGATCAGCGGCGAGGCGATGTGTAGGTGCCGACTAGCCATGCGTCGATATTACTTCGCCGCACCGTGCCAGTGCTGAGTCCGGCGGTGCGTGCGTGGGCACTGCTTGGAGTCGCTCGCGGTCGGCTACGCGGGCGGATTGCGATCCTTCGGGTGATTGATGCCGTCGGTGACCGGCACTTCGCCGAGATCGTAAGCGCGGATACCCTCGAGGCAGGCGATGTTGAACGAGTACTCGTGCGGCTTCGAGCGCCGTTGGTGATGCGTATAAATGCCGCACGTGCCACAAAAGTAGTGCTTGGCCGTCATCGTGTTGAACTGATAGAGCTCGAGCACATCCTCGCCCTTCGTGACGCGCAGCCCCGCGAGCGGTACGGCGCCGACGATTGCGCCGCGGCGGCTGCAGATCGAGCAGTCGCAGCGGTGCACGTCGACGAGCCCGTCCGGCAGATCGACCTCGAATTCGACGGAGCCGCAGTGGCAGGTGCCTTTGTGAGTTGGCTTGATGTCCATGGGTCCGCCTTATCAGGTCTATTTTGGGAGTTCGATGGCCGGGCTAGCTCGATGCCACTTTCTCGACGTGGCCTTCGGTCAGATACACGGAGATGTCGGTCTGCGGCGGACGCGAGCCTAGATCGAAGAACATCTCGCTGACCCAGCCGCGATGAAACGTCTTGTGATTAATGACGTGCAGGAACATCGCCGCACGTGACATCTCGGCCTCGGCGCCTGACGTGTACGTGAACGGCAAGACTTCAGCGAGGCTTGCATCGTCCTGCCGTTTGGCCCAGTCGAGGTACCAGAGATTCGATGCGCGTTGTGCTTCTACCAAGTCCTCGAACTTCGGATGCAGCAGATCGCGCCGTGATGAAAAGCCGTGAGGCTTCCCTTCGAGGTTTCCTTGCCAGATCAAATCGACCTGGTAGTTGTGATTCAACGTGCCGACAACGTTCTTGAACAGCGTCTTCTTCTCTTTGTAAACCGAGTCGCCAGGCAGCTTCGCGGCCGCTGAAAACAGCGTGTCGTCGGCCCAGGCGTTGTACTCGGCGAGCATGACCAGAATTTGTTTATCAATCATCGTTTAAGCTCGAGTAGCGCCTTCGCAGTGACGCGTTTCTCTGTCGTTCCGCGGCCAAATGGCTGTCGATCGTCATTTTATCCAACGGGCGCTGTTGGGTCATTTATACGGCTAACGATGTTCTCGATCGAATCGGCGTCGACGTAGACGCTTTCTAGAATCTGTCGAATTGCGCTCACATCGTGCACCCCGGCAGCGCGATCGTAGGCGTCCAGAAGCCCGAAGGCGTGGAGCCGCTCGTTGACTGTCATGCCACGGACGGCGAACGGCAAGTACTCGTCGCGGAACTCGCGCCACTTCGCAAATGCTTCATTGAACGGCACGGCATCCTTGAGCCACGTATGTCCGAAGATCCGATCGATTTCTTGAATCTCGGCGATAATCGTCTGTCCGAGAACTGCATGGGCAAGCGCCGGCGCGAGCGCGGCGAGATAGCGTTCAATGACTGCTCGATCTTCCGCGCGACTACAGTCGCTGGACTCGAAGATCTCAATAGTCTCCGCGAGTGCTCGATACGACATTGTCGCTTCTGTCCGAGTCAACCAGTGAAAATCCGCCGCTCACGAAAATTGAGATTCCACTTCTGGTGTCATGTCTCCTGTGCACGTGACAGTTGCCGCTCGTGTCTTGAGTTTTTAGCCACTAACCGATTCCTGGAATCGCCAATTCGTGGACGTTCAGCGAATCCCGTCAAGACCTTCCGTCAGTTCTATGTAGGTACCCCACGGATCCGTGAAGAATGCGATAGCGACGCCCGCGGCGGGAATTTCCCGATAAGGCCTATCGAGCGTGATGCCCTTGGCTTCGATCTGAGCGATAAATGCCCTGAGGTCCTCGACCTCGAAGCCGATGTGATCGATGACCCGGCCCATCGTGCCAGCCATAGGCTCGGAGGTCTCGGTGAAATTCAGGCCAAGTCCCGGCAAGTCCGCGCCGATGATGCCAGC
>JAHEEN010000052.1 GCA_024640685.1 Rhodospirillaceae bacterium
TGGATATTTGCCCAACTCGGCGGGGTCTGCGTCGATTCCCACGACCATATCGCGGTCGTCGATCGCAATAACATTACCGACGAGGAAACCCAGACGAATATCGCGACGCCGACGTTCATCATGTTCGATAAGGCCGGAGCGATCGTCCGATCCTGGGGCGATCCCGAAGCGGTACCGAGCGACGTGCACGGCTGCAGCTTCGACACGGAAGACAACCTTTGGGTGGCCGGCAACGAGGACGCGATCGTTCAGAAGTACAGCCACAGCGGCCGCCTGTTGATGCAGATCGGCACGAGAGGCCTGTTCGACACATCGAACGGCTCTCTCAATGCGCCGTTCACGAACAGCAGTCGCGAGCGGTTGAACAAGCCATCAGGTGCCGTTGTCGATCCCGACACCGGGGATATCTATATCTCCGACGGTTACGGCAACAAGCGCGTCGTCGTCTTCGATAGCGACGGCAACTATCTGCGCCAGTGGGGCCGTGAGGCGACGCTCGAAGAGTACCGGGCAAAGACGCCGGGCACGTTCGCCAACGTCGTGCACTGTATCGAGATCAGTAATGCCGGCCTCGTCTACGTCTGCGACCGCCAGGGTAACCGTGTGCAGGTATTCGACAAGATGGGTAACCACATTCGCGACTACGACATCCCGCGTCTCGATGGTTTCGTCGAGGATCCCATCGCACGCGGTACGGCATGGTGGGTCGCGTTTTCTCCCGATGAGGCGCAGCGCTGGATGTACGTCATGAGCGGCGGCGAAGAGAAGGTGCATATCATCGACCACGAAAGCGGTCGCTCGGTTGCGCAATTCGGCCGACCAGGGCACATGCCGGGCGACTTCACCCACGGCCACACGCTTGCGACCGATTCGTCCGGCAATCTCTACGTTGCGGAGACGAACTTCGGCCGCCGCGTGCAGCGCTTCAATCTCGTCAGCGACTGAGCGACGCAGAGCCGAAGTATTTACAACGAGCGCTGATATGCCACGTCCCGCCATTTTTGCCGTCGCGATCACGGGCTCGATTCCGCGCAAGAAAGACAACCCTGCCGTGCCGGTTACGCCCGACGAGCAAATCGAGTCGACGCACGAGGCGTACGAGGCGGGTGCTGTCCTCGCGCATATCCACGTGCGTAATCCAGACGAGTCGTCTTCATCGGACCCGGCGCTGTTTGCGCAAATTCAGGAAGGGCTGCGCAAACATTGCCCGGATATGATTCAGCAGTTCTCGACGGGCGGCCGCGGTCGCGACCCGGCTGAGCGTGGATCGTCATTACGTCTGAAGCCCGATATGGCGTCGCTGGCGACAGGCTCGGTGAATTTCAAGACGATCGTTTACGAGAACGTGCCGTCTCTCGTCGACGATCTCGCCAAGGCGATGCTCAATTACGAGATTAAGCCGGAAATCGAGATCTTCGATCTCGCGATGCTCTATAACGCTGCCGATCTCGTCAAACGCGGCCTATTGAAACCACCAGCGCATGTGCAGTTCGTGCTCGGTATTCCGAATGCGCTACCGCCGCGTCGCAAGGTCGTCGAGTTCATGCTGTCGGAGCTCGAGGAGTTTCTGCCGGGTGCGACGTGGACGGCGGCCGGCATCGGGCGCCACCAACGCGAGATGGCACGCTTGTCGCTCGAGCTCGGCGGTCACGTGCGCACGGGCCTCGAAGACAACATCAAGCTCGATCGGCATACGCTCGCGCCGAGCAACGCTGCGCTCGTCAAGCAGTGTATTGCGCTGTGCGAAGAGACGGACACACGCCCGGCAACGCCTGCCGAAGCGCGCGAAATGCTCGATCTGCGGGCCGCCGCCTAGCCTGATATTCTCGCTGGGCGTCTACCGCGGCAGTCAACCGAGTAGCGATCGATCGATCGCTACGCTCTTGATCAACGCGAATACCGGTTTGCCGGCGACGAGCTCGAGCTCGGTCGCTGCTTCGCGAGTGATTTCTGCGCGTAGGTGTTGTCCGCCGATATCGAGTAGCACCTCCGCTAGCACCGGCGGCGCATCTTCGATGCGCACGATTGTCGCCTCCAGTACGTTGCGAATGCTCAGGCCCTCCGGGCGTCGAGTTGCGATCGCGACGTCCTTCGCTTCGATACGCAGGCGGACAGCAGTCCCTTCGCTCGCATCGACGGCCGGCAGCCGTAGTGTTTGGTCATTCAAGCGCAGGCGAGTCATACCGGCTTCGGAACCGGAGATCTCCGCAGTCAGCACTGTTCCCGGTGTCGCGCCGTCGTCCGATGACCACAGATCGAGCCGGTCGAGCAACTCGCCGACGCCCCCGAATGCGCTGACGTGGCCATCTGCAAGCAGCAACATACGGGTCGCGAGCCGCGACACTTCCTCGATCGAATGCGTCACGTACAGGATCGGCACGCCGAACTCGAGCGCAATGCGCTCGATATACGGGATGATGTGGCTCTTGCGCCCGACATCGAGGGCCGACAGCGGCTCGTCCAATAGCATCAGCACAGGATCGGTCAGCAGCGCGCGACCGAGCGCAACGCGCTGCTGCTCGCCGCCGGATAGGGCTGCCGGTCGCCGCGACAAGAGTTCTCCGAGGTCCATTGCTGACACGACGTCATCGACGGTAAGCGCGCTGTCAGGCCGGCGTTTTCCGAAGCTCAAGTTGCCGGCGACGTCGAGATGAGAAAACAATCGTCCATCTTGAAACACGTAGCCGATACGGCGCCGATGCGGTGGCACGAACGTCGCGTCGGCGTCGTCCTGCCAGACGGTTGTGCCAAGAGCGATGCGGCCGTTGGCGCCTCGCTCCAGCCCTGCGATCGCGCGCAGCAAGCTCGTCTTACCGGCACCGCTAGGCCCGAATACGGCCGTGATCGGTGCTAGCTCGAACGCCGTGTCGATGTCTAGCATGAACGATGCGTGACTAAGCGCGATCTTTAGCTCGAGTCGTGTCACCGGAATCGCGCTCCGCGATTGATCGTATAGACGACTAGTAATACGACAAACGAGAATGCCAAGAGTCCTGCGGACAATATGTTCGCACGGTCGTACGCCAGTGTCTCGACGTGTTCGTAAATCGCAATCGAGATGACTCTAGTCTGACCAGGAATGTTTCCACCGACCATCAGCACGACACCGAACTCGCCAAGCGTATGGGCAAAACCAAGCACGATCGCCGTGATGTAGCCGCGTACAGCCAAGGGGCTCGCAACTCGCAAGAACGACTCGAGGCGGCCGGCGCCGAGCGTTGCTGCAGCTTCGAGCGGGCCGCGGCCGACACCCTCGAATGCGGTCTGTAGTGGTTGGACGACGAACGGGAAAGAGTAGATCACCGATGCAATGACGAGCCCCGTAAACGAGAACGTCAGTGTCGAGCCGGTCATCGCGACCCAGAAACCGCCGATCGCGCCAGCCGGACCGAGCAGCACGAGCAAATAGAAACCCAACACCGTCGGCGGCAGCACGAGCGGTAGCGCGACGAGCGCTTCGACGAAGGCCCGTGTCCGCGATTGCGTCCACGCGAGCCACCAGGCCAGCGGCGTACCGATCGCCAGTAGCACGACGACCGTGACCGCAGCGAGCTTCACGCTAAGCCAAACCGGGCCGAGCATATCCACGATCAGCGGTCGGCGGGGAGATAGCCGAACGATTCGAAGGTCGTCTGCGCGGTAGCGCTCAATAGAAATTCATGAAACGCGTTGGCTGCCGAATGATCCCGAGCGCGCGATAGGACAACCGCATCGTGCCGAATCGGCGCGTAGTACTGCACCGGCACGATGAAGTAATTGCCCGGATCGTGTCCAGCATCGACGACTTGCGCGAGCGCGACGAAGCCGATCTCGGCATTGCCGGTCGCAATCATCGCATACGTCTGCGCGACGCTTTCGCCTCGCACGATCCGCGTGTCGTTGGCCGCCCATAGCCCGAGCGCTTCGAGTGTTTGCTGCGCCGCGGTGCCGTACGGGGCGACGCTCGGGTTGGCGATGGCAATATGCCGGATCGTAGGTTCCAGTAATGCGTCGAGGCCATCTACGGCGACCGTCTCGGTGTCGTTTGAGAACAACGCGAGTCGGCCGAGCGCGATCGTTGCGCGCGTTGCGGCGATGCCGATACCCGCATCGACGAGTCGTTGAGGGCGCTCTGCGTCGGCAGCGATGAAAATGTCGAACGGCGCACCGTTGATTGCTTGGGCATACAGGGCGCCGGTCGAGCCGCTCGCAATTTGGATGCGATCGCCGGAAGCACGCTCGAATTCACCGGCTAGCACGGTCGTCGGCGGTACGAGACTTGCGGCGACAGCGACGATCACGTCATCGGCGAAGGCCGGCGAGCCGTGCGCGAGGCCCAGCGCGAGAAGCCACGTTCTGATCACGGTGCGCATGGATTGGAAGCTCGTCGCCAGGTACCGTTATATTCATCCAGATATAGCGGTAGCTGTCAACGGCCGGCGGGCACTAGAGTCGAGGGCGCGGCGCTCACCTGCGAGCGCAGGCGTTTGTTGCGGCCGTCCACGCCGACGTCCGCGTGCTATTCTGCCGACGATGGCCGCACATCCCGGCAAAATACGGCGATTGATCGTTGCGATTACCGGTGCGACGGGGTCGGCCTATGGCGTGAGCATCCTGCGTGCGCTCGAGTCGGTGCCGAGTGTCGAGAGCCACCTGATCGTATCGGCAGCCGGCTTCCTGAATGCTGCGACGGAGCTCGACATGTCGCGGAGCGACCTCGAGGGCCTTGCCGACGTCGTCTACTCCGACAAAGATATTGGCGCGCGGCTCGCGAGCGGCTCGTTCAAGACCGATGGCATGGTCGTCGCGCCGTGCTCGATGAAGACGTTGGCGGCGGTCGCGACGGGATTCGCTTCGACGTTGACGGCACGCGCAGCGGACGTCGTCCTCAAAGAGCGCCGCCGGCTCGTGCTATTGACCCGCGAGACGCCACTGAATCTCGTGCATCTGCGCAACATGGTCAGCGTCACCGAGATGGGTGGCGTCATTTTCCCCCCGGTGCCTTCGTTCTACGCGAAACTCGAGAACCTCGACGCGATGATCGAGCAGACGGTCGGTCGCGTCCTGGATCTTTTCGATATCGAGACCGGGCTCGTGCGACGCTGGCAGGGCGTCAATTCGCCCGACAACGATTAGCGAGCCGTCGCTACGCTGGATTACAGCCGGCAGCTCGACGGCAGATAGGCTTCATCGACGGTCGGCGCAATATACGTCGTAGCGTTGCCGCCGCCGAACGTGCCCATTGGATTGAGCCCTGCCGGCGCCGGCGCCGTACCGCAGCGCCAGACGACGCCGAGGTTGGCCGTCTCGTACGGTGTCAGCGTGACAGCTTGCCCGGCGATCAGGGCATTCGCCTCGCCACCATAAAGCACGGAAACAACGCCATCGATGACGTCGACGGACTGCACGTACTTGCCTACCGTATCCGACGGTAGCGGAGACATCCCGGTTGCAGTTCGATCCGCCGGTGCCTCGCCGCTATTCAGGAATGCGTCGACGATGGGTGCCTTCGCCATCGCGGCCATGTTAATGCCTTCGACCACCTGCGCGCGAACCGTGTAGTTCGTGTATGCAGGAATCGCGATCGCGGCCAATATGCCGATGATCGCGACGACGATCATCAGCTCGATTAGCGTGAAACCGGATTGTCGTGCGCGCCTAGTCATACCCGTTTCCAGCTGCGTAGAAACAACCGCGTAAGCTACCTGAACTGAATCACAGTTTCGCGGTCCTGGGTCTCAAAATCCGCGGCTCGGCGGCGCCGCATCGATATCGAGCCGGATATCCCGTGCAGCGGCACTTGATCGACCGAGCTGACGATCGCCGTCGATCCTGGTGGGCAACAACTGACGCAACTTGTCACCTGAGACGACATAAAACTCTTATTTCTCCGCAATCTCTGAGTTATTGGGAAGTGGCACAACCCTTGCTTCATAGAAGGAAAGGTGACCTTGGTAATCGAGCTACGTTGACGATGTCTGTGCGAGTCGTATCCGCTGATCGCCTCGACGAGCCGAGCCCGGAGCGGGATTATCTTCACGTTCAAGTCCATTCGGCTCCCGATGACGATACTGTGACGCTGGCAACGATCCAACGATATGTGGATCGCGGCGGCGACGTTGACGCCACGGGAACGACGTGGCGTGTCCGCACGCTCGTCGAGGCCCAGCCGATGAGCGCTGATGAAGCCATGGGTTTTGCGACGCGCTACGCCGAACGCAAGCATATACCGCTTGTTGTCGCCGACAACGACTAGCGGCCTGGCTAGTCTCGCCGAGCAGCCCTATCAGGCGATCAAGTCGCCTCCGGCAGGGCCAAACTCCTCGCGCAGATGAGCGCAGTACGCGCGACATGCATCCATAGCCGTAAAAACGCCCACGAGCTTGCCTTTACGGGTCACGAGCGCCGAGCCGATGTGGTTCGAGGCCATGTGTTCGAGGACGATGTCGACGCGCGTTTCGAGATCGACTGAGTAGGTCTCCTGCGTCATGACTTGCTCGACGGTGAGCTCGTCGGGAGTCGGGTACGCGAAATCCGGCCCGAGGACGAGCTTGATGTCGCGATCGGTCACGATCCCGATCGGAGTCCCGTCGTCTACAACCGGCAGATGGCGAATCTTCTTGAGTTGCAGGAAGTCCCGGGCTTCGCTGAGCGGTGCCGTGCCGCTGATCGAATACGGAAACGGCGTCATGAATTTCTTGACTCTTGGAATGCGTTTCATCCGAGTCGGCGTCAATTTCGCAAATGAGCGCGATCGATGATATTCAAGAACTCGGCACGGGTGCGCGAATCTGATCGAAAATCCCCGAGCAGCTGGCTTGTGATCATCGCGACCCCTGATTTTCTTATCCCGCGCGTCGTCATGCACTGATGTACGCCCTCGACGACGACTCCGACGCCCTTTGGCTTCAGGACGTCTTGGATGCAGTGTGCAATCTGCGCCGTCATTGTTTCTTGTACTTGCAGTCGACGCGAAAAGGTCTCGACGACACGCGCCAACTTGCTGATGCCGACAACTTTGCGATCCGGCAAGTACCCAACGTGGGCCTTGCCGATGATCGGTGCCATATGGTGCTCGCAGTGGGACTCGAAGCAGATGTCGCGCAACACGATCATCTCGTCGTAGCCGTCGACTTCGTAGAACGTTCGTCTGAGAAACTCGACCGGATCTTCGGCATAGCCGCTGAACCAGTCCTCGAACGCACGCACGACGCGCCCCGGAGTGCCCACCAGGCCTTCTCGGTCAGGATCGTCGCCGATCCAGCCTAGCAGCGTTCGTACCGCCTGCTCGGCTTCGTCTCTGCCTGGGCGTTTCACAAGGGTTCCTTACCTAAACGGGATTGCGGCCGCGCCGCGGGCGCAGCGAGGCTTGGCAGTCTAAGGCCCGGGTTGATACGGCGCAACTTCGAACAGCGCCGGGTAGTGCTCGTACCCGTTGATAGAGGACCGTCGGCCGGCAGCTTGGATTCGGGCGACACTGCGAAGGTTCATCCCCTGTTGCGCTCGGCGCGCACTGGGACCTCATCCAAGCTGGTATGCTCCGCATCCCATGAGTGTCCGGCAAATCATTCGCGCGTACGATCGCTGGCGACAGGACGGCGCTGCGCTCGTGCTTGCAACGGTCTACGAGACGCAAGGCTCGACGTACAGCAAAGCCGGGCACCGAATCTTGATTGCCGCTAACGGCGACTATCAGGGACTGGTCAGCGGTGGCTGCCTCGAGGGCGATCTCGCCGAGCGTGCGAGCAAGGTTCTCGCGAACGGCGAGCCGGCAACCGTGACGTACGATATGCGTGACGGAGCGGACGAGCTTTGGGGGCTGGGTGTCGGCTGCAATGGCTTGATTCGCGTATTTTTGCAGCCGCTGTCTGCCGATACTGGATACGAGCCGTTCGAGTCGATCGTCGCAGCGCTGAGCGCCCACGGCCGGAGCAACGTTGCGATCGTCGTCACGAGCCACGATGACGCGCTACCCGCCGGTGCGACACTCATCTGGGACGGTGACGTGCGTTCTGCGTGGCGACTCGACGCGACAGGTGTGTCACGCCTTCGTGTCGGTCGCGAGCGCGTGGCAGCGACGCGGGAGTCGAGCTTCGAGTCCCTCGATGGCGCCGCCGACGTGCTCTACTCAACGCTGCGTCCGCTGCCGCGCATTCTCGTGCTCGGTGCCGGACTCGACGCGGTACCGCTCGTGGCAATGGCAGCCGAGCTCGGTTGGCTCGTTAGCGTCGTCGACCACCGGCTAGCGTATCTGGAGCAGGGCGACTTCCGAGCTGCGGAACGGCGCGAGCTCATCGAGCCGGCGGCACTTGCTACGACATTCGATCTATCGACCTTCGATGCCATCGTCGTCATGAGCCATCACCTAGCGACCGACCGCACGTATCTGCGACAGCTCGCCGACACGCCAGCAAGCTATTTGGGCGTCCTCGGTCCGGCCGCGCGCCGCAACCGATTGCTCGACGAGCTCGGCGACGGCGCGGAGGCGTTGCGCTCGAGGCTCAAAGGGCCGGTCGGAATCGATATCGGCGCTGACTCGCCCGAGTCGATCGCGCTCTCCGTGCTGGCCGAGATCCAGGCGACGCTAGCCCTAGATTGATTGTTAGGTCGGCGTCTTTTTAGAGGCGTCTCGCGCGGCGGCTATCGTCATACATCGTCGTAAGGAACTTACGTATCGCGGGCTCGGCCTCGGCCGGCCCCATTAGGCGCTGCTCGACGAGTAGCCGGGCCATGTCGCGGATCGATCGCCGCCCGTCGATCAGGTTCATGAGCCCGGCGTGTATTTGCGTCGATGTTGCCTGGATTTTGAATGCGTCGAGCTGTGGTACCGGGTCTGTCCCCTGGACGAGCCAGTCGGGGAGCGCGGAATAGCGCGGCGGCGCTTTCGCGTTTGCGATCTTGCGAGTGTGCCACGCGAGAACGCGTTCGCGACGACCGTGGCGGCTAGCCGGCGAGCACATGTAGGGAATTTCCATGTCCGTCATCGACGGTGGCTCGAATCCGGCTTGCGGCAGCAGCACGGCGCACTCCTCCGCGCTGAACTGACAGTCCGGCGGCATGTCCGTGAATGCGAGCGAACCGATATTGATCCACGTGCCGTTGTTCTTCAGGAGCGAGTTGACGCGTCGGGCGAGCGTGCCGAGATCCTCGGGCACGATGTCGATCAACCATGGCGTGATGACGACGTCGAAGGCTCCGCGCCTGAATGGCGGCCGCAACGCGTCACCGAGCACGAGCTCGAAACCTGCGCGCGCTGGCGCAGGCGCGGTGAGCTCGCGCAGGACTGCGTGGTCGTGCATTGTCCTCGGTGCCAGAGGGAACTCGTAGAGCGCAAGCGGTTGGCCTGTGGCAACTCGCTGGGCCACGAGTTGGAACAACGGATTGAAATCGAGCGCGGCCGTGAGTTCCGGGACGAACGTTGCATGGACGTCGTACGCGAGGCGTCCTGCGCCGGAGCCGAGCACGAGCACGGTCGCGCCATCGCCGTGCTCAGAGAATCCGGGGCGTACGAGCTCGAGCGCTGCCGCGTGCTCGTCATCGCCCCAACTCCAGTCGCGGTGAACGTTGGCGTAGTAGGTCGTCAGTCCTTGATCCGGTGGTAATCGCGTACGTAGCGCCAGGTACGTCGAAATCTTCGCGCGTGGCGGGTCGACGGCGAGTGGCGCCAGCAACGCCTCGAGTCGGCTGCGATGCTCGTCGAGCGCGGCATGAACGAGCGTTAGCCGCTCCCGTGTTTCGGCCAGTAGGTCGGCATCGTTGTCGAGCGTGGCTCCGAGTCTGGCAACGTCGCCTTCGAGATGCCGGAGCAGGAAATCGAGGCGCTGTTGCCACTCGGCCATCGCGAAGTTGGGTTCCGCGAAGAGCCATGGAATCTCCGCGACGCGCGGAAAATCGACATCGCAGCCCGAGCAGCGCATCGCAACACCGTCGCAGTCGAGCGCTTTGTCGCATCGTGGGCAAGCCAACACATCGCTGAGCTCGGTCGTCATGCGGCGACTATACGAAAATCATACTCCCGCGGCGATTTCATGTGTCACGGTTCATGCGCGGGCGCTTGCTGCACGCGGGATTTTTCGGAGTAGAATCGAGCTCGTTATGAGACAACGCGGAGAGTGATCGTGATAACGATAAGAAACGACGCCTGCTCGAGCGGTAACTCGGTGTCTCGTTGGGAGTTAGCCGCGGCTCGCACGATCGCCGCAGCGATTGGGTTGTTGGCAATCGGCGCGATGCCGAGCAACGCACATCACGCATCGACCGGGCTCTACGACCGCGACACGTTCGGCGCCGTCGAAGGCGAGATCGTATCGATTTTCTGGCGTAATCCGCACGTGCGCCTCGAAGTGGCTCGCGTAGGGCCTGGCGGTGAGACCGAGATGTGGGAGATCGAGTTTGGCTCGGTCAACACGCTCGAGCGGACGGGTTTTTCGCGCAACATGATCGCGATCGGCGACCGCATCGAGGTCGCCGGTAATCTCGGGCGCAACGGGCGCCATGGGATGTGGGCCGAGCTCGTAACGCTCGCGAACGGCGAGGAGCTGCAAGCGAATCCAGGCGTCGAGCGCCGTTACGGTTTGAACGACGTCGCGTTCGCGCGGGCACGGCAGGCCGATACATCGCTGCGTGCCGACATATTCCGCGTATGGATTCCGGTCGAGCGGCCGCGAACGAGCCGCAACCTGATCAACTATCCATTGACGGCCGTCGGAGGAGCGGCGCGCGAATCGTGGGATCCGCTACTCGATCCGGCATTGCAGTGCATTCCGCCCGGCGTGCCGACCGCGATGGACAATCCGTACCCGATCGAATTCGAGGATCTCGGCGACGTCATCGAGCTGAGGCTCGAGGAGTGGGACGGTGTGCGGACGATTTTCATGAACGGCGCGACCGGTGAGCCCAAGCAGCCGCGCATGGGGCGCTCGACGGGTCGCTGGGACGGGCGGACGCTATTCATCGAGACGACGGATATCGGCTGGCGCTACGTTGACGATATCGGCACGCCACAGAGCGAGGATGCCGTTATTCACGAGAGCTTCACGCTGAGCGAAGACGGCACCGACCTTGCCTGGGAGGCCCGCATCACCGACCCGATCAACTTTACCGAGCCGGTCGTCTACGAGGGGCGTTGGACGTGGGTTCAGGGCCAGGAGGTGAAGCCTTTTAACTGCGCACTCGCCGGCGGCGAATGACTCGCAGCCCGCTAGATCAGGAGAGCCATCTGCATTGACTGATCGAATAGGTCGGGCAAGGATCCGCGCGACCGTCCCTGGCCACGCGAATCCCCACCTGTCGAGCGCTAAATCGGATTGCTGATCGTCGTGTTACAGATCGCCTCGAATGCCGTCAGGCCGTCGAGACTCGCGGCGTCACCAAGACCGTGCGTCGGGAAGAACGCGTTCGTTGCGAAGTTCCCGGCCTGGTTGTGTAACGCCATGTAATTCAGCAGCACCATCTCGACGAGCAAGTTGACGTTGTTCGCACCGGGTGTGCCGCCGCGAACGACGTCACCCGATGCCGAGAACGCGCCGAGTTGGCGGTGCTGCTCGGCAGTCAGCGTGTCGAGGCCGCTCTGAAGGAGCTGCGGGCGGCCGAACGGGTTGTAGACGAGGAAGAACGATGCAGCCGTCGAACTGTTGTCGCTGGTCCATTCGCCCTTGCCGCGGCCTTCCTGAGAGTCGTCGATAACGCCGTTGCTCGACAACGAGCCGTCGCTGAAGACGTAGAGCATTAGCGGCACACCGGTACCGTTGTTCGCGCGTGACGCGTACTCGAGGCACGCGCCCATGCAGCGTCCGGCGCGGAAGTCCTTGACCTCGCCTTCCGCGCGCGCTCCGCCATGATAGTCGTAGCCACCCATCGTGATGCAGCCTGCGCCGGCGTAACCGTCGATGACCATCTTCATGACGGATGCGGTCTTGCGGAACTCGTCGCCGTCACGGCCGCCATCGTTGAATTCGTTGACATCAAAGATCGAGCTCGCGCCGCCGACGATGTTCGTGTCCTGCGCCGGGTCGAGCGCGCCGGGATCGGAGAAGCGATCGGCGATATCCGCCGCGCTCAAGTAGCCGCATTCGATCAGGTCTTTGACGACTTGGTCGCGCGTCAGCGGCGCGTTGTTCGGATCCGTGAAGCCGAGACCGGTGTCGACTCGAGCCATCTTCTGCTCGCTCAAGCGATAGATCGATTCCATGACCGCGAGCGCATCGTCTTCGTTGAGCAGGTTCAACAACTCGCCGGTATCGACGAGGCCGGTGACGTCGCCCGGACGGTCGACCTTAGTCGGGCGAAACTCCGGATTGATCATTGCAGCAGGCGCCATCGAGTTGCCCCCGGATTCGCTATTGCGCGAGCCACACAACGATAAGATCGAGCCCTCAGCGCCGGCTCGCTGAATGCCGTACATCGGGTTGTGAGGATTGTTGCCGGTATCGTTATCGGAGCGTGCCGGAATTACGGCACCGTTGATAAAGTTCTCGAGCCCGGGCGTACGGATCGAGCCGAACATGCCGCGTAGGAACGCGCTGTCGCTGTGAAAGCCGAGGCCGAGGCGTGTATCGCGGTGATCGAGGTTCGTGTTCGGGTCGATGGCCGACGGCACCATGTCACCGGGCAAGCCGAGCTTGTTGTAGCCGGCCGTGCTCAAGTCGTCCATCTGGCCGCCCGCCTGGCCGACGAGCACGTTAGACCCCGCCATGTTCGCGCCGCCGGCGAGGTCAAAGCAGATGAACGGAATCTTGCCCGCGCCGAAGACGTTGATGCCGCACGCGGCACGCAACGGATCGAGATCCGCGGCAAGCTGTGCATAGGCTGCTCGCGGGTTCGAGAACAGGCTGAAGACGCCGCCGCCGAGCACGGTCGCGGATCCTGCGAGGAACCCTTGGCCGATAAGCTCGCGGCGCGTCATCGGTCGGTTGTGATTCAGGTGGCGCTGCGGCGCGTCGAATCGGCGTCGCTTACGTCGGGTGCGGATCAGCATGGCGCTCTACCTCTGGTCGAAATCGGTCGCGAGATCACTGCACGAGCATCGCGGCGCTGCCGAGCAGCGCAGCGCAGGTCGCCTTTGCAATTGTCTGAGTTCGGGTCGACGGGCCGCCGCTGCTGGCAAGGCCAGGGCGCGTCGCATCGGTCGGAATGCCGTTGATCAGCCGCTCGAGCTCGGTCTTTGCGAGCGTACGATCGGGCTGCGCATTGATGAAGTTCGTCGTCGTGCCGAGCACGCGGTCGAGCAGCGGCTCGAGCAGAAAGTCCTGATTGCTTGGATACGCGGTCGCAACGTCGGCGCCGAACGGGAAGCCGGGGAACACAGTGCCGCGTAACGCCACGTCGTCGATCAGCGCCGCGCAGTATTGAATCGACAGCTGCGCAATGGCCATTTGATGAGATGACAGAAATGCTTCGGCATCTTCGACGGTCGGCAGCGATTGCCGAATCTGGTTGTATGTCGTCGCGATCAGCGGCGTTCCTGGGTCGACCCCCGTGATGCTTGCTAGTGTCGCGTTGATCTCATCGAAAGTACGCATGCCGATATCCGATTTCGGCGGCAGGTCTTGCGGTGGCGCGGGTGGCGGCGTAATCGGTGCCGGCCGCGAAAAACTGTTCGAGCCCAGTAGGTCGAACGTCAGGAAAAACTCATCGGTATCCGGGCCGAGCTCGAGCGGCACGACCGTGCCGAGCTGCAACAGCGACTGGCCTGTTAACGGATCGTAGCTCGTCGTCGAGACCGCCGTGTCCAGATTCGCGAAAGCTTGGCCAATCGGCGCCTCCTGGCCATTCAATCCGATCCGTACGCCTTCGACGTCGATGCCGTTCGGTTGCACGGTGTCGTCGAGGCTGATGAAAAACGGATTGCGGAACAAATAGCCGTAGCTGTCGAATTGCGCGGCCTCGAAGACGATATAGCTCTCCGGGACGTTGACCAAGTGCTCGACGCTGAACAGTAAAAAGAATTTCTCGCCGACACCGGCCTCGAAATTTTGTAGGACCTGCGGCTCCGTCAAGACGCGGTTGTGAATCGCGACGAGGCGAACGACGCCCTGCCATGTGCGATCGCTCGACACTTCGTTGCCGAGCACGAACGCAAATGAGTTGTCCCAGGAAGCCAGTGATCCACCGGGCGCGGGATCTTGGTTTGCGACAAGCACACCGTTGACGTAAATGCTCCGTCCGGCGACCGGGTCGAAGTTGACGACGACATGCTGCAACGTCGCCTGCAGTACCTCTGCCGCATCCGGTGTCGACACTTGGGGGCTGCCGTTCGCATCGGAGGTGTCGGTACGATTGAAGAAATCGTAGTTGTACATCGTCTGGCCGAGATTGAAATTCCGCGCGTCGGGGCTTGCCGAGTAACTGACGATTCGTGCGTCCTCCTGGACGACATTGCCGGGCGCGACCCAGGCTTCGATTGCGTACTCACCGGTGGCTTGTATCCCTGCCGCGAGCTTCGCGCTTGCGACCGTCGAGCCTTGTGCCTTGCCGCCGCGGAAATTCAGGCCCCAGCCGCCGAACCACTCGACGTCGCCGGACAGGCTCAAGTTGAGCGCCGGCTCGACGCCGCTGGTATCAAACGCGGTCGTGCCCTGGCCGGTCTTGAACTCGTAGAGCGCAATGACGTTAGCCTCGTATCGATTGCCGCCCGAGGCAATTGTGCCTTCGTAGAGCGTCAGGGCTTTGCTCGTGACGAGCAACGGGTCGACAGGCTCGAGCACGACACCGTTGGCGAACGCGGTGATCTGGGCTTCCATGTTATTGGCATCGCTGCCGCAGCTCGTTGTCCAGCAGTTGTGGAACTCGTCGCGCAAGCGAATGACGAGGCGCGATGAGGCCGGGTCGTCGAGACTGATCTTCGGCTTAACGGCCTCATAGGCAACGGCGACGGCTTCGGGGCTGCCGTTCTCGGCGAAAAAAGGCGATTGCGTGAAGTTCGCATCGGACGCATGGCAGCCCGAGCAGAACTGCGTTAACACCGGATAGACGGTCGCCTCGAACAATGCCGGGTTGTCCGGAAAGTGCTTGCTCGCGCCGGGATCACGTATCGACGACGGCGCTTCGAGCTCGATCGCACGCGCGCCTCCGGTCACGAGGTCGCCGGCCCAGTTCGTGATCCACGTCGCCAGGATGTCGGCACAGGCGGCATCGCTCGTCAGCCAGCAGTTGTGGCCGTTAGCGACCCGCTGGACCATCAAGGAGTCTACCGGAGAGGCGAGATTGACGACGCCGTTGGCGTCGGCATAGGCGAGATTGACGTCGTCGCCGCGCGCGAACATCGGCGCTTGACCGCCTTCGATACTGTGACAAGCGCCACAGCGATTGCTGCTGCGGATGTTGTCGTAAAGATTGATCTTGAACGATTGGATATCGGCCGTCGCGGGTGCCGGTCCGGTATAGGTTGCCACTGTCCGCGTCCCCGTGGCTGGATTGATCTCGGTATCGCCGCCGCCGCCCGCGCAAGCGGTTAGCATTGAGATCAGAATGGCTGCTGCTGTATGGCGCCATCGAACCGAGTCGCTGCGCCTATGTGCGCGTGTGCATCTATCGGTCGTCATCGGTTCAGTTCCCCATACAGTGAGCTGCCGACGTTGCGAACGTCTCTCGCAGGTCGTAGCCATGAGTCGTGCGCAAATCCGTAGCCATATCGGATACCGCGGTGCGATCGGCGTCGTCGACCGGGTCGCGCAGGCAGACTGTGCGGAATACTTTCTTCGCCTGGCACTGTGCGAATGCGGTCGTGCCTGCGAGCTCGGCGCCGAGACTTTTTGCGCCGTTCCCGCCGCCGGGAAGATTCGCATCCCAGCCGAGCACGGCGTTTTGGCCGACGCGCCAGTAGTTGTCCCAGTGATCGTCGGTCGTTATGAAGCCGTCCTCGAACGTCGTGTTGTTGTTGAAGTACTTGCTAGTGACGACGCTCGGATCGTAGATCATGCGGCCCAGCACTTCGTCGTAATCGTAGTGCGCGAATGCTTGCGCCATCGGATCCATGCCGGCATGGCAGCCGATGCAATTGTTCATGAACACGCGGCTATCGCCGCCTGGACTTCGCGACACGTCCTGTCGGATCCTGTCCGGGACGATCGTGATGTCATGCACGCCTTCGAGGTCTGTGCACATGTGATTCAGCAGCGTGAATCGAAACATCGCGCGATTCGTCCCTGCGATGAAGAACGCCTCGGCAGCGGCTCGTGTCGTCATCGCGCCGGCCGTTGCGGTGGGGTTGGTACCGTAGGCGCCCGACTGCGTGGACGGAATGATCTGAGCCTGTGGATCGAAGTTCGGATCCAGCATGGCTTGCTCGAGTGTCACATAGTGGTTGTTGCTGCTTGGCGACGGCAGATTCTGGCCTGCATCCACGTACAATAAATCGGCCGACAAAAGCTGGTTGAAAGGAACGCCGTCCATGACCATACCGATGACCAGCGTCGTGTAGTCATTGAGCGGCACGAACACCGACTGATCTCGGTTCGTCCAGGGCGCTGCGAAGTTCTTCACCGTGACTGTATAGAAGTTCGCGTTGTCCATCGCGCGCTTTGCGGCTGCGACTGGATCGTTGCCGACGAGATCGGCCTCCATCTGCGTCAACACGAGCTCGCTTGGCGGTACGCCGGCAAGCCTGTTATGAATTCGGTAAGCCTGATCCCGCTCATCCGGGCCTGCGGACGCCGCGGCAGAAAGGCCGAGCATCAGGATGACTGCGAGCGCGCGATTGGATGCGCGGTACTGATCCAATTGTGCGTCAGCTGTTCGAAGCTTCATCCGGCTCGTCATAACGGCGAATCCTGTCGTGCAGAGAGGTGCTCTCGAGAGCGGGAAAAACTACCGAAAAATATTTCAGTGCGTAATGTCGAAAAATAGCGACGTCTCGAAACCGCGACACGTCGACGCACCGTAAAACGCATGCAAGCATCGTGTCGTTGAACTGCCGCAAGCTTTCTGTGGCGATCGGCATACACGGCGCATTAAGTGAAGAATCTCGTCTCTCTAAAGGGTTCTTCGAATGCGATGTGAGACCGGTGTCACGCTTTTTTGCGGACTCGGCAGGGCAGGTTCTGTGATCGCCTTAACGGTAGGTATTTGCGGTCACGCTCATCATTACGCGACGCGCCAGATTACGTCGCATCGGCATTTCAGCGTTTCGAGACTTAATACGCTGGCCTTGCGCGATTGGACCGGTCTGGCGCTGCACAGTGGCGATGAATTACGTTAAACGTCGTCGGAGCACGACCGGCCCTCGGACACGGATCGAACGAGGTGAAAGGGAATTCCAATGAGCCATCAACAAGGATGCCGTCGGGTCGGAGCTCTCCTTATTTATGCAGCACGAGTTGGGATTGCCATGGCGACGCTCGTCGCCGTCGGCTGTAGCAGTGACGGCAGCACAGGCGTTGGCAGCGGTCAGGACCCTGATCCGGTGATTCTCGATTTTCCGATCGCATATACGAAGGGGCCGCTGTTCGACGATCAGATGCAGCAGTTTGCGAGCCCCGACTTCCGCAATCAGACGCGATTCCACGTCGGTACCGATCTCTACTTCCGTGATCGGGCGTCGCCGAGCTCCGATGAGCGAAACCTGACGTTCGACGTGACGCAAGGCCTCGGCGA
>JAHEEN010000228.1 GCA_024640685.1 Rhodospirillaceae bacterium
CGCCGCATCCGCATGCACCGGGATCAACGCGCTCGCGCAGAGCGGCAAGGCGACTGTCCCCGATAACATTCCGGTCTTCCCGAGCGAGCACATCGGCCGACAGGGCTTCGTCCACGTCGGTGGCCAATACGTCGAGCACGAGGGCGAGCACTACATGCAGGGCTCGATGTACGTCGACGTCTGGGAAGCCGCCAACCCCAGCCAACCGTACCCAATCGTGTTCTTACATGGCGCCGGTCAAACGGCAACGTACTGGCAGCAAACACCCGACGGTCGGCCAGGCTGGGCCTATTACCTCGTCGAGCAGGGATACACGCTCTACATGCCTGACTTTCCGGCACGCGGCCGCTCGATCTATGTGCCGGGCGTCGATGGCGATCTGCAGATGCGGTCAGCCGAGCGCATCTGCTGCGGCACGACAGCCGCGTACACGAACGGCGATGAGTACGGCGAATGGCCGCAACACGACCGCGTCTCGCAATGGCCCGGCGAAGGCATGATGGGCGACCCCGTGTTCGATGCGTTCTACAAGACCCAGGTCGAATTCACCGGCGGCGCAGCGTTGATCCGCGATGCATACATTGCGCTGCTCGACCGCATCGGCAACCCGGTCATACTCGTCGCCCACTCGCAGGGCGGCGGAATCGCGTGGCCGGTTGCCGATGCGCGACCGGATCTCGTCAAAGGCATCGTCGGCATCGAGCCCGCGGGTCCGCCGATGCAGGCCGTCAACCGCATCACGATCGAGGGGCGCGAGCGCCGCAACTGGGGTCCGAGTGGTTTGCCGTTGACCTACGACCCGCCGGTCAGCGACCCGACGGAGTTTGCGTTAACGCTACAGGAACGCCCGGACGAGGCCGACGTCGTCACGTGCTACATGCAGCAGGAGCCGGCCCGCCAGCTCGTCAATCTGAGCGGCATTCCTGCAATGATCACTGTCGGCGATGCGAGCTACCACTATATCTACGACCACTGCACGGCCAAATGGCTGAACCAGGCCGGCGTCGACACGGATTATCTGCCGCTGCGTGGCGCCGGCATCATGGGCAACGCGCACGAGATGATGGTCGAGAGGAACAGCGACGACGTGATTCGCTTCATCGAAGGATGGATCAGCGAGAACGTCCGCTGACTGTCCTGTAGACCTACAAACGCAATGACTGCCGGGCCGCAAGACTCGGCAGTCACGCGTTGCCGCCGCTACAGAGCCAGAGACTTCCCGTTGCTGATCGGCCGATGTTCGCCACACGACAGGCCCGAGCCGGCCGAACCAAGCTCAAAATACCAAGCAGTCGCATTTCTCTCTGATGATATACTCTCGTTTCCGAGCCAAACGCAGCCAACGAGTTTGCGTAGACCAAAACAAAGCTGGCACGGACGAGCAATAGACGATACGAGCAAACCAAGTTCACTCGACGTCTGACCGAGATAGCTCGTATTCTGGGGGAAGACGATGAATCTAACTCGGCTCGCGCTCTCCAATCCCGTCGCTGCGGTCGTTGGCGCGCTACTCGTCATGCTCCTCGGCGCGCTATCGCTGGCGCAAATTCCTGTACAGCTCATTCCCTCCGTAGTTATTCCACGCGTAAATATTCAGACGCTCTGGCGCGCTGCGGCTCCCGAGGAAATCGAGTCCGAGATTATCGAGGCGCAGGAAGACGCCCTACGCGGTATTGCGGGAGTCGACAAACTCGTCTCCGTCGCAAACCCGGGTAGCTCGTCGATTACGATGACATTCGCCCCTGGCGTGCCGGTCGAGCGCTCCCTGATAGAAGTCGTCAACGGCCTAAACCAGATCCAAAGGTATCCAGTGGACGCGGGCGAGCCCAACGTCGAGACGGGCTCCTCCGATTTCAACCGTCGAATTGCCATTCTTGCCCTGTCTCCAGCGGAAGGTAACGACAATGAAATCTCCGGTTACTCGGATTTCGTCGAAGACGTGATCCAGGCACGGCTCGAGCGCATCAGCGGCGTCGGACGCACGATCGTGTTCGGCGAGCGCGCTACCGAGATCAGGATCAGCTTCGATCCGTACAAAGCATCCGCTCTCGGAATCGACATCCCCACGCTGGCTCGGCTCACTGCGAGAAACGCCGACACGACCGGCGGCTTCACTGAGGTTGGCCGTCGCCAGTACACAGTCCGCTTCGCTGGACGCTACGACGTCGAGGACTTCGGGGATATGGTGCTCACTTGGCGGGACGGAAACCCCGTCCGGCTCAGAGACATCGCCACGGTCGAACGCGCCCTCGTCGATGAGACGGAGGTGTTAATGACGGATCAGGGTACGGCGATCGGCATCGTCGTGCTCCCCGAGGAAGGCATCAACGTTCTAGCTGTCATGGACGATATCCGGGAAGCCGTCGCCGAGCTTCAGGACGGCCCCGTCGCCAGAGAGAATCTCGTTCTGACACTCAGTCAGGATGTCACGGTCTATATCAGACAGTCGATCAGTATGCTGGCTGTGAATCTCGTGCTCGGCGCCGGGCTCGGCATCGGAATCCTGTGGTGGTTTTTGCGCCGCGGCAGAGCGACGGGGGTCGTCGCTATCGCGATTCCGGTATCCCTGTTTGCCTCATTTCTGGCCCTGAATGTCAGCGGTCGAACACTCAACGTAATATCGCTGGCCGCTCTGGCAATAGCCATGGGCATGGTGCTGGATGCATCGATAATCGTACTCGAGAACATCGTGCGACTCCGGGAGAAAGGACTGCGGACCGCCGAGGCGGCTCTCGAGGGACCGGAGCAAGTCTGGGGCGCGCTGCTAGCGTCGACGGTCACCACTGTAGCGATCTTCCTGCCGATATTGTTTCTCCAGGACATTGCCGGACAACTCTTTGCCGACCTTGCCTTCGCGATCTCGGTCGCAATCGTCGTATCGCTCGTAATTTCCGTGGCGCTGGTACCCGCCGCCGCGAATAATTGGCTCGGCCATGACCGGTTGACCGATGCCCATGCAACTTGGTGGGAATGGGGCACACGCGTCGTCATGGCTGCCACGGGATCTGCGAACCGCCGTTACCTCTGGATCTTCGGCCTCGTGACCGTAGCAACCGTGACGACGCTCGCACTTAAGCCACCGGCGGACTATTTGCCCGAGGGCAATCAGAACGTTGCTCAAGCATTTGTCCTCCTGCCTCCGGGGCAAAGTATCGAGGCGACCCAAACGGAGTTCATGGACGTCGTCGCGGCCCGGCTCGAGCCTTTCATTCGGGGCGAGCAACAACCGCAGTTGGACAACTATTTCTTGGGTCGAACGGGCGCAATCGGGTTCATGGGCGTCACCGTGACAGATCAGCGCCGCGTCGACGAGTTTCTCGAGCGCCTCAATACGGAGCTCCTGAGAGGATTTCCCGACACGCTCGCGTTCGCCAGCCGGCAGTCGATTTTTGCATTCGCGGAAGGGGGTCGAGAGATCGAGCTCAACATTCATAGCCGTGACATCGACGCAACGCTCGCGGCTGCCAGAGCGGGTATGCAGATCGTTCCCGAAGCCTTGCCCGGGGCCCAGCCTCCCAGACCCGATCCCGGCGACATGCTCGCACAACCGGAGCTGCTCCTAGTGCCCGACGAGCGCCGCATCGCGGAAGTCGGCTGGAACAGGATTACGATGTCCGCAGTCGCGCGCGCATTGGGCGATGGGCTATTCGTGGGTGAATACTTCGACGGCGTCAAGAAGCGCGACGTCATTGTCCGTGGACCCGAATGGCGTAATCCTGAGGAGCTCGCCGCCATACCGCTGGTAACGCCGCTCGGGGGAATCGTGCCCCTCGGAGATTTGACGCGTGTGCAACGCACAGTGGGGCCGGATCAGATTCGGCGCGTGGATCGGCGGCGGACTGTGACGCTCATCGTTTCACCACCGGAAGATCTGTCACTCGAGGAGTCGATTACGGCTTTGCGACAACAGGTCGAGCCGCCGCTCTTGGAGATGCTACCCGACGACGGTGAGGTCAGTTACTTCGGCAGCGCCGATAATCTACAGATCGCCCTGAGTAGCATGACACAGAGCTTCATACTCGCGATCGTGATTCTGTACCTGCTGATCAGTGCGCTTTTTAGGTCGTTCAAAGACAGCCTCCTCGTAATCCTCGTGCTCCCGCTGGCGACGGTAGGCGGAGTCGCCGGTCTGCGACTGACGAACCTTTTCGTATTTCAGCCGATGGATCTGCTGACAATGATCGGCTTCGTCACGCTGCTCGGGCTCGTCGTCAACAATGCAATCCTGCTCGTCCATCAGACCAGGGCGCTCGAGCGCCAAGGCGTCGAGCGGCGCGAGGCCGTTGAGCAATCGGTTCGAATTCGGCTACGGCCCATTCTCATGAGCACGCTTACTAGCCTATTCGGCATGCTTCCACTGCTGCTCGTACCCGGCGCTGGCACGGAACTCTATCGCGGCATGGCAGCCGTCATCGTCGGCGGCATGAGTGTCAGTACCGTGTTCACGCTCATTCTCTTGCCGAGCCTTTTACGCATCGGCGAAGCGTCGGCGAAGACCTCGCTAGCGGGTGAGTTCGCGGGTAACCGTGCCAGTAACCAAATGGGAACATGAATAACATGAAACGAATCTGTCGGATTTTGGGGGCGATCTTCGCTCTCATCGTCCCCGCAATCTCGGTCGCACAGAATGGGCCATCTGCTCGCGTCGTCGTCGCCACAGTTCAGGAGACCGAGATCGCGCCCACTGTTAGCATTCCCGGAACCGTGCTGAGCCGGTTCGATTCGCGCCTCGCTTCAGAAGTCGAGGGGCGCGTGCTGTGGTTTGCGGATGTCGGCACTGTAGTCGCCGAAGGTGATCCACTCGTCCGACTCGAGAGCACGATGCTCGAGATACAGCGTGAGGAATTGCT
>JAHEEN010000229.1 GCA_024640685.1 Rhodospirillaceae bacterium
GCATCGTCCAACGGATTCACAACGAGACGTCGCTGGTCTGCGCCCCGCACTTGACTTGCGTCGGCGCAAGCCGCGAAGACATCCTCGAAATCGCAGCAGGCTATTTGCGCGAAGGTATTGCGCATCTCGTTGCGCTGCGCGGCGATCCACCGAAAGACGCAGGGCCCTATGCGCCCCGATCAGACGGCTTCGCCTACGCGACCGACCTCGTCGCGGGCTTGAGGCAACTCGGCCGGTTCGATATCTCCGTCGCGGCGTACCCGGAAACTCATCCGGAAGCGCCGAGCGCGAGCTTCGACCTCGACAATTTGAAGCGCAAGCTCGATGCGGGCGCGTCGCGCGCGATCACGCAGTTTTTCTTCGATGTCGACACGTTTCTCAAGTTTAGGGATCGCTGTGTCGCGCATGGCATCGACGCGCCGATCGTTCCGGGTATTCTGCCGATCGTCAATTTCGAGCGGATGCTCAGCTTCGCCGCGACGTGCGGCACGGCGATCCCCGATTGGCTCAGCGCGCGATTTGCGGCTGCCGAGGACAAGGAAACCAAGACCTCGCTGGCCCGCGATATCGCCATCGAGCAGACGACCACGCTGCGTGATGCCGGCGTCAGCGAATTTCATTTCTACACGCTGAATCGCGCCGAGCTGACGCTTGCTGTCTGCGAGGCGCTCGGCATCGTCACCCCACCGGAGTCCGCCGTTGTCTAACAATAGAACACAGCTGGAGGCCTTGCTCGATCAGCGCATCGTCATCCTCGACGGGGCGATGGGGACGAGCATCCAGGCGCTCGGCCTCGACGAGCAGGATTTCCGCGGCGAGCGGTTCGCCGATTGGCGTCGGCCGCTGAAGGGCAACAACGATCTGCTGTCGATAACGCAACCTGGCCACATCGAGGCCGTGCACCGCGCGTTTTTCGATGCAGGCGCCGACATTATCTGCACGAACACGTTCAACTCGAACGCGCCGTCGCAAGCGGACTATGGCTTGGCCGACCTCGTCGGCGAGATCAATGCCGCAGCGGCGGGACTCGCGCGTCGCGTTGCCGACGACGTGACTGCGCAAACCGGGTGCCCACGCTTCGTTGCCGGCGTGCTCGGGCCAACGAATCGGACCTGCTCGCTGTCGCCGGACGTCAGCGACCCCGGCGCGCGCAATATTAGCTTCGACGAACTTGCGGCGACTTATCGTGAAGCCGCAGATGCACTGCTGGCCGGCGGCGTCGATCTGATCATGATCGAGACCGTTTTCGACACACTGAACGCGAAGGCGGCGATTTATGCGCTCGAGAAACTCTTCGCCGACCGCGGTGCGCGCACGCCGGTCATCGTCTCGGGCACGATCACCGACGCATCCGGGCGCACGTTGTCCGGGCAAACGCTCGAGGCGTTCTACAACTCGATCCGCCACGTCAAACCGGTAGCGATCGGCTTGAACTGCGCGCTCGGCGCCGTCGAGCTGCGCCAGTACGTCGAGGAGCTCGCCGGCCTCTCGGAGACGCGGCTCAGCGTGCATCCGAACGCCGGCCTACCGAACGAGTTCGGCGAATACGACGACACACCGGAGCACATGGCAGAGGTCATCGGCGAGTTCGCAGCCGAAGGCTGGGTCAACATCGTCGGCGGTTGCTGCGGCACGACGCCGGAGCACATCACGGCCATTGCGCACGCGGTCGCCGATCTACGACCGCGAGCGCCGAGCACGATCGCGACAAAGACTCGGCTCTCCGGGCTCGAGGCATGCAACATCGGCCCCGAGAGTCTGTTCGTCAACGTCGGCGAGCGCTGCAACGTCACCGGCTCCGCGCGTTTCCGCAAGCTCATCGAAGCCGACGACTTCGAACAGGCGCTGACCGTCGCACGCGACCAGGTCGCCGACGGTGCGCAGATCATCGACGTCAACATGGACGAAGGCATGCTCGACTCGGCGGCCGTCATCGAGCGCTTCTTGAAGCTCGTCGCATCCGAGCCCGACATCTCGCGCGTGCCGATCATGGTCGACTCGTCGCGGTGGAGCGTAATTCTCGCAGCGCTCAAGTGCATCCAAGGCAAGGCCATCGTGAATTCGATCAGCCTCAAAGAGGGCGAAGCGCCGTTTCTCGAGCAAGCGCGAGAGATCCGGCGCTACGGCGCAGCCGTCGTCGTCATGGCGTTCGACGAGACTGGTCAGGCCGACTCGATCGAGCGGAAAGTCGCAATCTGCGAGCGCTCGTACTCGCTGCTCGTCGATGAGGTCGGCATTGCGCCGGAAGACATCATCTTCGATCCGAATGTCTTCGCCGTCGCAACCGGCATCGCCGAGCATAACGGCTACGGCATCGCATTCATCGAGGCCGCGCGCGAGATCAAGCAGCGGCTTCCGCATGCGCTCGTCAGCGGCGGTGTCAGCAATGTGTCGTTCTCGTTCCGCGGCAACAACCCGGTTCGAGAAGCCATGCACTCGGTATTCCTATATCACGCGATCGCGGCCGGCATGGATCTCGGCATCGTCAACGCCGGACAGCTCTCGGTCTACGAGGACATTCCAACCGAGCTTCGTGACGCGGTCGAAGACGTCATATTGAATCGGCGCAGCGACGCGACCGAGCGACTGCTCGAGATTGCACAAGACTACCGCTCGGGCGGTAGGAAGAAGGCCGCCGTCGCTTTGCAAGAATGGCGGGGTTGGCCGGTCGAGAAGCGTCTCGAGCATGCGCTCGTGCAGGGCATCGATGCGCACATCGTAGAGGACACCGAGCTCGCCCGGCAGGTGGCTGACGAGCCGTTGAGCGTTATCGAAGGTCCGCTGATGGACGGCATGAACGTCGTCGGCGACCTTTTTGCATCGGGCAAGATGTTCCTGCCGCAGGTCGTCAAGTCCGCGCGCGTCATGAAAAAGGCCGTTGCGTATCTGGTGCCGTACATCCAGGAACGGCAAGGCCAGGCGTCGTCGAAAGCGAAAGTCGTCCTCGCAACCGTCAAAGGCGACGTGCACGACATCGGCAAGAACATCGTCGGCGTCGTGTTGCAGTGCAACAACTTCGAGGTCATCGATCTCGGCGTCATGGTGCCGGCCAACGAGATTCTCGATACGGCGCGATCGGTCGGTGCGAACATCATCGGCCTGTCCGGCCTGATCACGCCATCGCTCGACGAGATGGTCCACGTCGCCTCGGAGATGCAGCGTCAGGAAATGGACATCCCGTTGCTGATCGGCGGTGCGACGACGTCGCCTGCGCATACGAGCGTAAAGATCGATCCCGCTTATCGAGGTACAGTCATCTACGTCAAAGATGCGTCTCGCGCGGTCAGCGTGACTCAGTCACTGATCGGCGGCGAGCGCGGAAGCTTCGTTGCGAAGATCGACGATGACCACACGGCGCGCCGCGAAAGGCACAGCGGCAAGCGGCAACGCGGCCCGGAGCTGTCGTTAGCCGATGCGCGCGCGAACGCGGCGCGGCTCGACTGGACCACGTACGAGCCGCCGCAGCCTAAGTCGCTCGGTATCGAGACGCTGACCGACTATCCGCTCGAGGAACTGGCCGAGACGATCGACTGGATGCCGTTCTTCAACGCGTGGGAGTTCAGCGGCAAATTTCCGGACATACTCGACGATCCGCAAGCCGGAGCGGCTGCGCGCTCACTGTATGACGATGCACGGAAGCTCCTCGACACCGTCATCGCCGAACGCTGGTTGAGCGCATCCGGCGTCCTTGGATTTTTCAGAGCCAACGCCGATGGCGACGACATTGCACTTTTTGGCGACGATGCCAGAACGACGCGAATTGCGACGTTGCATCAGCTTCGCCAACAGCGGCGCAAGCGCTCGGATCTATCCAACGACTGTCTCGCCGACTTCGTCGCACCGATCGGCGCCGGCGCCGATTATCTCGGTGCGTTCGCGGTCACTGCAGGCATTGGTCTCGATTCACATGTAGAGCGACTCGA
This sequence comes from Rhodospirillaceae bacterium, assembly GCA_024640685.1. Lineage (GTDB taxonomy): Bacteria > Pseudomonadota > Gammaproteobacteria > Steroidobacterales > Rariloculaceae > JAHEEM01. The sequence goes on from JAHEEN010000229.1 coordinate 3,924, forward strand.
GCAGGCGCACGACGATTACACGGCGATCGTGCTCAAAGCCCTCGCGGATCGTCTCGCCGAAGCGTTCGCCGAGCGACTGCATCAGCGCGTGCGCACCGAGCTCTGGGGCTATGCGGCCGACGAGCGTCTCGACAACGAAGCGCTGATCACCGAGCGCTACCGGGGTATTCGTCCGGCGCCCGGCTACCCGGCCTGCCCCGATCACACCGAGAAGGCGACGCTATGGCAGCTACTCGACGTCGAGCGCCGCGCAGGGATCGTTTTGACCGAGAGCTACGCAATGTGGCCGACGGCCGCCGTCAGCGGCTGGTACTTCGCGCATCCCGACGCGCGCTATTTTTCCGTCGGCAAGCTCGGCCTCGACCAGATCGAGGACTACGCGCGCCGTAAGGGCTGGCGCATTGCCGACGCGGAGCGTTGGCTGACCGCCAACCTAGGCTACGAGGCGCGCGCGGCTTAGCCACCGCGCCGCGCTCTTCCGAACGCCCGGCCGCCGTCGCATAATCGTGTGACGCCAATCGGTCGCCGAGTCACGATGAGAGCCCTTTTAAAACCCGTTGCGATCAGTCTCGCGCTCACCGCTGCGATCGCCGCGGAGCTTGCGACGAGCCAAGCTGTCGAAGCGCCGAGGTGGGCCTATCCACTCCAGGAGGAAGGCCGTAACCGCCCTACCGATGACGGCACGTTGTGGAGCACGCCGGATAGCACGCTTCAGTTCACGTGGACGCGGATCAACGATCGCTTCAATCCACCCGACTGGTACCCCGACGAGCACCCAGCGATGCCCGACGTCGTCGCACACGGGCGGCCCCCGCTCGTTCGCGCCTGCGCGCAGTGCCATATGCCGCACGGCATGGGACACCCGGAATCGTCGTCACTCGCCGGACTGAGCGCCAACTACA
>JAHEEN010000230.1 GCA_024640685.1 Rhodospirillaceae bacterium
AAGCAAGCTGGAGTGCCTTTCGCGAGGATCCCGAGTGGCAACGGGTGTCGGCAGAGGCGCAGGCGGATGGAAGAATCGTCGCAAACATCGAGTCGGTATTCATCGAAGCGACCGATTTCTCGCCGAGTCCGTAGCAAAAGATTGGGTGTGGGCGCGGTGAAGCGATGACGAAGCTCGGTTTCTTCGTCTTGTCTTTATTGCTCACGGGGGCTGCGCTGGCTCATCACAGTGACGCCGGTTTCGACATGGAATCCGTCGTCGCAGTGTCTGGCGTTGTGACTGAGTTCAGCTGGCGAAATCCGCACGTCTACGTCAATCTCGATGTCACAGAGCCGGACGGTAGCGTCGCCGAGTGGCAGTTTCAGAGCGGGCCGACAATGATACTGGCTCGCGCGGGCTGGACGCCGGGGCTCCTAAAACCCGGCGATAGAGTCTCCGCAAGGGGGCATCCGGAGCGAGACCTCGAACGCAATACGGACCGCAGGTACGCGTTCCTGCTAACGATCGACAAGGAAGACGGTACTCGCATCGAGCGAATTCGTATTGGTATGCCGCAGACCGCCATTGCAACGGATTTGAACGGTCGGTGGCGAGCAACAGGGACATCGGTCGACGCGTTTCTCGAGGCATATCAGCGGCTGCCGCTCACGGAGAAAGGCGCATCGGCAAAGGCAGCATATGACATTTACGCTGATGAGGGCCTGCAATCCTGCGAGCCGATGCCAACGCCTGCCAGTCAGACTACAGCTGCACAGATCTATGTTTCCGAGATCGAGGTAAACACGGATACCGTATTTCTGCGCAGCGAGTACTACGACACCGAGAGAGTCGTATACATGGATGGACGGGAGCATCCTCAGGGAGGTGAGCGTGAGGTCCAGGGCCATTCGATTGGTTGGTGGGAGGACGATGTCTTAGTCGTAGATACCGTCAACTTTGCAGATCACCGCTCGCCGCTCCAGGATGGCGTTCCTTCGGGGGCGCAGAAACACGTTGTCGAACGCTATGATCTGAGCGACGACGGCACGTCCTTGATGGTAGACGTGCTGGTTGAGGATCCCGAGTATCTAGCGGCGCCGCTTCGTGCTAGCGTCGAATGGAAGTACACGCCAGGTGCGGAGTTATTCCGATACGGCTGCGAGCCTGAAGTCTCGCGGCAGTTTGCGTACTAGTCGCACCGCCAGAAGTTTCTCTTGCAGAACGTCAGCGACGGCTCTCGGTCGTTATTGTCCCTTAATTGACTGAGTAAACCTCGCTCAGCCCGCAGGCCGGATGTTGCTGTTCATCCGAAACAAATTGCCCGGATCGTACTGCCCCTTGATCCTCGCAAGGCGCGTGTAAGCCGGGCCGTAGTTGCCGGTCGCGGCATCGCGATCGAAGTCGATGTTGTCGTAGTAGCCGCCCATGTACGGCTCGATCGCGCTGTAGAGCGCGCGCGTATTGGCGAACATCGCATCGTCCTGTGCTGGATCGTTCCAGATCGAAACGAACAGGAGCATGATCTCGGCATTGCGGTGCGGAAACGCCGTCGCCGTCTCGCTGACGCGTGACACGGCGCCGCCGGCGACGTGGCTCGCGAGAAACACACGCGGATCGAACGCGTCGATCATCGTGTCGACGAGCCCTTGCGTCCACTCGCCAACCATGCCGCTCTTCGCATATGAGCGAATGCCGTGTGCGAACGGCTCGTCATTGATCGTCTGCATGACGAGGTGGTCTTGCACGGCGACGGAGTCTGCGAGCGGGCTGCCGATTGCACGCAGCCGTGCGAGCTCGCGCTCGCCGTCGGCCGGATCGCCGTCGTAGACGACGTCGACGGCGACAAACTCGCCTAACTCGGGATGCGCGCCCATCCATGGGCCGATATACATGTCGTCCGAGTACCGCGGCGCCGCCTCGGCATAATGCTCGAGCACATCGCGTGCTTGTGCGATCGGCCAGAAGATACTGCCCGATAACAAGTTGCGGTCGAACGGATGCAGCTCGAACTCGAACTCGGTGACGACGCCGAAGTTGCCGCCGCCGCCGCGTAGCGCCCAATAAAGATCCGGCTCGTTGTTAGCACTGACATGTCGGGTCTGGCCATCGGCCGTGACGATTGTTGTGCCGACCAGGTTGTCGATCGCAAGCCCGTATTTGCGGTTCAGCCGGCCATAACCGCCGCCGAGCGTGAAGCCGCCGACGCCGGTATGCGAGACGACACCGGCCGTCGTCACGAGGCCGTGCTGCAGTGCATTCGCGTCGAGCGCGTACAACAGGGCGCCGCCGCCCGACCGTGCGCGTCGCTCGTCCGGATCGATTTGAACGGCGCTGATCTGCGACAGGTCGATCATCAGTCCACGGTCGCAGACCGAGTTACCGGGCCAGCTGTGCCCACCGCCGCGCACGGCGACAAGCAAGTTGTTGTCGCGCGCGAACGAGACGGCTTGGCTGACGTCGTCTGCGTGGAGACATCGCGCGATTAGCGCCGGGCGGCGATCGTGCATGCCGTTCCAGATCGAGCGTGCTGTGTCGTATTGCGGATGTCCCGACAATATGACTGGTCCCGCGAGGCTTTTGCCGAGCTCACGTACGGCTGCAGCCTCGAGCTCGATGTCCGCGCCATCCAACGACACGGCCGGAATTGCGGTATCGGCGAGACGCGCGTCGTCCGCCGAGCGGCCACAGCCCGACAATGCTAGCCCCACACCAAACGCTACGGATGAATGACAGAACTGCCGTCGGTTCATGATCTCCCCCTCCGTTCCATGCGGCTCGCCACTGAGTACGAGCACTGAGTCTGGTATCGACCGTAGCAACGCGTTCGGGGCCGCGGCTACTATCTCAGGCGTAGTAGCCAACTCCGTTCACGCTAGCTAGGCTCAACACGGATCGCTGTTGGAGAACACGCAAATGGACTACGGCCAGTTTTGTCCGGTATCCAAGGCAGCAGGGCTTTTGAGTGAGAAATGGGCGTTGTTGATCATTCGCGATCTGCTTTGTGGCAGCGCGCGTTTTCAGGAATTCCAGTACGGCATGCCGAAGATCTCACCGACCGTGCTGACCCGCAGGCTCAACGAGCTCTGCGACGCGGGTCTCGTCGCGCGCAAGAAAATTCACGGCCGTCGCGGTTTTGAGTATTCGTTGACGCCGGCGGGCCGCGACCTCGAGCCGATCATCGTGCATCTCGGCACTTGGGGCATGCAGTGGGCGCGCAGCACGCTGACCGACGAGGAGATGAACGTCTATCTGCTGATGATCGCGTTCGAGAAACGCATTGATACTGCGCAACTTCCGAATCGCGAGACCGTGCTGCACTTCGATTTCGATGACACTCAGATCGGCAAACGCTGGTGGATCGTTATTCGGGGCGGTGCGACGGATCTCTGTGATTACGATCCAGGCCCGGAGCCGGCGGTCTACATCAGCTCCGACCGTCGCACGATGACTGAGATCTACCTCGGCGATATTTCGATTGCCCAGGCGCGGCGCTTGGATCGGCTCAAAGTGAGCGGCGCGAGCGCACTGACGCGCACGATCCAGTCGTGGCTCCGGCCGAGCACGTTCGCTGGTATCGAGCGCAAGGGCTCGCTGCCTCGACCGCCACTGACGCACGCGAGCTAATTGAAGTCCAGCGGGCGTAGAATACGCTCGCTATGACTGACCGAACGATTCGCCCGCGCAGGAGCTTCATCTTCGCCCCCGGTTTGCGCCCGGAGCTTTACCCGAAGGCGCTCGCGTCGGGCGCCGATATCGTCTGCGTCGAGCTCGAGGACGGCGTTGCGCCCAAGGACAAGGACGCGGCCCGCGCCGCAGCGCTGAGCTTGTTCGAGACGCCGCAAGCAGATGACGGCGTTGAGCGGGTCGTCAGGATCAACTGCTTGCGCGAGGCGTTCGGCGTTGCCGACGTTCAAGCGGTGCTCGCGACCGAGACGCCGCCGCCGGCGTTGATGCTGCCGAAGGTGCGCTCACCGGAGGAGGTCGTCATGCTCGACGATCTGTTGACCGAGCGCGGCCACGACACGCGGTTGCACATCATCATCGAGACCAATCGCGGCCTCGAGGCCGTGTTCGAGATCGCCCACTGCAGCCCGAGGATCGATGCGCTGTTCTTCGGTGGTATCGACATGGCCGCGGAGTTGCGCTGCGAGAGCGCGTGGGAGCCGCTGCTCTACGCGCGTTCGCGCGTCGTCCATGCAGCGGCAGCCGCTGGACTCGACGTCATCGACGTGCCGTACCTCGACCTCGACGACATGGACGGCATGATCGTCGCGGCGCGCCAGGCCAAGTCGATCGGCTTCTGCGGCAAGGGCGCGATTCATCCAAAGCAGATCGCCGCGCTCAACCAGGTTTTTACGCCGAGTGCGGCAGAGCTCGAGCGCGCACGCCGGATTGTCGCAGCATTCGCGGCAGCCGATACGGGTCTCGTCGTCATCGACGGTAAGCTGATCGAAAAGCCGGTGCTGCGCGACATGCATCGCCTGCTCGCGATCGCCGAGGGCACGGGCACGTAAGGCGGACGCCGAAACAGTGAGCGGGCTCGCGCGCAACGGCGCGAGCCCGAGATGATGGTTACTGCCAGGCGGAGTAGATCGGCTTGCCGACCAACGTTGCGGGATGCGCACCGGGTCGCGGCGTGAATTTCTGGAAGCGCCCGGCATCGACCTCGGCGACATAGAGGTTACCCTCCTGATCGGTCGCCATGCCGTGCACGCCCCACAGCGTGCCCGGGAACGTCCCGACCGTGCCCCACGAGTAGATTAGCCGGCCTTCGAGGTCGTATTTCGCGAGCTTGTGCGTGAGGCGATCGAAAACGACGGCGTGGCCATCGTCGCCGATCT